>JASJDA010000261.1 GCA_030065755.1 Prochloraceae cyanobacterium | reverse complement strand
AGAAAAAGACCAGAAAGACTCCCCAGAGAAATCGTCAGATTAATTGGCGCTTATTCGCGACAGATTGCCGCGAATAAGCGCGACTAACCATGCCTTGATTTTGGCTCAAACTGTCCCGCCTTAAGCCGGTAGCCCAAAAAAAGACAAAAAAACAACAACCCGAGATTCTTTGTCCCTAACAAATTACTCAAGTTTTTTGTTGTTGCGCTTACTCAGCAATTTGTAGTATTTTTATTCTTATCAGTTAATTACAGGAGCTACATAAAGTAGCTTCTAATCCATACCTTATTTAAATTTTATCACACATAGCGCCGAGAGCGCGTTAGCCTACAAAATACTAAGTGACACAGACCAGATAAAGTGCCACACAGAGCTTCTATACCAGTACAAAGCCCCAGTTAGACTATTTTATCTACTCCAATGGTTCGACAAACCGCACAGCGATGGTGTGCTGAACATCTGGATTGAATGGTTAATGGCGTTCTTGGATCTAAGCCCCTCGCGAGTCTACAGATTGTTGGCTCAAGGCAAAGAGCTAGGATTGATTCGCCATTACAAAACGAATCGGAAAACAGGTCTTACCACAATTTACCTGGGAAGTCAATACAAAGCGGCGCGGAATTTAGGGATAGAAGATTTAGGAGCGATCGTCTCAACGGACAAAGTTTTCTCGTATAACGAACTGAAAAAGGAGGTGATAGAAAATCATACCTATTGGCAGCAAAGACGTGCGAGAAGGGCCGTTTTGAGCCAATGGAAAGGTAAAAAAAGAACATCTGCTAGTTATTACACTTTGGACAAGCTATTGAATAAAGAAACAGAGGTAATAGATGAGTTTCGTAACCTCACTGTAGAATCCCAAAAAAGATACGGTTCTCGGGGCAATGCGAAAGTAATCGAAAGCCGACTGAATTACAAAATTATTCACATAACTTCTAACAAAGTGTATGTAGGTAAATCGTGCCTTGTGTACGGTGGTTCCCAAGATACGATCGCGTCTAATTTGGGCTGCCATAAAATAACCGTATGGCGGCATCAAAGAGATCTAAAGAAATTACAGGTTTGTCAACATCGGCCAGAATTCGACAGAATTCAACAAGCTAGATTGTATAAGGGTTTAGGCAATGGCTGTCCAGATCTGGATTTTGAACACGTAAAAATTCGAGACGCGGAAAAATCTAATCTACTAGAACCAGATAAGTTTGAACTGGAAATAAGGATTCTCTCTGCTGAAAGAGGAGATCGAGCCTATAAAACTTCTGGGGAAGCCGACAGATTTTTCAACATTAACGGCTTGCCATACACGACCTTTTTAGCGATGACCAACGTGTATTTTTTATCAACAGATCGCACTTTAGATGTGGGCTGTCCTTCAACGCGAAAAGCATACAGGCAGTTTGTGAAGAAAGGATTGAATTATATGCCCACGATCGATAAACAAGGAGCCAGACGAGCCTCACCCAAAAAGAAACCGAAGCGAAGTTCAAAAGATAAGTTTTTCTAATGAATTATCAATCGCTCGCGTCGGGACACTACATATAAATTTCTTTTATAGTTCATTGAAGATTGAGAAGTTGTCGGTAGTGACCCAGGGGCAGGGGAAATAATTAACAAAAGCGCAGTTAAATCTCGACCAGCTTAGTACAAACCATAGTACAGCAGTTGAGGATGGTAACTGCTGGCCATTTGCTTGCAATTATCCGGTTTGGCTTCGTGTGAGGGGAAGGGGTCACAGGGTAAACTAAAAAGCTTTTATCGGGACTTTTATCTTTATTAGAAAAATCTATTTGAACTCGCGACTCATTTGCACGATATTTTTACACATCTATAGCAAAAAACTCTTTATTGAGCCTCAATAAAACAAGTATTGACAAGCTTGTATTGTGGGTAGATTTGGAAGTAGTTTTATATCTCTTGTTGCTCCCAGATAGAACCGCTCGTTTAACGATGAATACCTGGAACATACCCAGTTTTTTCGGGGGAGAGCAGGGAATTTTTTAGGCGACCATACGGGGGACAGTCAAACCTCGTCATTTAACCTCTATTTTCCCCGAACTGACCGTGAATTTTACCGGAATTCCCTGGAATTTTTTTAGGCATCAATAAAGTCCTATCTAAAGACTCACATGAGTTTTTCCGGTTCGACAATGGAATTCTTTCACGCTTTGAGCGCTCGCTCTTGGTAATTAGCCAAAAACCCCAGATTTTCTAAGAGCGAGGGCTAGTTTTTCTTCAAGAGCGGAAGGATTTTCGGGCTGACATAGCCCCAAAACGATTGTACCCGAGCGCTCGAGTATAAAACCCCAGTTAGAGAAGAGAAAAAAACCTTTATTACAAGCTTGTTTTCTCCTACAACTTCAAGTAATTCTTGAAGTTTTATCTAGATAGGAGAAGCTTCACCCAAAGTAACCAGATTTTTTGGGGGCTCGAGATGATCTAAAATCAATTTTCTTCAGGCATAAAATCCACTATTATTTCATTAATAATAGGGGTCAGCAATCTGGTTGCTCCCTGTGAGTGCGAGGGGTGCATTGAGATGATGTTCTTTTGCTAGAGCTGGTTATGAAATCTCAACCTTCGCGCTCTGGTGGATAGAACAAGCGATTATAGATTTTTTCCTATAACTCTAGATCGAATATCTGTTGTATATCTTTGTCTTGAATGCAGAGGTAGTCTAGGGTTTGTCGCTGGTTTGAGTGCTTAAACGCCTCCATTAGTAGAGCGACCTGGGTTCCTCGTTGATACTGCCAGTAGCCCCAAGTCTTCCTTAAGGTATGACTGCCATAGTTTCCTTCTAAGCCCACCTCTTTGCACCACCCTTTGACCATATTGGTTACGGTAGGGACTGTTAAAACTACTCCTCGCTGGCTGCGAAAGATAAAATCGTCTTTAGAGAAGTTAGATCGGGCCCATTTGTTATCGAGATAGTTATCGAGCGCTTCTATAGCGGCACGATTGAGGGTCACCATTCGATAGCGTTTGGTTTTTGGCTGCTTGATTTCAAGAGTTTCGCCAACATCTTTGAACTTGACCTGACCATAGCGGATTGAAAGTAATTCGCTGGCTCTGAAGGCTGTATTAATTCCTAGAGTGAATAAGCACAAATCGCGGGGATTATCCGCTAGAATTTTCTTGATGTTCTTGATTGCTTTTTTATAGCGAATCGGTTCTACTTTAATCGCCGCTCCCTTATAGGGTCTGTTTGGGTTCTCACCTTTTTTGAATCCCATTTCAACACACTAAGTTCTGTCACTTATAAAGTAAAACTTAATGAAATTTACTTTAATATTTGGCAAAAAACCGTTATAAAACTTTATACAAGCGAGTTAGGGGCTAGGGGAAAATCTCACTAAGTCTTAAATTTTACTTAGTCAGTTATTGCGGATTGGCAAATTTACCCCGCCTAATTTGAAGTATCATAGTAGTCCAGGAGGAATAGAGATGCCCAATTCCGAGTCTACTATCCAAGAAATTTATCAAAATATTTCTAACACTTTGTCACCCAGCGAGCGCTTGCGTTTGGCAGCTTTGATCTTGAACGATTTAACGCGGTCGAACGTCGCTGTTATCGATACTGGCAATACCTGGACTGAGCAAGATCTGAGCGAAGTAACGAATTTTTCTTTGCAGTATGCTGCCAATCTTTTCCCCGATACGGAGGAAATTTAAGAGTGGCATTCAATCCAGGCGATGTCGTAACGGTAGATTTTCCAGGTGTCACGGGCATTAAGCGTCGTCCCGCTTTGGTCATCTCTTCGGCTGCGTACCATGCTAGTCGTCCCGATACAATTGTTGGACTGATCACTACCCGAACAACTGGATTAGGCCCGACTGACTACTCACTCAAAGATTGGGCTTCTGCTGGTTTGCGAGTGGAGTCTATTTTCCGTAGTTTCATTGTTACTTTACCTCCATCTGCTAATTTGGTTTTGATTGGTCGTCTTTCAGAACGGGATTGGTTGGGTGTACGCAAGTGCTTAAAGATAGCTTTAGCTGATTTGACTGATACCGACAATTCCACCTGAAACTACCTAAACTACTTAGTGAGTTTGACCAATATAACGATTTTCAAATTAAAAATTGTAAATTACTCCCTCAAAAATGCCTCTAAGAGGCTTAAAAGTTTCTTTGACGATAAAATTACATAAGCTTAACTTTAATAAGCTTATGAGGCATTTTTGAAGGGTCTGAGGGGATTTGAAAATTGCTCTCCAACCCCTATTTTTTTGTGTTGATTACTTTGCTCTATTGATGTTTTCGCTCTAGCGATTGCTAACTTTAGCTATCCCACGCTACCCCATGAATACCAGAGGAATACCCCGTGGTCTACCCCCTGAATAATTCATGGTCAATCCCCACCAAACTACCCCACGCTCTTATAACCCTTGACTGACGATAATTCCAGCTTCAATGAAGCTCAATTTGGCAGTTTAGATCGCGGTTTTTTTTAATTGGATAATTATCATATTTGATAATGCAGTTATCAAATATGATACGTGACCTATTTGATTAACTGGCAGCAGACTACTTTGTAATGCTGCTATTACTAGCAAATGTAGTAGTTTTATTGTGCCTATTAGTTTCTCTGGGGGGCAGCCCCCCAGTCCCCCCAGAAAGGCTCCAGCACGGGGAGCTGCCGCTCCGTGCTGGAGCATCACACCTTCCGCCATGTGAGATGGCTATAAATTGTCTTACAAATCTCTGAAAGCCTGTATAGCTATAAACTTTAGCTGTCCGATCGGATGCCGAATTTGATCGTTATCTGTCCGAAAAACGATCGAACTTTATTCTTATCTGTCCGAGAAAGTCTCTAAAACCAATCAGAGAAGCGACATGTATGAAAGAAACATTATTGTTTCTTGAATAAGCTACAAACGGGACGGGCAGCCAACGCCGTCCCATCGGTTTATGGCGATAGTCAGACTGAGAAAAGAGTAAATTTTTTCAAACTCTCATGATATGAAGGTCTCTAAAATTTCAGAATTTAAGTAGAAATAAGGAGCAAAAAAAAAATGTTTGAAGAACTTATTTTACAAGAACTTACTGACGAAGAAGCTAGCAAACTTGTTGGTGGTGGCGAACTCGTCGATGACAAATACAGTATCGTTGTCGGCTACTTGTACGAAGTTGATGACCCAATAACCGGCGGGTAGAGTCGGCGGATTTTGCCTGTCATTCGGTTTTTCTGTCGTTTGAGCGTTATTTTCGTCTTCGGCCATTGGGCGATCGCAATCGCCCTTCGACTCCGACCCATTAGCAGCTTCATGGACAGCTTCTGAATCTGTGCCCTCTGTTGGGGATAACAGCCCTTTTAAGCGGTCTTTTTCCTCTGTTGGGACTTATACCCCTACATCGAGAAACCAAAATATCCCGATGTACGTGACGTACACCGCTCTCATCACTAAAACGAGCTTTTTGGCAGTTAAAACCTTTATCGATTAAAGGTTACATTTATTTTGTCTTCTATAATTTAATACAATGTATTCATAATATAGATGCACTGTACTTACATAAGCGCATACAAAAAGACGTTTTGTCTGACTACTATTAATACAATGTATTCACTCTATAAATGCACTGCGCGTAAACCCTAAACATACACGTTAGTATTGACTCTTAAATATAGGCATTAGTATTGCATATTATATGACGCTGTACTAACTACATCTATGCACGGCAGTAATTTAATGCATATATGCATTAGTTTTACCCTGAAAATATACCTGCTAGTATTGCATATTATATGATGCTGTATTAATTACATTTATGCACTGCACTAATTTAATGCATATATGCATTAGTTTTACCCTGAAAATATACCGAATAGTATTACATATTATATGACACTGCATTAACTGCATTTATGCACTGCACGTAAATACTGCATATATACTTTAGTATTATATTTTATAGTACATTGCACTCATTACATATATGTAAAGCACTTAAATACTGGTTATATATTTTGTGTTGTTTATTATATTACATTGTAATTAAACATTAAATATATACAATGATACTCATTAACTTAATATATTGTATTTATAATACAGGTTATTAGCAATTTAATATTATGTACAATATTATGTACTAAGTTATTTTTTGCTATGTATGACAAATACTAACATAAATCCTCAAACTACTTTCAGCCTTCGATTACCTTCGGATATCATGAAGGCGATCGAGACTCAGGTTAAGCAGACGAAGCAGAGTAAAACCGCCGTCACAGTAGCTATGCTACAAAACGCCATTCCTAGCTTACATATTACAGAGCGCTCTAAGCTACCTGCACGTCCTGGCATCTATTTTGTTTATACTCCTGACTACCAACTTTTATACATCGGTAAAGCCGATAATTTACAGAAAAGATGGAACTCTCACCACAAGTATCAATACTTTATCGAGACATCTATGCAATGCAGAATAGGTTATTTTGTCTTCAACTCTGCTGAGAGTTTGAATCAAGTAACTTCAGAGTTTCAATCGGAGCCAATAGAGACTACTACTAAGGCATTAGTCACCTCAGACCAACTAGAATCTGTCAACTCTGAGGTAGAATATCTTAAGAAACGAATTGATAGTATTTACTCGGCTTTATCCCAAGTAGGTTTAGATTCAGTTATCAAGAAACTAGAAGCTTATCAACCTCCTCGTGGCTTACAACAGTGGCAACCTTCAAGAGAAGATATAAACGAAGGGATAACCCGTAGTAACTTAGCCAAGAAGCTAGGATTTGAGTCTACCAAAACCTTTGAAGATGCTGCCGCTTTATTTGGATTAGACCCAAATGAATATTTATCAGAGCTTTCCGGCTGGTCAGAAAAACCCGTAGAACCAGGTAGCGCCAGGACAAGATTTTTTGCAGCGGCACAGTAAATAATCTATTGACGCTCCCCGCCCTAGAAGGACGGGGATTCTTGGTTCACAGATTCGTCGTAACCTGACAGGATTTCTCCAACCAAGCTAGAGGACAAATCTCCCCAAGCGTTAGTTAGGGTGCGCCCCACCCTACTTAGTCCCAATTGCAAAATGTTTATTGCTGCGTTCTCATCGCGGTCTGCAACATAACCGCAGCTACAGACGTGGGTGCGAGTAGACAAGGTTTTTTTGACTTTACTGCCACAACTCGAACAACTTTGACTTGTATAGTGTGGTGGCACAGCGACAACTACTTTACCGTATTTATCGCCAAAATATTCTAACCATTGTCTGAAGAGTGACCACGCTACATCACTAATCGATTTAGAAAGACGACGATTTTTAACTAGTCCTTTCACATTTAAATCTTCACAAACAATCAGATCGTTAGACTGAATTAAACGGAGTGCCACTCTCTTGACAAACTCTTCTCGCTGTCTGCTTACTTTTAAATGTTTAAGAGCATACCGCTGTCTTGCTTTACGATAATTTTGAGACTGAATTTTACCTTTGCGAAACTTTTTAGACTTTTGCCGATTGGCTCGGTTTAATTGCTTTTCACAATAGCGATAAAACCTAGGGTTAGGTTCTATTCCACCACGGCTATCGGCATAAAAATACTTTAAACCTACATCTATCCCTATTGC
The DNA here is from genome assembly GCA_030065755.1 of Prochloraceae cyanobacterium. Lineage (GTDB taxonomy): Bacteria > Cyanobacteriota > Cyanobacteriia > Cyanobacteriales > JASJDA01 > JASJDA01. Next base: position 5,238 of record JASJDA010000261.1, on the reverse strand, counting down.
TTTTTGAGATGGAACAATTGGTTTGACCGTATCTCTTGGATCTAATTTTATGGAAAACTGTACATAATATCCGTCTGCTCTGCTTAAAATTCGTACTCTTTTGATTTGTTCTGGTTGATAATAATTAATGTCTCTAGAGCCAATTAGCTTAAATGTACCGATTTTTTTCCGATCGGTAAAAGTGATATGTTGGCGGTCTTTTGAGAGCTTCCAACCAGATACTTTATATTCGACCGAACGAGTATTGCGCTTAAATCGCGGATAACCTTTTTTACCTTTAACCTGTTTCTTACAGTTGTCGTAAAAACGGTTAATAGCTCGAAGTGTCCTTTCTACTGCTGTTTGACAAGCATGAGAATTTAACTCAGTAACAAAGGAGTATTCTGCTCTAAGTACAGTGTTGTACCTAAACATTTCAGCCTTACCTACACCGCGATTATCCATCCAAAAACGAAGCACTTTATTACGAACAAACTGAGTCGTCCTGATTGCTTCGTTAATAGCTTCTATTTGCGGTAGTTTGGGCTTGACCTTATATTCGAGTACAAACACTTTTGATACTGACTAAACTGGTATCATTTTAACGCAGATATTTTAAAGCCGCCCTTCCAGGGCGGGGCTTGAGACCCAAATTTTCGGTCAACTAGACTATTTGCTGTTATAAACTAAAACCTCTACCCCTTTCTTTTTGCTGTTCCTGCTGTCTTTGTCGTTCTAATTCAGCCTGTAAAAAATTGTAACGATTAAGCGAAATTTTACATAAATATCAAGCTCTAGAAAGAAGTAATAGTTAAATACCAAATAATTTTTAACTCCTATGTCTACTAAAAAAGCAATAAAGAGCGAAAAAGACACAAAATCAGATTCAACTTATTCTAATGAGCAAGATATTAAGCAATCGTATTGCTCGTTACCTCAAGTTCGAGAGCGGGAATTTGACCCTCGTGTCAATCCAAATCGCGCTCGCCTTATACTTCGCAATGAGAAGAAATGGGTTAATGGAACGATTTTAGATTACTACTTTTTTGACCAACCTACAGATGGCGAAAGGGTTTTTTTCACCGATGGAACAAGTGAATGGAGAACTTGGACGACCAATGATGCGGAAAAGGATGTTGTGAGGCAAGCTTTTGATATCTGGAAAAATTTAGGCATTGGACTAGAGTTTAAAGAGGTTAACTCGCGAGACGAGGCGGAAATCCGAATTGGTTTTATGCGAGGAGATGGGGCTTGGTCTTATATCGGCACAGATGTTTTGTTAGCTGGAAGAGACGAACGAACAATGAATTTTGGCTGGGACTTGACGCGCCAAGCTGGAGAAATCGATACAGCAGTACATGAAATTGGTCATACTTTAGGGTTTCCTCACGAACACCAAAATCCCAATGCTGGAATTGTTTGGGATGAAGAAGCTGTATATGCTGCGCTCGCTGCACCACCTAACCGATGGGATCGGGATACAACTTATCGCAATATCATCAAAAAAATTGAACCAGATGCGGTTCAAGGATCTGATTGGGATTCAAACTCAATCATGCATTATCCATTTGAAGCTGGTTTGATTATAGAACCAGAACAATATCGCAATGGTTTAGACCCAGCACCAGGATTATCCGATAGGGATAAGACTTGGGTTAAGACTTTTTATCCTCCATTAAGCGATAATGACTATACAGAACTTAAGCCATTTAAATCGGTTTCTTTAGCCATTGAGCCAGGACAACAAAGAAACTTTACTATTAAACCTGATGCTACTCGGTACTATAACTTTAGTACTTTTGGAGTTTCGGATACAGTAATGGTTCTCTTTGAGGATGTAGATGGAGAACTGCGCTATCGAACTGCTGATGATGATAGTGGAGAGGATTACAATTCAAGCTTCCGCGTAAAGTTATTTAAGGATCGTAAGTACGTTTTGCGTATCCGCCTTTATTATAGCGATCGTGCTGGAGAAACTGCGGTAATGATGTGGTAAAAATCTAATCTACGAATTTGTCTGATTAGAGCTGGAATCCTCTACCTCTTTGCTGCTCAACTTCTCTCTGCCTTTGCAATTCAGCAATTAATACCTCATTCCAGTCCAAATGATGTTTAGGAGTAGAACGATAAACCTCAACACCTTTGGGGATAGTGTCTAGTAGCTGCTGATATAGCTTTTCTCCAGCTTCGTCTTTATCAGTAGCGATATCGATTTCTATACTAGAGCTGACAGCAGAAGCAAAAATAGAACGCATAAGCTCTAGTTGCCTTTCTCCTACACTGCCAGAGGTGGCAATATAGCGGGTATGTGGTTCTTTGTAGAGCTGGTGATACGAGAGAGCGTCGAGCGGACTTTCGACCACCACCAAGCGGCGATCGCTCTTTAAGAAATTAGATCGCCATATTGATTTATTACCCCCCTTGGAAAAGCCTTTAAAATCGTGGTTTCTACCTTCAAAGCCAGTTACCCCGTTTCCGTCGTGGTGTGGAAATATGGCCCTCCCGAGATCGTCAATAAATACTGTGCCAGTAAAGCGATCGCTGTTTAGGGTGCGCTTTGATATGCCCCTATCTTCTAAATAGGGGTGACTGGTGGCCACTTTCATCCGAGATAGTCTTTCTAAGATCTCTTGGCGCGCGCTCTCTATTGGCTGAGGTTTGGGAACAGTTCCAGCGATCGAGATCGAATGTCCTTCAAGCCAAGGTCTTAATTCTTTTCGTACGAGTCCCAAGTTATAGGATTGGCGGTTTTGTACGAAATCGATAATAGTCCCGTTATCGAGATCGTCCCTGACGCTAAAATATATGCCATGTCCGTCCCTATCTGTAGTGATTACAACCTTATCGCCGTTACTGTGTTCTAGAACTGCGCTACTGCGGGTAGAGCGTCCAATATCGTACTCGTAACCCTGCGCTAATGCGTATTCAACTAGGTTAATGTCGGTTTTAAACCGTTCTAGTTCTCGTTTTAACCGCTCTTCTTTTACTCGCTTTGCTCGTTCAAAATCTTCGTGAAGTTGTTGTAAGCACTGGTTAACTGCCCAATTTGACTGCTCAAGTCGTTTATTTGACTGCTCAAGTTGTTTATTTGCTGTTGTAGATTCCTGTTCTGTTCTGCTAGCCTCCTGTTCTGCCCTTCTAGCCGCTCCATATCCTCTTTGTACTGAGTAGCCAACTGGTTCAAGGCACTGCTCAAGGTCTGTTCCAGCTCGCTCATCGGCTAATCCTCTAGCTTGATGCAGGGTTGACCCGAACAAGTCCAATTGGCTTTGTTCCTCATGTTGTGGGGCAGTACTATAAACCTTCCGTTGTCTGTTTTCATCAAGCTCACGCCCCAGGTCTTCTGTTGTAGGGCTTCTGCTTGCTTGAGTGCTTCTGTTTGGATTTTCCTGTGTTGTTTGGTCTGAGACGCTAGATAGTTCATCCAAACCCAACCCCCGCCGAAGAAAGAGATCGGGAGACTGGAGCCTATGAGTGCTAGGGTCAGCCACAACTTGCCGAGCGTATTCTTGACTGTTTGGGTATTTTGAGATATTTCTCGACTCATCAAATTCAAGGAGTTCTTCAAGTGTTTCTGATGGCGATCGATATCTTTCTGTGTTGTATTCAAGGCGTTTTGTATAATTTCTGCTAATTGTTTCTCGAAGTTCTCTAAGTTTCTCTTCTCTATGTCTGTTATCTCTTTCTCTGTTGCTGATATTTTGGCTTTCAAACGTTTTTCCAAGTCGCCAATATTGGGCATAAATAACTCCTTTTAGTCTCAATCTTTTACCCGATTCTGCATCTAGTACGGTGATATAGTCTTTTCCCGCTCTAGGTATTTCTAAGCCTATTTCTTTTAAGCTATCAACTATATCTTCTCTATTTTGAATCAGTCCTCGCTCAATTTTTCTTTCTAAATAATCGGTAATTATTTTTTTAGCTGGTTCTCTTTCTGCTAAATTTAATCTTTTATTTTCTGCTTCTATTAAAGCTTCGTGACCAGGCTGTCTAGTTCTGGATCTTTCTGGATCGTCCGGTCTGGCCCATCCCTGAGAATAGTTCCAATAATCGCGAATTGGATCGAAATAATCTTGCCAGCCAGGTGGAGCTATATTAAGACTTTTTTGTGTGGTTAATTCGACTCTTGGGGTTACGAAATGTAATTCTACTCTGCCGTTACTGGTGTGGGTATGTCTGACCCAAAGAATATCATATTGGTCTGGTTCTAATCCAGCAAAAGCTAATTTTTCAAAGTCGTCCATTAAGGCTTGTTGTTGTGCCGAGGTAGGGGCATCTTCAGGGGCAAAACTAATTACACCACTCCTATATTTATGTTTAAAGTCTAGAGAATCTATTAAATCTTTTGTTTGTTGTGGGTCGCCTCTTAATACCTCTGGTGGCGGTATCCTTAATTGGTTTTTACTGTCTCTTTCTTTTAGTATGTAATCTACTGGCCCTTTCCCCCCACCAGTTCCTCTAGCAAAAAATTTAATCATCATCTGTGTCGATAACCTCCTCTTTTTTAGGGGGGTATTTCAGTTGTTTTAGTTGGTCTCTTATCTCCTTTAAATAGGTAATTACTTGTATGGTATCTAGAGCAGATTTATAGGTATTAGCCCACCTAGCTAGCTGGTTTAAGTTGTTACCTATCCTAGCTATTTGTACGGTTCTTTCTCTTTCTATTGAACGGTCTTTTACGTTCCATACCCTTACCTTTTGTAGCGATTGTCTTATAAGTTCTGACATAGGCAATCCACCGGCATGGGCTTTAGCTTCCCATTCTAGTTTTTCTTCAGGAGTTACTCTTACCTTTATCCAATCCGTTCGCTTAGATTTTACCATCGATTTCAGAACTTTTTAAGGATAAGTGTTCAATTGAAAGGGAAATATATCTCCTTCTCCTACTGCCCGAAAAGGGGGTTCAAGGGGGAATACCCCCTTGCCAGCCACCGCGTGGAAGCACTAACGTCGCTGGCGACTTAGTGCCCACGTGGGGTCGGCTGGCTTACAATTCAGTTATGGGGGTTAGCTATGGGCATTATACCCCACTATTAAGGTAGCCATAAGCGACCAAAAAATCAAGATAGGAAATTATAGAGAACGTGAGTTCGACGAAACAAAAAGCTTGGAGGGGCCTACTTTATAAACCCAGACTAAAATCCTTTCTTGTAGCAGCTCGCCATAAATCTGGGTATTCTTCAGAACGTACCATTGGTAACATAAAACAGTTTTTATGTGTACTCTCGTAATTAGCTACCTTGTTGTAATCTTCACTCC
>JASJDA010000260.1 GCA_030065755.1 Prochloraceae cyanobacterium | reverse complement strand
AATACTTCTTTGAGTACGGTTTGAGGATTGCTAATTTTCTGTCTTAATCCTTGCAACAGAGGTTGAGCTTCGTGTTCTTTAAAGCCCTCTAGTTCAATCCTTCTGCCAATATTAAAAGGAGTTCTTCTTTGGTCAGTCATTAGATTTATAGGAGTAGCTGCACCTAATAGCACAAAAGTTAACCGTTGATATTCTGGATTAATAGTACGCTGATTGTAGCAGGAACGAATGAGAGCAAAAAAGTCATTAACTGGAAAATTTAACCCTAAAACACTATCAACTTCATCTATAAAAATCGTTATATTTTTCGGTTCCACCTCATCCTCTGCACCTACTTCCACTAGCAGCACTTCTTCAATAAATTGACTCAACCTTTGCACAAAAGAAAGATCTGCTCGCTCGGACCACCAAGTTTTGATATTGACTTTGTCAAACAAGTCAAAACTTTGCCACAACATTACTGCTAATCCCTTGTACCATTGCTGTGAAGTAACATCTTCACAGCCAATGCTTGTTAGGTCAATTGCTGCAGTGTAAAATCCTTCGTTTTCAAGACGATGAAACATTTGCACCATCAAACTGGATTTGCCCATTTGCCTTGCATTGAGGATATAGCAAAACTCCCCCCGTTTGAGAGCTTGGTAAAGTTGACGATCGGCCGATCGCACCACGTAAGTAGGAGCATCCATCGGCAAACTTCCCCCCAGTTGATAGTCAAAGGTAGAGGTTTGACTATCGGAATCACTTCTGAGCAGAGCGTTTTCTATTTGCAATTCTTTTTGAGTAGCTTTGAGAACTTCAATGGTGTGTGATAGTTCTTTTGTACGCTCTCGAACTGTTTGTTCTAGGACGATGTTGTAGTTAGTTAAAGCTTGTTGTGCTTTCTCCAAGGCAACATTTTTGACTTCGAGTTGTTTCGTAAACTCAATTCGTTCTGCTTCGGCTTTTTTGCGCTCGGTAATATCTTGAAAGGCGGCTATGGCATAGGTAATTTTGCCCTGCTCGTCATAAATAGGAGTAGCTGACAACTCCAAGGGTACAGTCTTGTCAGGATGGCGAATTTCTAGATCGTCAATGGTTGTCCTTTCACCCTTCAAGGCTCGTGAGATCGCTCCCCGTTCCTTTGGGTACAATCGATCCGTTCCCGCCAGATAGACTTGATATACGTCTCCCAATTGGTCAAGTGTGGCTGAGGGTACGATTCCTTTACCAGCTATCTTTTGTGCAGTCTGATTAGAGTAATAGGGTTGACCTTTGGCATTGACGACAAAAACCCCTACTGGTAAAGCTTCTAGGAATTGAGTTAGTTTTCTCTCACTTTCGCGTACTTCTACATAGAGTTGGGCATTTTGAAGAGAAATAGCCGCTTGAGAGGATAGGAGTTTTAGGACTTCTAAGCGATCGGGGGTAAATACACCACTGCTTAGATTATTTTCTAAGTAAAGCAGACCAATGAGTTTGCCTTGATGGATGATGGGCGTACATAAGATAGACTTAATTTGGTTTTGGGCAATATAAGGATCCGTTGTAAATATTCCTTCACGGGTTGCATCTGTTAAGACTACATCTTTCCTAGTTCTTTGCACATAATTGATTAGAGATAAGGGCAACTGTTGAGTGGTTTCCAAAAGCTTTGATTGATATACTATAACCCGATCGTTATCCACACATCCCTTGGCTGCAATGAGTAGCTGGCTTTCCTGCTCTAAGAGAAAAAAACCCTTTTGAGCACCAGCATTCTCGATCGTGATTTTCATCAATTTTTCTAGCAACTTGTGCAGAACAATTTCGCTAGATAGGACTTGCGATGCTTTGATAACGGTTTTCAATTCCAGCGCTTCTGCACTACTTCGTTCACTGGTGGTTGGAGAAGTGGATGTTGGTGTTGTTATTCCCGAGTCTTCTAAGGTTCCTACCGCTGCGCTATTAGACTTTAGAGAAAGCAACTCGGGATATTTTTCTTCCAAATGTTTTACCTTAGCTGTTGCCCCCCATGTAAGATAGGCATAGCGAGCCTCGAGCGTGTAAGTTTTGGCAATTTTTTCTTTCCCGATAGCTAGATAAAACTTTGCCGCTAGTTCATAAGCCAGTGCTTCCTCATTAAGATATTTATGTTCTCTAGCCAGCTCAATGGCGCGATCGTAAAATTCCATTGCTTTAGGTTTATGAGCGAGAATACGATGTCGCTCGGCTTCCACTAGATAAAATTTATGTAAGTAATTTACTGGGGCATGATGCGCCCATTTTTTCATCTTTTTCTGGTTGACAGTAACCTGAGTGATGATGTCTCTTCTCTCAGGATTTTTGGCATTACTAAATACCGCCATCCTGGCCAGAGAATCATAGAAATATAAGAGAGGAATAGCTACCGCTGCTAATGCGCTGTCCAAATAATTGAGCGCAATTTTGACATTTTCAATAGTTTCATAGTAATTATCAAAAAGATAACTTAAGACAATTTTGTGAAAAAATAACTTGAAGATTGTATTTCTATTATTTTTTTTGATATGAAAGGGGAGCATTACTCGTTCGTCGTAGTATTCACCGATTAATCTAGAGGGAGATTGTCGAAGCAACTCGGTTAGACTATCCTTGCTCTCTAGTTTCCTCTCAGTCAAGGGTGTGCTATTCTCATAACATATTGCTTTTATATCTCCACTCATCAAATTTAAAATTGTCTGGCGATATAGTTCAATTTGATGAAGGACTATTTCTTGCTTGAAGCGATAGAGCTGCTCACTGTAGCTAGCTATTTCTCGTTCAATAATTCCCAGTTCCTTGCCGCACACAAATGAATTTAAGAAGTAATTACTTGCTGCCCAAGCAGCATATTCAAAATCTCCGCTTTCCAGTGCAATTTGATAAGTCTCTCGAAGAGATGTTAATGTTTTCCTGACAGGCTCTTTCCAATGGCTAATAAAGGCATTAACTGTGTGAGTTGTTTGACCCTTGAGGGTTTTGAAGTTAAACTTATCGAGAAGAGCAAGAGCAAGTTGGCCAAATCTATAGCCTGTTTCAATGTCTCCCACTATCCCGCAGAGGAAGGTTCCATAGCAGGCATAACTATGGGCAGATATGGAAGTGTTGCCATATCTGACCGATAAATTGACCAATTGAAATATAATCAGAAGCATTAGTTTAGGGAAAGCGACATAAGTAACAGACAATATCCTATCCAGGATACTCATTGCTGCTTGGTTGTAAGGATCGATCGTTGACGGCGAATTGACTAAGTTATCAATTCTCTTTCCCACTAAAGTTAACTTTACCCTCAGTAGAGCTAACAATATATCCACTTGATTAGGCTTCTTGGGAAGTCTCACCCCCAATAGTTTCAAAACGAGTAGGGCAGTCTCAATGGCTTCTGGTGGCTTGTTCTGTGCTATATAGGCTTGAATTTTGACTTCATAGACTTGCACTTTTTCCAGTAGATTTTTGGCTTGTTGCAGTACGACCCGTGCTAAATTTTCCATCTGCTTAAAGTCGCCGTTTAGGTACGCCACCTCTGCCGCTTCTACATAGATCTCCAAGGTTAGCTCGTACTGCCTCTGCCAGCCATCTTTTCCCAATAGTTCTCTGCCAACATCAAGGTACTTAAATGCAGATCCATAGGCAGCAGATGTTTTGGCTTTCTCTCCAGCGATCTGATTTAATTTGGCCAATTCATCTTTCTCGGACTGAGAGGTGATGATTTCAACACTCAAGTTCAGTTGGTTAACGATGTCAAAGATTTTCTGTTCTCGTCGATCGGGTGGCGTATTTTGGAGTAGCAGATGCCCTACTTGTTGATGTACAATTTGCTTTTGCTCTGCAGGAATTAAGGAATATGCTGCTTGCTGGATCCGATCGTGTAAAAATTTGTATTGAACTTTTAATCCGTCCCCTAGAGTGGAGACATCTAACTCAATTGACTTGTAGGCATCGCTAAGAGGTTCTACCAGACCTTCCGCCATTGCTTCCCGCAGCAATACCACGGTTTCTCTTGGAGATTTTTTAGAGACGATCGCTAACGTCTGCAAATCAAACTGATTGCCAATACAGGCTGCCAGTTTCAACGCCTCTTGTGTCTGAGGTTTCAACTTTTGAATCTTAAGAGCCATCAATTCGGCGACGTTATTGGTAATCCCCTTGGTTTTAATTTCTGCTAAATCCCACTGCCAAGCCCCTTGCTTATGGTCAAAATAAAAGATTTTTTCGGCATAAAGTGATTTTAAAAACTCATTCATAAAGAAAGGATTGCCATTGGTTTTCGCGTGTATTAATTCCGCCAGTGCCTGAGACTTTTCTGGAGTACACTTGAGGGTATCTGAAATTAATTCATTGGCCTTTGGCAAATCCAAAGGAGAGAGGCATATATGAGTCAAAATTGCCCCTGCTTTTTGAATCTCATCTAAGGTCAACCTCAAAGGATGGGCTGCACTCACTTCGTTATCTCGATAGGCTCCAATTAAAAACAAATATTGGCGATCGGGGGCTGTCATTAGCAGTTGCATCAGTTGCAGTGAAGCGGTGTCTGCCCACTGTAAGTCATCGAAAAAAATTACTAGAGGGTGTTCTGGCTTAGTAAACATCTGAATGAAGTTTGTAAATACCAGATTAAACCGATTTTGAGCTTCTGTCGGAGGTAAGACGGGCACTGCCGGTTGCTGACCAATAATGAGTTCTAATTCGGGAATTACATCAATAATTACCTGACCATTAACGCCAACAGCCCCTAAGAGTTTCTGGCGCCATCGAGCGATTTCCAACTCGCTTTCAGTTAACAGTTGCTCGCATAACTCCTGAAAGGCTTTAAACACTGCTGAGTAGGGAATATTACGTTGATACTGGTCAAATTTTCCAGCAATGAAATAACCTCTCGCTTCGGTAAGCGGTTGATAAATTTCTCGTACTAGGGCTGATTTCCCGATGCCGGAATAACCAGAAATCAGAATCATTTCAGAATTGTGAACTCTTTCCCCAGAACTTTGTTCGCGGGCAGGTAAATTCTCAAGGGAGAATTCTTGTCGCCTTCCTGCCCCTTGGCTAACTCTCTCAAATGCTGCTAGTAAAGTCTCAACTTCTTTCTCTCGTCCATATAGCTTTTGGGGAATTTGAAACTTGTCTGAAATGTCTTGACTGCCGAGGGGAAAGTCTAATATATTAGCTTTAGTTTGTAACTGAGTCAGACATTCTTCTAAATCGGCTCTAATCCCCCAGGAACTTTGGTATCGATCGCTAGCTATTTTTGATAATAGCTTCATGACAATATGTGAAACAGTTTTGGGAATTTCTGGATTAATTTTATGAGGGGGAACGGGTTGTTTAGCCAAGTGACAGTGAACCAACTCCATTACGTCCCTAGTATCAAAAGGTAGTTGGTGAGTTAGGAGTTGGTAAAATGTCGCGCCGAGGGAATAAAAATCAGTTCGATAATCTAGGGAACGATTTGTTCTCCCAGTTTGCTCAGGAGATATGTAGGCAAGAGTTCCTTCCAATATATGGGGATTTTTTATCTTGGGATTTTCCCGAGGTAATAAGGTGGAAATGCCAAAGTCGATTATTTTTAGTTGCCCAGTTTCTGGATTATAGACGATATTAGATGGGTTAATGTCTTTGTGAATGATATTGTTAGCGTGAATAGCATCTAAACTTTCAACAATCTTAATGGCGATTTTGAGGAATTCTTCGATTACAAACTTTCGTTCATTGAGTAATATATTTAATGATTTTCCGCCAAAATCCTCTAAGATTATTACTAGAGTATTTTGATACTTTTCCAAGCTATAAGCTCGGAGCGTATTTTCTAGATTCAGATTTCGGGTAATTTCATATTCCTGTTTATACCTGGCTAGTTCTGACGGGGTCGGATAGTATTCTTTGAGAAACTTGAGGATAACGGCGCGATTGTCCGATTCTCGACGTCCCCGATACACTAATGAGTTGGGACTTTCATAGATTTTGGCAAGAATTTGGTAGCCAGGAAAAACGAGCATGGAATATAGTAAAAAAAAGTTCATGCAACACTTTCTAGGCTACAGCATGAACTTAATCGTGAGAATATTCAATTATTGGCGATGTATTTGAGTCCCGTAATACTAGGAAGAAAACAATAAGCTCCCCCTCTAGTTTTAATGAACCGTTGAAACTCTGAAATCTTCAGGGTTGTCTTCTCGTCAGGCATATCAAATTCACTACTTTCAGGAGAATTATTACCCAGTAGGGGATCTTTACTATTGTTTGATAAGAAGCCACTAAACTCGCTTTTATTCACCCACTCTTCCATAATAAATTCAAACTGAAGGTCTAGTCGGGTGCAGATAAACATACCCAGCAGTCCTCGTTTTATACCATCGTCTGGTGAGTGAGGATCGTAGGGAGGACCGTAGGGCATTCCCCGCCGTACAATTCGGCGAGTCTCTACAAGACCTTGTATCTGGTCGGAATTGCGAGGATTAGTGCGGCGTATGTGTGAGCCAACAGGACACTTAACTCCTTTCCTATCGTCAGAATAGTCAAAGTTATTTAATTGCTCCTCAGGTAGCTTGGTGTCAGTGTCAGGGGAAAGAGCTAGGGGAACCCCGTTGCGCCATCGACCGCACATTTTAGCCGCTAACATTTCTGGAGAAATTTTATCTGCCTGCTGTTGGAGAAGATTCTCGAAGCCAGCTACGTCCTGTTCTAGCACTCGAAAGGCTACAAAACTTCCATTCATCCACAATCGATCGGGCGTTGGTACTTCATAGCTACTATCATCATCTTCGATCAAAACAAAGTAATAAGCAGGAGCGACCTTCTGCTTATCGGGGAGCTGCCGAACAGTGGGAACCCCTTCAATTGTCGGCTGGGCAATGCCATCCCTATAGCCAAAATGAACTCTGTTATCAGGAAGTTGAGCCCCATCAAAATGAGATAGTTCGTGAATGGCTTCTCCTTGCCTAAATAGGGAGCGCAGGCTTCCAGAGATTGATTCCAACACGTTACTATCTTGGGCGTAGACAGAGAGTAGGATATGAACCTCATCGGTTCCCAATTTGCCTTGCCAATGTTCGGGTGCGCTCTCTCCCTCGTCACCAATTTTAGCCCCTCTCGCAGCAGCACCCTGTTTAAAAGGCTCAAAATGATCCGATCTCAAGGAGAAATCTCCTTGCAACTTCAGTGCTTCCAAACCATTATAGGTAAACCCAATATTCAAACAATAATTCGGCTTTTTATCCCACCATGCAGCTGTAGTAATCTGAGGACTTGTTTCTCCATCTCCACTGACCAAGTTACCAATAAAACGTTTTGCGCCATCGGCGTTATCAATACGCAGGATAAAGTGCCTCACTGTAGCCATGTTATAGCCTCGAAGGATCAGTCCTTGAATATCGGCAAGGGGAAGTTTGGGCTCAGATGCGTTAGTTTCCATGGATTTGTTGCCATCGTTTAGACTTTTGAGATTAGTTTTCTGTCGGGAACTTTGCTTTAATTTCTTGCACGGTCAAATTAGGATAAGCTCTGTATGAGTGCTCCTCTTTGCGATCGTATTTACGGACGTATTCAGTAAAGGCTGTAAGATTTTTATTGACGGGAATAACTGCTTCCCCACCTTCTAGGTGCTTGAGCAATGCATTGAATAAATCATTGACTTTAACGACAAAGTCGTCGATATACGTCTCAAAATCCCCATCATAAACAGTAAAAAGGGCTAATTGAGTATACACTTCATTAGTGGATGTCGTATCTTTTTCAAGAAACAGAAAACGTGCAAAATGCACCGTGCCTATTTCATCGAATATTTCGCGGTGGCCATCGAGCGTTTGTAACAATTCTTTTAGAGCCTTATAGTTTTCCTCCACGGGAGCCGCGATCGGGACAATGAAGTTCAATAGATTTTGCATGATTGTCTCCTTATCTATAATTTTGGTGGGCGTTTAGCAAAAGGTCATTTTCTTGATATATCTAGCTTTCAGCTATTTTTATACTATTGACCTATTTTTTGAACTCAAAAACATCAAGGTTCATCATACTAATAGATGGACAACTTTTTGAAAGAGGCGATCTCGAAGAAATTCGCAAATTAACAGATATTCAGCCAAAGGGACGTTCTGAACGCCCAGAGAAGAGCCCTCAATTATCGGGATCGTCCTGAATCAATAGGTAAGGCTTGGGTTCTCGAAGAAGTTCTTGAATATAGTCGCGTCGGTGCTTTGCTCCTTCTTCATAAATTTTTTTACGAGCTAAATTTACCCTACCTAATGGCTCATGTTCGGGTAAAGTATGCCAAGGGGAGAATGATAAGCTGTCGTCATATCGCTTGCGCTCTTCAAAGTCAAACGCTTGTTTGGGAATTTCAATCATGGCGACTGTAATTGGAGGAGAATCAGCTTCTTTCCATTCCACCATTGGGTTTTCAATTGGAGTTTTATCATCATCGACATAAACTTGAATTTGAAAATCAAATTTGACCGATTCTTCCGTATCGTTAAAGTATTTAACTATTGCTTCGCGCAGATAGTTGGGCGAATCAGGTTTTGCAGCTGGGGGCTCTTCTAGTTTATAAGGTTTTACCAAAAACTTGATAGGAACATCACCAAGTGTATAGGGAGTCGTACTCCAATATTGAATGAGGAGAGGGTTGCCAACTATTTTCGCCTTAATTTCTTCTGATATAGCTAAGGTACGCTCTAGCTTCTTTTGTAACTCTGGCTCTGGGTTCCCCTGTTCTTTTTGTTTTCTAAAAGTTATCAAATCAATATAACCTTGAACGTCTGGTAGAAAAAAGACAGGATGATTGATGAGGATGAAATCTTGGGTGAATTTTTCATCATCTAAAATTTTATCGCCTGGGACCTCCATGAGTTTGATTGCCATACCCCGAGAATCACCTTCTGTGTCAGGCTGAAGACATCCCCGTGCTTTGGGCGACGAACCATTGGAAAAACGAATCCAAATAGAGTAGGTGTGAGGTTTTGCAAAGACACCAACTTTGTATTGTTTAGGGATATCATCTCTGACTTTAAACTCTCCATGTAAAAGACCATGACTTTTCGGATGTTGTTGTCTCAAGTCTGGTCCTTTTTCTGCTTGTTCTTTGAGAAGATTTTGTAAAACTCGATCGATTAGGGTATCTTGATTGTTCATGCATTCTCCTTATAAATCGTAGAAGTTTACTTTTCTCAGCAAATCTGACTTCTCCCAACTCCTTCTTATAGAAATTGGGAGCAGGGCTTCATGTCAACAAAGCTAAAAACGGCAAACTCTAAAATTTTGAGCTTCTGAATATTACTTCAGACTTAGTTCTTCCTTTTCGGTAGATATCCGCTGTTCGCAACAATCTTTTACAAATCAATTTTGTTTGATGACAAAATTGAAATTCCCGCGCAAAAAGACGATGTCTCGATCGCATCTCAATACACATTGATTGGCTCATTGGAATAGCTAGTTTTTGCTGGCTGCTGATTATTGTGACAATTCCTTGGAATATTCATTTAACTTGACAATGTTAAATTAAGTTTTGAGTATCAGCTTGGCGATCGAGGATGAGACATTGTCTCAAAATTGTTGGCGATCCGCTTTCGCGGATCCGCGTAGCGGCGCGTGAAGGGGTAACTGCGACTTTGTTGGCGAATGTGATACAAAGCATATTACAATAAGTGCTACCAAACGCCAGAGTAAAGTTATAAAAATAGAAGAAAAGTTACTTAAAAAAGAGCCGCCTGTCAAGCGAGCCGAACAGGGTAAAAGTACCGGTTGTCTTAGGGGAGAATTTATTATCGTTCCTAACATTCCCAACGATGAAAAGATTAGGGTGGGGATTTTTCAAGAGCCAGGAAAGCATTTTCACGCTTGCGTTCGGTTTTCTAATTCTAGAACCAACAACGATATGAAAGGCGACGCTCACGGTATGGCTATCAAACTTCTAGGCGTCCCAGGAGAAAAAATATTAGATGAAGAAAAAGACGCACAAAATCAGGATTTTTTGCTAATAGATCTGCCAGTATTTCTGATTAAAAATACCAAGGATCACGAACCCTTAGGAGGAATTAACCGTCCTCGCAAGCAAGTTTACCAAGAACTTTTATATTGGATAACCCGCCTCTGCAGCAGGCGGGTAAATTGTTGTTGGCAACACATGGGGGCGAGGTCTAATTACTGAATCGGCGCTCGAGAAAGCCAGAATTCCTCGGCATAAAGCTGGGAATTTGCTTGCTCCCTTTGCATATAGGATTGGCGAACCTGAGCATTCACCGCTACAGTCTTCACGTCGTATACTTGGTTAGCCAGCTTGGGATAAAACCCGATGCCGATAATCAGCACCAGAAAGCAGGCAGCTATCAAAACTTCACGGGGTCTGGCATCGCTAAAATAGGCATCCCCAGGCAAAACGCAGTCGGTACCGAAGCAAACTGCTTCTTCGTTGTCTTGGTAATCTTTACGCAGCTCCGTATCGCCAAAGGTACAGGCAGGTACGGCATCATAACCGTAAAATAGCTGTCGCAGCAAGTCGAGCAGATAGATTGGTGTTAGAATGAGTCCTATTGCAGCCAGGAAAACCGTTACGGTACGAAAAGCCGAGCTGTAGATGTCGCTTGTCGTCATGCCAACAAAAACCGACAGTTCGCTGGCAAAGCCGCTCATACCTGGGAGAGCTAGGGAGGCCATTACCCCAGCCGTAAACAAGGCAAACACTTTCGGCATGGCCTGACCAACATCCCCAAGCTCGTCCAATGACATGGTGTGGGTGCGATCGTAAGTTACGCCAGCCAGGAAGAACAGTACCGATGCGATCAAACCGTGGGAAATCATCTGCAGCATTGCGCCACTAATTCCCAAGTCGGTGAAGGAGGCGATACCTAGCAGCACAAAGCCCATGTGGGAAACCGAAGAATAGGCTAGGCGGCGCTTCATGTTGTTCTGGGCAAAAGAAGTAAATCCGCCATAGATGATATTGACAATCCCCAGAATAGCTAGAACTGGTGCCCAGTAAACGTGGGCATCGGGAAGCATTTCCAGATTCACCCGAATTAGTCCGTATCCCCCCATCTTCAGGAGCACGCCAGCCAGAATCATCGACACGGGAGAAGAAGCTTCGCCGTGGGCATCAGGCAGCCAAGTGTGCAAGGGAAAAATAGCCAGCTTGACACCAAAGGCAATCATTAATCCAGCGTACAGCCATAGTTCTAGAGCTAGCGGGTAATTTTTCCTTGCTAACTCGACCATATCGAAGGTCACGTGGCCGCTGCCGCAGAACGCCATTGCCAGTGCCGCTATCAGGATAAACAACGAAGCGGCTGCGGTATACAATAAGAATTTAGTGGCAGCATAGCGACGCTTTTGCCCGCCCCAGATCGAGACGAGCAGGTAAACGGGAACTAGCTCTAGTTCCCACATAATGAACAGTAGCAGGAAGTCTTGGGCGACGAACACTCCTACCTGTGCCGAATACAGCACCAGCATCAGGAAATAAAAAAGGCGGGGCTTGCGATCGACTTGCCACGCTGTAAAAATTGAAAGTGTCGTCACCAGTCCGGCTAGAAGCACAAATGGAACAGACAGTCCATCGACTGAAACGGCCCAGTTTAGACCCAACTGAGGTACCCAGGGATATTTCTCCACCAGTTGAAAAGTAGCAATGCTTGCATCGTAATGCTTCCAAAATGCGTAGCACATCAAAAAGAAGTCTGCGAGCCCTATACCCAGGGCATACAACCGTACACCCTTGCCGTCTTTATCGGGCAGTAGGGGAATCAATATGGAAGCAACGATTGGCAGCAGGATAATTGCGGTAAGCCAGGGAAATTGCTCTGCCATCATAACAGTGAGAATCCTTTGTAACGCCCTAATCTACTTCAGAGCGAATTTTCAAAAATTTTAGTTCACAATCTTCAAAACAATAGCAACACCCAAGCTCTACTTACTGAGAGATTTCCTCTTTTAATTATCACGACCTGGAGGGACACTGAAATATGACTTTCAGTTGCCTAACTTCCCTTTTTCTAATTGAGTAAATGTCAGCTTTTAAGATGAGTGTTGCTGGTGTTATTTGATGAGACAGATTTTAGATGAAACAGCTTTTTTCCTCCTACTAAATTAAATGCCAACAAAAGCTGTACACTCTGTCACGGAAGCTTTTTTCGCTTCAATTATTAATTTACCACTTTTACTAATAAGCAGCAGAAAATGATACATAAGTTAACCGATCGAGTCAGGGTCTTATTGATGGTTTAACCTAGCACTAAATGTTGTTAAATATTTTTTCAAAATGACAGAAGCCACACCAATACATTGGCTAGAAAAGACATTGTTAGTTATAATGAAGTATCTTTAAAATGACTTTTGTTGATAGTCCCTCGAAGTGTGAAAAGTTAGAAAAACATTTTGTCAAAATTTTTCCTGGCAAAAGGAGGCGCAATTATGACTGCGAAAAATGCTGCTCGAATCTATAAAAAGGTAAAGCAAGCACAGGCTCAACAGGAAAGACAGAAAGCCAAGAGCGATCCAGAAGCTTTCATTCTTCTGGCTAAAGCTAGAGGTTATGTCTTTACAGTCAAAGATTTAGAGACTCAACTTGGCCAATTGTCTGATGAAGAAGTGGCAGGTATTTTTAATCCAGGTATTGGAGTAAGGCAACATCTATTCCCAAGATAAAAAAATTAATAATCTCGCCGCTTTAGTAGTAAAATCGTGGCGCGAGCGGTCTGTAAATCTCTCTCTACCTTTTAGCACCGAATTTTTGAACTGGCATCATTAGTGGAAAACCGCTGCTATCAGGAGCCATCTGTAACATTTTGAAACATTTTGGCAGGTAAGAGTGCATCTTGCGAGTTAAAAACAAAAAAGCCTCCCAATTGGGAGGCTTTTT
>JASJDA010000259.1 GCA_030065755.1 Prochloraceae cyanobacterium | reverse complement strand
GCACGTATTAACTTAGATGCTTTTAGCAGGAATAAAGGGGATTTATATTCATGACCATTACTATCAGTTAAAAAAGTTTTTAATCCAAAATCAAAGCCCGCGCTTTTACCCGTCACGACTCCAATTGACTCATCTTTAAAATCAGTTACTACGATGAGATAGATTTCACCAACAGCACTTCTTTTAATTGTTACTGTTTTAACCTTTCCTTTAATTTCTCTTGATAGATGAAACTTGTATACTATTTTCCCTATTCTGATTTTATTTGACCCAAGAAATTTATATCCTGCTTGTTTCAGTGTGAAAGACTTGTATTTTTTAGACTTACAAAAACTAGGAGGTCTAACACCTTGTTTGCCGAACTTAAAAAACAGAGCGTATGCTTTTTGAATTCGGTCACAGATGTCTTGCACTGCTTGAGAACCAACTAATTGCCAGTATTGATTCTTTTTTCTCAGTCTAGCTATATGTTTCATTAATTGATATTTGTTCAGATGCTTTTTGAACATCGAATAGTATCTTTTATGCAAAGCAATGCAATGATTGTAGACACTAGCGGAAGCGTTAATACTTCGCTTTAAGTATCTATTTCGCCTATTTTCGTAGAGCTTAAATTTATATGTCTTCACAGCTTCGACCTAGCTAATACTTACTAGTATTATATCTGCTTTAGATACAATTTATATGAAGTTTTTATATAATTGGCAATATAAAGTCCCCCTAGAAGGGGGAGGCTTTAAACCCAAATATCTGGTAAACATTAACTAGCTGTCTATTTAATAAATAGTAGCAGCAGCATTCGCAAGACAAAAGCAAGATTAAAGATTCTCGATAGAATATTTCAGGATCATTTTAAAAGCAAATAGTATGAGGTTTTAGGACAAGAATTACTTTCTTTTTTTTCCAGTCTTGTCCTATTAACCTAAAAGCTAACTAGCCTCAAAAAAAATGGCACTTTGCAGATAAATTCTAGAGCTACTTTTGTGATGAGTCAGATTTCTTTTCTTCGGAGTCCATTGTTGGTACCCAATTGGGTTTTTCAGTATTTTCCCAACCCACAGGAGGTTTAGAATTATACCAAGCAATAGAACCTACAATTACAGCGATCGCAAAACCTATTCCTAATATGCCAAAAAAAGACCATTGAAGATAGGTTGAATAATTAGAGTTTGTTGCTACTTCCGATAATAGAATCATAAATTTAATCTCAAATCCGTATACTCTAGACTAACATCTCAAGGCTATTCCAGACAGGTTAAAGTGGATCGAAAAAATTTAGCTCGAAGTTTAAACTCCGAGCTAAATAGGTAGATTCCCGAAAAAGTTCGAGACTTGAGTTAAAACTGAAATAAGTTAATTTTGTAGCTTTTATTTACTTGAGAAAAGCAAATTTTAGGCTTCATCGAGAGCGACAATTCCAGGAAGTTGCTTGCCTTCGAGTAATTCTAGACTAGCACCACCACCTGTGGAAATATGACTCATGCGATCGGCAACGCCAACTTTTTCTACAGCCGCTACTGAATCTCCACCACCGATAATAGTAGTAGCACCTTTAGTCGTAATATCGTCTAAAGTCCGAGCGATCGCTTCTGTTCCCACGGCGAATTTATCGAACTCAAACACGCCCATGGGGCCATTCCAGATAACAGCCTTACAATCGGATAAAGCTTCTTGAAACTTCTTGACAGAATCAGGACCAATATCCAATCCCATCCAATCATCGGGAATACTTTCAATGCTAACAGTTTGAGCATTAGCATCAGCAGCAAAATTATCTGCAACTACCACATCGCTTGGCAATAAAAGCTCGACACCTTTTTCTTTTGCCTTTGCTTCCAATGATTTGGCTAAATCTAGCTTATCTTCTTCCACCAAAGATTTACCGACGCTCAAACCGCGGGCTTTGTAGAAAGTAAAAATCATACCCCCACCGATAAGCAGCTTGTCGCACTTTTCTAAGAGGGTTTCAATTACGCCAATCTTGCTAGAAACCTTAGAACCGCCAATAATTGCTGCTAGAGGACGTTGGGGATTTTCGATCGCGTTTTGCAAGTAATTGAGTTCTTTTTCAATTAAATAGCCAGCAACACTGGGGCTGAGGTAGTGTGTTACTCCTTCAGTGGAAGCATGAGCGCGGTGTGCTGTCCCGAAAGCATCATTGACGTATAAATCGGCGTTAGCTGCCAACTGCTTGGCAAATTCTGGATCGTTTTTCTCTTCTTCGGCGTGGAAGCGAAGATTTTCTAATAAAACAACGCTACCATTTTTTAAAGAACTGATAGTAGCACTCACAGAATCGCCCACGCAATCATCGCACTTAATAACTTCTTGTCCTAGTAATTCTGAAAGACGCTTAGCAACTGGTGTTAAACGCATATTTTCTTTTACTTGACCTTTAGGACGACCCATGTGGCTGCACAAGATGACTTTAGCGCTCTTTTTAATTAAATCTTGAATGGTGGGTAAAGCGGCACGAATCCGCGTATCATCAGTAATATTAAGATTATCGTCCAAAGGAACGTTAAAATCAGCTCTTACTAAAACTCGTTTTCCTGCTAAATCTGCTTCTGATAAATTTGCTACAGTTTTTTTTGCCACAACCAATTACCTCCTAATTGCTTATTTTTCTTGCGCAATCTTAAATTAACGCTGAGCTGTTTGCTAAAATTTCACCGCAGTACCCCTTTCGGGGAAGAGGGATTTCTCCCTTCTATTACACCCATTTCTGGGGTTAAGTTAGCCTCGCCAAAGTATATCGGTCGGTACTATCCTAAAAGCACTGTCTTGCCCCTCGTAGGACTGTTTAACTCTTAGGTTCTAGAGCCTAGAACTGGCAAGCATTCTAGGGTAGGAACTTTAACACTTGCCGATAACGTAGCCCTTTTACGGACTTAGGCTGGTCAGCTAACTGAAGGTGAGGCATGAAGCCCCGATACTTCAGTGCGGGGTGCTGACACTCAATTTTGAAATAACATTTCAAAATGGATTGCGTAACATCTCTTTTGGAGATTGTACCGAAGTAAGCGTACTTGAGGTAAATGTAATATGTTTAAAACTGTTTTATTTCCAGTCGATCGAAGTCGAGAATCGCGCGAAGCTGCCGATCTAGTTGCCAATATTGTTAAAACCTATAACAGTCGCTTAATACTCTTATCTGTGGTAGAAAAGACTCCTGGAGGAGAAGATAGCCCAGAAGGAGGACTGATGAGTTCTGAAGAGGAAGTTGCTAAAATCCTTCAAGGGGCGCAAATGCTATTTTCTCAACAAAACATTGAAGCAGAAATTATCGAACGGGAAGGAATACCTTCTTTTACTATCTGCGACGTGGCTGATGATATTGGAGCTAATTTAATTGTAATGGGGTGTCGGGGATTGGGTTTAACTGAAGAAAAGGCAGCCGAGAGTGTAACCAATAAGGTTATTAATCTTGCTCCTTGTCCAGTTTTGGTAGTTCCTTAGTTATTTCGCGGCGATCGCCTTTTATACCTTTTTTGCTACAAATTTGTGGAAGGGAGTGGGGGAGTGGGGGAGTGGGGGAGTGGGGGAAAGATTTGTAGCAATAATGGGGGGAATTTGTTGTGAGTTTGGCGCGATCGCCTATTTTCTCTCAAAAAAGAATATAATCTCGCGATCGCGATTTAGCTTATAATTAATTGTTTGTACTCGTAAAATCGCAATCTTAAACTTCGTGGGATTTTCATTTCAATGTCAGGCTAATTGCAGTCAAACTAAAGCAAGAGCAGGATTATTTCATACTCCTCACGGTAGTGTAGAAACTCCAAGATTTATGCCTGTAGGCACTTTGGGAACGGTAAAAGGTATTACACCCAGACAGTTACAAGATGCTGGGTCACAAATGATTTTAGCTAATACCTATCACCTGCACTTGCAACCAGGAGAAGCGATCGTGGAAGGTGCTGGGGGACTGCATCGGTTTATGGCTTGGGATGGCCCAATTTTAACTGATTCGGGCGGATTTCAAGTGTTTAGCCTGAGCGAATTGCGTAAAATTACAGACACAGGAGTTACTTTTCGCTCTCCTAGAGATGGCAGTATTATCGAAATGACACCAGAGCGATCGATCCACATTCAAAATGCTTTGGGTGCAGACGTAATTATGGCTTTTGATGAATGTCCCCCTGCTGATGCTAAACGAGAGGAAGTAGCGATCGCCACTGAAAGAACGTATAGATGGCTACAACGCTGTATTAAAGCTCACCAACGTCCTCAAGAACAGGCATTGTTTGGTATCGTTCAAGGGGGAATATATCCAGATTTACGATCGACTGCTGCTAGGTTATTGGTAGATTTAGATTTACCTGGCTATGCTATCGGCGGCGTGAGCGTGGGGGAAAAGCCAGAATTAATCCATCATATAGTTAAAATAACTGCTCCTCTATTACCAGCAGAGAAACCCCGTTATTTGATGGGTGTGGGTACTTATCGAGAAATGGTAGAAGCGATCGCCTCTGGAATAGATTTGTTTGATTGCGTCATTCCTACTCGTTTGGGAAGACACGGTGCTGCTTTAGTACGAGGAGAACGCTGGAATCTCAAAAATGCTCAGTTTAGAGAAGATTTCCAGCCTTTAGATTCTACTTGTCCCTGTTACACCTGTCAAAATTTTAGCCGCGCTTATCTCAATCATATGGTGCGATCGAGAGAAATGCTGGGTTATATCTTACTCTCTCTGCACAATATTACCGAACTAATTCGCTTTACTCAAAACATCCGAGAAGCAATAATGAGCGATCGCTTTGTTGCTGAGTGCGATCGTTGGCTTAATTCGGCGATTAATTAACATGGGAGCGGGAAGTCCCCTAACTGCGTTCGAAGTTAGGGAATGAAAGCGACCACACTATGAGTTTATAGACTACTGATTATGTGTTAGAATTATTATATGACTCTAACACTAAACTACTGTTATCGAATTTACCCAGATGCTCACCAAGAGAAAACTATGCTTGGTTGGTTGGAAACTTGCAGACGACTATACAATCGCTGTTTGCGAGAGGTAAAGGATTGGTATAACAGCAAAAAGTGTTCGCTCGATAGATGTTCGATAAAACAAGAATACATAATTCCCGTAAACCAACCATTTCCTGGTTACTATAATCAGCAAAACGCATTACCCAAGCTAAAGAAAGAAGATCCGTATCTTAAAGCAGCTCAATCTCAGATCTTACAAACTACAGTCAGGAGATTACATGAAGCAATAGACTTCTTCAGACAAAGAGGTTACGGATTCCCTAGATATAAAAAGTATGGTTCAATGCGTTCGATGCTGTTTCCACAATTTAAAAGTAATCCTATTACTGGTTGGCAAATTCAAATTCCCAAGATAGGTAAGATGCCGATTAATTTGCATCGACCTATACCAGAAGGATTTGTTGTCAAACAGGTAAGAGTCTTAACAAAAGCAGGAAAATGGTATGCGGTAGTTTGTATTCAATCAGATATAGATATTCCCCAGCGTATGCCTTGGGGTCATGCAAAAGGTATAGATTTAGGGTTAGAGTCATTTCTAACTACTTCAGATCGAGAATATATCGCTAGACCTAAGTTTTTTCAAGAGTTACAAAGGAAGCTTGAATTGCTCCAACGTAAATTATCTAGAAAACAGAAAAGGTCTAGAAACAGAGATAAAGCTAGGTTAAAAGTAGCTAGAATTCACGCGAAGATTTACCATACCCGCAAAAACTTTCACTACCAAACTGCTCATAAAATCTGCAAAGATTCTGGCATGATTTTTGTAGAAGATCTCAATCTTGTGGCAATGAATCGAGGAATGCTACGAAAACATACTTTAGATGCTGCTGCTTGGTGCGCGTTCCAGCTCGAATTCGATTCGAGCTGGGTCGCATCCGCTTTTGGGGCTTTTCTAAACATATTAGAAAATGTTTGTTTCAAGAAAGGAGTTTATTTTGCCAAGGTTGATGCTAGAGGAACCTCTCAAACTTGCCCTGCTTGTGGCACCCACACAGGTAAAAAAGAACTTGGAGAGCGCTTGCATAAATGTGAAACTTGTGGGTATGAAACGCATAGAGACCATGCCGCAGCCGAAGTAGTTCGCTCTCGTGGCATTGCAGCCCTCGGACTGAGGGATAAGGAAAACGCCTGTGAAGAGGAAGCGGCGGGGACTGGTAGCAATATCAGTCTAGCTGGCACTCGCAGCAGCAGGAAAGCCAAATCGCGAGGTTTGTCAGCCCCGTCCAAGCGTTAGCGCAGGTCGGGGAGGATGTCACAAAGATACTCGAATCACTAAAAGCCTACTCATCAATCCCTAAAAAATCCAGCGTCACAGTTTGATAGCCCAAGTCGGAGGCGCGATCGCGAATTCTGGCTAAGAGGGAGGTTTTTCCCATCTGTCGAGGAGCTTTGATCCTTACCAAACCTGCTCTATTTTCAATTTCTTGAATGCAGCGACTGTCCCAAGGCTCTCGCTTGATGTAAAATTGAGAATCCAGAGGCATTGTTCCGCCTGGAAGCTCCAAATCGGCAACAGGTAGGGGTGGACGATTCTTCGAGGTAGGCATCACCACAGGAGCAATATCGTCCTCTACTGGTTTAGGAGCACCGCCGACCGCTATTACGGCTAAAATTTCTTGCAGCAGACTGGGAGTATCTTCAGGCGATTTCCAGGACTTTTGCTGAATGGTCTGTAAACTGCTCCGTAATTCGTAATTGAGCGGATCGTCGAGGGGTAAATTGAGCCGAATCGGCAAAATAACTGGCTTGCCAAGTTTATCCCGCAATCTCCTCGCCGTCCTAACTTCTCCTGCCACCATATCGCTGCTAGCCGATTCCTCTGACAGCAGCAGTAGAAAATAATCGCAGCGTTTCAATTCCTCGTCAATGCGCTCTACCCAATTTTCTCCCCAACGGATGCTTTTCGCTGCCATAAAAGATTCGTGACCGGCGGCTAACAGTCGATCGTGGAATTCTTGGGCTAAGCTGGCATCTGGATCTCTAGAACGATAGCTGATGAATACTCGCTGGCTATTTATTGAATGAATCCCCTAGCATCACTTATGTTTTTCTTAAAATCAAATTTTACCCGATGGTACTAAACTAGAACAACCAAACGATCGGTAGTTCGCCAAAATACTGTCGATCGCGATCGAGTGGATTTTTGACCATAAAATCCTTCTAGTTCATTTGTTAAAATACTATGTTAAAATTCTTTTTGAAGAAAAATGTCGAACGCAGTATCTACCTATAATCTTTCGATCGAGATTGTTAGAGGGATCGGCGGGAAACAGTAAACCCACAGTTTTACAGTGGGTATTTCACAATAATTATATTAGGAAGGTAAATAAATATGCAATTAGCGCTAATTTTAGCCGATCTCCCAGAAGCTTATCAGTTTCTCAATCCCTTAGTAGATGTTTTGCCTCTAATTCCTCTGTTTTTCCTTTTGCTAGCTTTTGTATGGCAAGCAGCGATCGGATTTAGATAAATTTTCACATCTCAAAATGTTGGGGCATTCTTTTAAAGAATGTCCTTTCAATTTGATTATTTCGCGTAACTGAAGAAAATAGCTGCTAGGACTATTAAACCCAAAAGCGCTAGAGGAACCCAAAGGCTAGAAATATCGATCGCTGTCATCTTCGCAATTATTAATACATTAATTACAATTATTAGACAACAATAAAATAATAAGTATAATCGATCTAGCTAGCTATGACCTTTCCAGATGCGGTGACTTGGCTGCAAGAAAGAACGTCTCTAAACATTCTCGATCGAGACATATTAGAAGCGATCGCCCCGATGCTAGAAGAAATAGTCCTACCAGCTTCTCAAATCTTAGTAACAGAAGATACTTCCCCAGAAAGACTCTATATTTTAAAATACGG
This sequence comes from Prochloraceae cyanobacterium, assembly GCA_030065755.1. GTDB lineage: Bacteria > Cyanobacteriota > Cyanobacteriia > Cyanobacteriales > JASJDA01 > JASJDA01. The sequence continues at coordinate 4,894 of JASJDA010000259.1, read as the reverse complement.
TCGCGTTGAAAGAAAAAGCACAAATTCTCCGACGGTTAGCTTTCTTCCTGGTTCGGCGATCAACTTGAAAACCCTAATATTAAAGCAACCGGTAGAGTATACAATTACCACCCTCAGTGAATGTAAATTTTGGTATATCAAGGCTTCTCAATTTCAAGCGCTACTCGAAAAATACCCCGAAATTACCCAAGCTTTTTCCCAAAAACTAGCTAAAAAAGTCGAGAAGTTATCATTTAAACTAATTTACGAACAAGAACGTCAAATTATTTTACGACCTTATCTAGTCACTAAAGCGAGACGAGGAATTATTGGTAGAAGTCGCTACGCAATGAGGTTGCGATCGCAAATCAAACAAGCTTCTTCTAACCGTCAACCTCTACTAATTTTTGGCGAACCTGGACTAGAAAAAGACAATATAGCCGCTTTAATTCACTTTGGTTCGGTCGAGCGACGAGAAGCTATAATTCAGTTGGATTGCTCTAAATTGCAAGCTTCTGGTGCCGAATTGTTTGGTCGTTTTGGAGGAAAACCAGGGTTAATTGAAGCTTTAGGAGAAGGCACTCTAATATTAAATAATATTCAAGACCTAGATGCCAAGCTACTTCCAGCGATCGCGGAACTTCTCGAAAATAATACATACACCCTTGTCAGTCGTAATGGGGAAATTCCCACTAATAAAAAAATCTCTCAAGCCAGAATTATCCTGATTTCCGAGAAAATTATTCCAGAGATTAAATCTTTAGTACCAAATTACATCAAAGTCCCGCCCTTACGAGTGAGAAAAGCAGATATTGACGACCAAGTTAATTATTACATCAGTCTTATTTGTCGTAATAAAAAAACTTATCAATCCCGTATAACTCCCGAAGCATTAAGACGATTACAAGCTTATGATTTTCCTAACAATCTAACAGAATTACAAAATTTAATAGAAAGAGCAATAGCTCAGTTACAGAGTTGTGGAACAGAAATACCTGAAGAGATTATATGGCCTTCTCAAAGTCACAAAAAAAGATTTCGCCTCAATCTTTTAAATGCCTATCCTAGTTTACGCCACTTTCTTCGCAGTCCTTGGTGGCCAAACAGGATTAATTATGGTTTTACTTTAACTTTTTTTGCCTTTATTGTTATTATTTTATTTGTCGGGCCTCAAAATCGATCGCAAAACTTCGCTCTCAATTTATTCTGGGCTTGGTGGTGGCCTTTAATATTAATTGGATATCCTTTTGTGGGAAGGATTTGGTGCGCGGTTTGTCCCTTTATGATTTATGGAGAACTAACTCAAAAACTCTCTTTATGGCTATTTCCTCGTCAACTAAAAAAATGGCCGCGACAAACAGCAGATAAATGGGGAGGATGGTTTTTATTTGGTTTTTTTGCCCTAATCTTATTGTGGGAAGAACTGTGGGATTTAGAAAATACAGCCTATCTTTCTTCTTGCTTGCTGTTATTAATTACAGCAGGAGCGGTAATTTTTTCAGATATTTTCGAGCGCCGCTTTTGGTGTCGATATTTATGCCCCATTGGGGGAATGAACGGGATGTTTGCTAAACTATCAATGACAGAATTAAGGGCGCAACAGGGAACTTGTTCTGCTGAATGTACTACCTATCAATGTTATAAAGGTGGGCCAGAAAAAGGTGAAGGAATGGAAACAGATGGATGTCCTTTATATTCTCATCCAGCACAATTAGAAGATAACCGAGATTGCGTATTGTGCATGACTTGTTTGAAAGCCTGTCCTCATCGATCGGTAGAATTTAATTTGCGCCCTCCAGGAATTGAATTGTGGACGACTCATTTACCTCGCAGTTATGAGGTAGCTTTATTATTTTTGCTGCTAGATGTAGTTTTTTTACACCGTTTACCTGAAATACAAGAAAGGTTGGGTTTAAGTTTAGATTTGAGTCAATTTTGGACCCATTTTTGGGTGTCTCTAGTGGTTATAACTTTGCCTGTTATCGTACCATTTTTAGCTGATTCCGCGATCGCTCTATTTTCTCGGTTGACTCAGCAAATCAAGTCTAAAACTTTTGTTGAATTATCTTATGGATATTTGCCCTTGGTTTTAGCGGGGAATTTAGCTCACTATTTGCGACTGGGTTTGGGAGAAGGAGGACGAATTTTTTCTGTAAGTTTTGCTACTTTTGGGTTAAGTGGTGAAGCCTTACCCGTATTAGTGGCACATCCAGCAGTGATTAGTTTTTTGCAGGGTACAACCTTAATTTTTGCTGTATTTTTATCGATGTTTGTAACTCAGAAAATATCCCATCAACCTTTTAAATTACTACTACCGCAGCATTTAGCTACTGTAGTTTTGGCTATTAGTATGTGGTGGGTTATTGTGGGCTTTTAGTTGGGGATCGCAAAAATACTAAGAGAAGACGTAGTTGTTTGTTATTAAATAATTAAAATACTACTTCTTTTGCTATTGAATAGTTCAGAATTAAAAGTGAATAAAGATAAAAAATATTCTTCCGAGACATTCTTTAATATTAGGGAGAGAAATGATGTTTTTGATAGGATTGAGAATTGCAAGCCTTCTGGCGATCGCCTACTTATTTGGTTTGTTGATTACCTGGTTGCTATCTCTTTTCAGTGGCTCTGAAGGTGGTGATGACGGTTGGGACTTTGATGGTGACGAGCCTAATGCTCCTATGCCACCAGGATCGGGCAAAAAGCGCTTGGTAGAGGTTGACGAGTATTATTACCTCCAAGAGTTCGATTTAAGAAACGAGAAGTAACTCAAACGATACGTGCTAGGGATCTCTTCGAGATCCGCTACGTGCTGCGCGCAGCGACTCGCCAGAAGCGAGATCGCCAAAGCTGATTTAATCTTCAGTAATTCTTTTTTGAAAGTCTTGCCAAAAATCGGGACTTACTTCCTCATACTCATAAACGGTTCCATCATCGAATTCCATTCGCAAGCATTCAGATTCTGGATCGTAGTTGGCATCAGAAAGATAAATATTTTCTGTACTAGATTCTTCTCCTCGTGATGCAATTGCTGTTAGTTCTCCTGCATAAGTTCCATATTCTTCAGCTGAACCATCGGATAATTGTATTTGTAAATATTCTGAAGAAGAGGCGAATCTACTTTCATAACTCTCTGAAAAAGTGCTATCGCTAGAGTAATCTTCTTGTTCAACTACAGATATACTTTCTCTAACTCTGACTTCAACTGTTTGTTCGTATTGATAAACTACGCCGTCGCGATTCTCCATTTGGAATGTTTCCTCCATCCCCGTACTATTGGAGCTAGCTTTTTGGCTTTGACAATAGCCCCATAATTCGAGCTGTTGACGATTTCCTTGACTTTTTGGCGAAATGCTAGGAAGTTTTCCTCTGAGGGCGTACTCCTGAACTTGCCATTTTGTTGGACTTTAAAATGCCAACCTAAAAAGTCAAATCCATCTGTCGAGTGAACAAGTCGTGTTTTTCTTTCCTTAACTTTCAGACCTCGTTGTGCTAGGAACTCATCGATTTGGCTTCGGATAGATTCAGCATTATCTTTGGGTTTTAGGATAAATACCAGATCGTCGGCATACCTGACCGATTGGTGTATTCGTTCTATCCCGTTTAACGCTATATTGGCAAGTATTGGTGAAAATACGCCTCCTTGTGGTGTACCAATGTCTGGAAACTCCACACTAGCTCCCGCCTTTAGACATTGCCAAATGCGTTGTTTAATCCTTGCAGGGGCTATTACCCTTCTAATTAGAGCTTTATGGCAGATTTGGTCAAAGCATTTCTGGATATCAAGTTCTAATACTCTCTTCGTTATTCCATGGGATAACGATCGAAGATTATTGAATATCATCTTTTGACAATCGTGGGTGCTTCTTCCCTGCCTAAATCCATAGCTCCTTTCATGGAACGTCGCCTCATGGGCGGGTTCTAAAGCGAGTTTGATAAGGCATTGCCACGCTCTGTCGGCTATGGTAGGGACTTTAAGGATTCTCAATGAACCATCCTTTTTGGGGATTGGAATTTCCCTTAGCTTACTGTGCTTCCAGTTGAAGGCGTGTTTTGCGAGCCTTTCCTCAAGTTCAAACCTTTGCTGATAGTTAAGTGACTTCTGCCCATCCACCCCCGCGGTTTTCTTGCCCGCATTTAGTTGAGTTACCTGGCGAATAGCAATTAACCTTGCACTCCTCGATCTTAGTATCAAGTTCTGAAGATTACGGACGCGTACACTGTCAGAAGCTCTCATGGCTTTCCATAATCTTACTTGTAGTCGGAAAACAATCTTCTGGGTTTTACGCCAGTCGATATTTTTCCAGAGTTCGCTAAAATTGATATTTTGCATCTAACTGTGATCTACTCCTAAGTTCATGTTCTGATTGCCTCAAGACAATTACGTCTTGTCCTACCCTCACCTGGGGTTTCCGCGTCTCGTCTCGCCTACTGAGGTTTCGACCTTACCCCAGACCCAGTGTGAGTTTTTATTCGTTCCAGCTACCCAATTGTCTTGATGCTTTAGGGTGAACCATTTTGCCTAACATCACCCCAAGGTAACGGCTCTCATTTAAAGAAGTCCGCGGGATTAAACGATATTGGAGTCCACATGAGAATATATTCTCAGCCAGATTGTGGCTCCGAAATAAGACACTTTTATAGGTTCTGTTTATCCGTGGCATCTCCCCTAGCGCGGCTTGTGCCTATCTGCTTTATGCTCTGATTGCGCCCTGCTCCCAGCTTAGGTCTGAAGGATTCCGAGCCTTCTCGCCCTGGTCAGGTTGGGGGAATTGTCCTACCTCTGGACAGTGGGACTTGAACCCACATTGAGTAGCTAGTTAAGGTCTGCAAGCGGTTGCGTTGGCTTGTAGTTTACCTCCCTAGGTTATTTATTCGCCTAGGAACGAATCGCACTTAAACTTTTCGTGTTTCGTTC
>JASJDA010000037.1 GCA_030065755.1 Prochloraceae cyanobacterium | reverse complement strand
GGGCGCACGGGAATCCACGCTTGAGGAGTAAGTTGAAAAGCTTAGTCATGAACGTGTAAGACCAGCAGTAGAGGCGACTCGAACGGGTAGTGTTCAGCCCAAGAATCCCCGCACTTCTAGGGCGGGGAGCGTCAACCTAGTTGCACCTGGTAGCAGGCACGAGGGAAAAAGTTAAGCAAAACCAAAAGAGATTTGCCTGTCACTCGGCAAATAATACCTCAAATTTCGCACTATAACATTTATAAGTTTTTTATATTATCCCTGAAGGAAATCTGTATAAAAATAAATTTCTCTTCAGACAAGGTTATATAACTAAGAGTTAAAGTGGAATATGACAATAAGAAATATTTTGAAATTTCTGTTAAAAACGTAGTTAATGTTAGACCAAGTTCTGAACTTCTCCTTAACGCCCCAACTTCAAACTCCTTTTTTACTGCTGATCCTCATCGGTTTAGAAGCTGTATTATCAGCAGATAACGCAGTAGCATTAGCAGCAATAGCTCAAGGCATACAAGGAAGCGATCGCCAGCGAAATGCCTTGAATGTAGGAATGTTTTTAGCTTATGTACTGCGGATAATTTTAATTTTAACTGCTACTTGGGTGGTTAAATTTTGGCAATTTGAACTACTAGGAGCAGCCTATTTACTGTGGCTAGTGTTCAATTATTTTACCTCACAAGAACAAGACGAAAGCCACGATCGCGGTTTTCATTTCGCGTCTATGTGGCAAGCAATCCCCATGATTGCAGTGACCGATCTAGCTTTTTCTCTAGACAGCGTGACCACGGCGATCGCCGTATCCGATCGAACCTGGCTAATTATCGCTGGCGGTACTATCGGAGTTATTACCTTGCGCTTTCTAGCTGGACTGTTTCTGCGCTGGCTGGATATATACACCCACTTAGAGGATGCAGGTTTTATCACCGTTGGATTTGTAGGCTTGCGACTGCTGTTAAGAGTAGTATACCCCGATTTAGCACCGCCAGAATGGTTAATGATTACCGCTATTGTATGTACTTTTATCTGGGGATTTTCCAAGCGAAATGAGCCTGAATCTTCTAGGGAGATTAGTCCGATGCCAGTAAAGGCGATCGAAACTAGGGAAAAGCAAAAGCAAAATTAAATGCTCATTTGCTGCTTTTTTACTTTCCCCCATTTTTGTTTATTATTCCTCAAGCCAGGGTTTAAGGGTTGGTTCCCAGGCAATCAATTCCTCTTCAGAAAACCACAGACTAATTTCTCGCTGTGCTGTCTCAATAGCATCAGAACCGTGAATGAGGTTGCGACCGATGCTAATGCCATAGTCCCCGCGAATTGTTCCTAATTCGGCATTGATAGGGTTGGTGGCACCAATAATTTTTCTGGCGGTGCTAACCACCCCCTCTCCCTCCCAGACCATAGCCACGACAGGAGCAGAAATAATAAATTCAACTAAACCGCCGAAAAAGGGTCTTTCTTTATGGACGTCGTAGTGTTTTTCTGCTAGTTCGCGAGAAACACTCATCATTTTCAATCCTACCAAAGTATAGCCTTTACTCTCAAAACGCCGAATTATTTCTCCTACCAGATTGCGCTGCACCCCATCTGGTTTGATCATTAAAAATGTCCTTTCCAAGTTTGTCTCCTTTATATTTACAAATAAACACAAAACCCAGATTAACTCAGATTGGTACTTTACTGAGAAGGGAGATTGGGGAGTGTGGGGAGAGGGGGAGAGGGGGAGATGGGGAGAATAACCAATAACAAATAGCTAACAGCCAACAGCTAACAGCCAACAGCTAACAGCCAACAGCTAACAGCCAACAGCTAACAGCTAACAGCCAACAACTAACCACTAACCACTAACAAAGTGCTTATGGTTATATGCCTTCGGGTACTAATTATTGAGGATACAGAAGAACGCCAGAAAATTTTGACTTCTTTGTATCGTTCCCATGCTTGGATATTAGTTAAAACCGGACAGCGCGCCATTAAACTAATTAATGCCTACGATTTCGATCTTATTTCCCTCGACTATAATTTACCAGGAGGACTTAACGGCGCAGATATTGCTGAAATAATTAGCAAATCGCGCAACAAAAATGCTCGCCTAATTATTCATTCCTTAAATCCAAAAGGGGTAAAAAAAATAGCGTTAATTCTTCCTGATGGCATTATTTATCCTGTTGCAAAAATGGTAAAATCTAACCAGCATTTTAAGTATTTAAGGAACAAAATTGAGACAGATGGAGTCTCTTTTGATTGGAAATGAATAACTACTTAAAAATTCAAATCTTGGGAGGATAAAAATGTCAGTATATCCCGTGAAAAATAAGTTATATTATTTAAAATTAATAATTACTATTTTGGTAACGAGTTTAATATTTAATTCTCCAAATTACACCGCAAAAAATAGCTCTAAATCGACGATAGCAGCAGAAAACAACGAGCGTTCGGTAATTCTGCTAGCTCAATCTCGACAGCAATGGCGATCGATGACCAATGCAGAAAAAGCAAAAGAAATAGAATCTTTAATTGACAGTTCTATGGGGATAGCAGCTCTCAATCAACTAGCTCTAGAGGGATTTATAGGATTTGGTTGTAATAGAAGATTTTATGTTAACGAACAGTTTGGCGGAGCGCAAAGTTTGATGCAGGTTAAGTGCAACCAACCAAAAGGAACTTCTACCGCTATTCAATATAACGAAATCCGAGTTATTTTTAATCGCTTTGAAGGCAATATAGAGAATTTTGAAATCGAGCGAATTTCACCAGAAACAGGCCCTCCTAAAATTCGTTTGCCAGAATGAATAATTGTTTTCTATGTTTTTTGTTTAGGTAAACTATTGTTTGTTTTGATAATTGAAAAAAATTATATTTTTATTAAAAATAATATCAAATTCAATACATAAGTTTAAATTAGTGTCAAATTAAAAGTAGAAAGATTCCTAAGGCAAATTCTCGTCATGGGGGATAATAATGAACGAAAGATCGCAAAATGAGAAAGTAGATATTAAACAAGAACAATTAGCAGGTAGGTTCAAAAAAATTCTCGTAGCTGTTGATTACCAAGCTCAGACAGAAGAAGTATTCGCCAAAGCCATACAGCTAGCAAAAACTAATAACAGCAACCTGATGATATTTCACTGCATGAAAGAAGAAATAGCAGGGGTACCAGAAATGGTAGCTTTGACAAGTATGGGGCCTTATGGGGGAGTTTACACCGAAGAAACCATTGAATTGAAAGAAAAACTGCTCAAAGAAGCAACAGAAGAAGTTAAAGGATGGTTGAATGGTTTTTGCCAAAGAGCAATGGAAAAGGGTATTGCCACAGAATTCGACCATAAAATAGGAGATCCAGGCAAGCAAATTTGTTCTTTAGCTAAAATGTGGGAAGCAGATCTAATTGTAATTGGTCGCAGGGGTCGGACAGGTATATCGGAAATGTTTTTAGGAAGCGTGAGTAACTACGTGGTTCATCACGCTGAGTGTTCGGTTTTAATCGTACAACATTAGGCTTCGCAGCAGCTGTCTGCCCTCTTAAGGAGTAACGAGTAAATCTCATTGACTTAAAGCAGCAAAAGATACGATTGCTTTATCGATCGAGTTGTTGCTCAATCTGTTGAATGCGATCGCGAAAGTAATCCTTTTGGTACTGGTATTTTAAAGAATTGGCGATCTCCATTCCCTCTCTAAATGAATTTATTGCGGCAGAATAATTATTTTGCGCGAAATAAACTTGTCCTATGCGATCGTAGGCTGTCATTAAACCGTATAAATTATAAGATTGCTGCTCTACCTCAATCAATTGTTGGTATATTTGCAGCGCGGCACTTTTTTGGTCGCGAGTGCGGTAGAGATCTCCTAATTTTTGCAAAGCTTCACTTGCAGCGCCAAACTGCTTTAAAGACCAAGCCATTTTAAAAGCTTCCTGATAAGTTTGGCTGGCTTGTTGGGGAAGATCGAGAGCTTCATAATTAGAAGCCATAGCAATTTTAAGGTTTGCTATGCGCTGAACTTCTTGACTATTAAGATAAGTTTCAAGCAGTTGCTCTTGGATCCGCAAAGCGTTTTCTGGCTCAGATGCCTTAGTATAAATTTCTGATAGTTGGCGAAGATATATCCCTTGCTTAAAATAATTCTTGTCCTGCTGCGCAAACTTTAACAATTCCTCATAAATTTCTGCTGCTTTGAGATAATCAAATTTAGCCAGGTAAAGTTGTCCGAGACTATCTAAAGAAGCTAAAGTAGCTTTTTGATCTTTATTTTGGCGATCGTCAGCTAAAATTTGTTGATAAATAGCTATAGCTCTATTAATCTCTCTTATTTGCTGATAAGCTTGACCTAAAGCACTCAATAATTCTGGGTTTATCGCTCCTTCTAGGGATGCTTGCTGCTCAATTACTTCCAAACGATCGCTAATTATTTCTACATCAGCTTGACGCTGTCTATTCCAAGCGATTTCCCCTACTTTTCCCAGGGCTAACACCTCTTCTACTTTACCAAGTTCTCGCTCCAATCTTAATACTCGATACCAAATAGTGAAAGCTTCTTGCTCATTACCAGCTTCAAGTTCAGCAGCAGCTCGATCGTTTAGCTGTTTTAACTCTTGTTTTAGTTTAGAGCGTTCCGAGGGATTTAAGGGACGCTTTATAGGTCTGTTTGGTAGTAGGGGGTCTGGAGTGGTATTATCCAATTGTGCCGATACCGCAGATATATTCAATTGCAGTGTCAGACCTAGGAAGGCGATCCCCAGGAAAAGATTAAGTATTGTTAAGTAATTTGTTCGAGCATATATCATAGTTAAGAAATTTAAAATGATACTTGGCTAATAGAGAGAAAAAACAGAAAATTAAACCAAGGAAATTGGGTACCGAATCGGCAGAACTAACCGAGCGGTATTTTTTTTTGAGTAAAGTGGACATTAAATAGAAGACAATAGATCGAGAAAGAGTAGTGTGTATCAGGATCGAACCAGTGAGCGATCGCATATTGAAATTATCTAGAGCATTCAAGTTAATTTTGTGTCTGAGTTTTTGCATTTTACTAACCGCCTGCGGGACATCCCCACAAGTGAGAGCGCAAAAACGACTGTTTCTCGACTTCTCTCTAGAATATCTCGGCGAGTACGAGCTACCGAAGACAACGTTTAAAGATACGCCAGTAGGAGGAATATCAGCCATAACCTACGATCGAGATCGTTCTCGATTTTACGCTCTTTCAGACGATCGCAGCAATAAAGCTCCAGCAAGATTTTATACCCTAAATGTAAAATTCGATCGAACCGATGAGGATAAACTGACTTTAAAAAAGGTAGACCTAGAAGATGTTACCTTTCTTAAAGACGAAGAGGGAAAAACTTATGCTTCTGGAAGTATAGATCCAGAAGGGATAGCCTTTTCTCCGCGAAAAACCTTATATATTTCCACAGAAGGAATTATCAGTCAAAATATTGCCCCGTTTATTGGGGAATTTGACCTAAAAACTGGAAAAAAACAAGAAAGCTTGCGGATACCGCAAAGATATTTACCCGAAGAAGATGCAAGCAAAAAAGGCGAGCGCGGAATACAAAACAACTTAGGTTTTGAAGCCTTAACCCTTAAATCTAACGGCTATCTCCCAGACGATCCTTTTCGTCTATTTGCCGCTACCGAGTCAGCACTAAAACAAGATATTGTCCCGCAAAACCCAGAACAAGAAACAAAACCGGAACCAACTAGAATTCGTTTATTACACTACCTTATCAATCCTGTTGGGTCTCCTGTCCTAGTAGCAGAACATCTTTATCTGCTCGACCTTGCCCCTAGCGATGCTCTTAATAACGGTTTATCAGAGTTAACCGCCTTAAATCAAGCAGGTCATTTTCTCAGTTTAGAACGAACTTTTGGTTTGTCTGGTTTTGGAGCAAAAATTTTTCAAGTGGTAGTTGGTAACGCTACAGATACTTCTCGTATTGCGACTCTCAAAGGAAATATCAGCCGCGTTGTACCGCTGAAGAAAAAGTTACTACTAGATTTAAATCAATTAGATATCGATTTAGATAATCTAGAAGCAATGACCCTAGGTCCTCCCTTGAGCGATGGCAGTCAACTGTTATTGTTAGCGAGCGACGATAATTTTAGAGAGGCGCAAGTAACTCAGTTTTTGCTATTTCGTTTGATTAGAGGATAACTAGGCGATCGCTTTGAGAAAGGTCAATTTTAATAATAATTTTGGGATAATTAAAAAACAGTTGTGCCGTGGTTTAAATCCAAAACTCCAATTGCCTTTCATGAAGTAAAATACAACTGAGAATGCTCTAACAATTATTTTTACCTCCTTTGTTTTTGAGACAACAGCAATGTTCTTAAACAATCTTGAAGCAGTGTCTTTAGAATATCCCGATCGTGCTGTACCCCTAGAGTCTCCTTTTTACGTCGATCGGACCCCTAGCGAGCAGTTGAGTTGCGATGAAATTCTCAAACCAGGAAGTGTAACTCGCATTCAAGCACCTCAGAAAATGGGAAAAAGTTCCCTACTCCTCAGAATTATCGATTTTGCTCGAAAACAGAGCTACAAAGTAGTAAAAATAGACTTTCAGGAAGCAGATACAGCAGTTTATGCCAACTTAAATAAATTTTTGCGTTGGTTTTGTGCCAATATAGCTCGCCAGCTAAAACTAAAGCCTCTCCTAGACGAATATTGGGACGAGGAAATGGGGAGTAAAGTAAGCTGCGGAATCTATTTGGAAGGATATTTATTAGAGGAAATAGACACGCCCATCGTCTTGGCATTAAACGAAGTAAATTTAGTTTTCGAACATCAGCATATAGCTGAAGAATTCTTGCCTATGTTGAGATTTTGGCACGAACAAGCAAGGCAAAGCATACAATTTCAAAAACTGCGTTTCGTTGTAGTTCACTCCACAGAAGTTTACCTATCCTTAGATATTAATCAATCTCCATTTAATATAGGATTGCCAATAAAGTTATCAGAATTTAATTTAGAGCAAGTTCGAGATTTAGCTGGCAGACACGGACTAAACTGGACGGGAGCAAATGAAGCTCAGCAATTGATGGCAATGGTAGGAGGACATCCTTATTTAGTGCGCGTTGCTCTCTACCATTTGGCTCTAGAACAAATAACATTAGAAGAATTATTAAAAGTTGCTCCTACTCAGGGAGGAATTTATGGCAGTATTTTACGCGATCGCTGGGAAATAATACAAAAACAACCAAAACTATCAGCAGCACTCAAACAGATAGTAATGGATAGTGAGAGTGAGAGCGTAAATTTAGAACCAATTGTTAGTTATAAATTAGAGAGTCTGGGACTTGTCAAATTAGATGGCGATCTCGTTTATCCTTCTTGTCAAATGTATCGTCTTTATTTTGCAGGTCAATACCAACAAGAAATAAAACAAATTTCCCTAGAAAATTTAAAAAAAGAAAACCAAGAATTAAGAAATTTAGTTTATATAGACGCTCTTACTAAAATTTCCAATAGACGACTCTTTGACGAGCATTTAGAACGAGAATGGCGACGTATGGCTCGCGAGCGAAAGAGCATATCTTTAATATTATTAGATATTGACTGTTTTAAACTTTATAACGATACTTACGGACATCAAGCAGGAGATAAGTGCTTGCAGCAAGTGGCTAGTGCTATTCATTCTTGTCTCAAACGTGGTGGGGATTTAGCAGCCCGTTATGGGGGTGAAGAATTTGCCGTTATTTTACCCCAAACCAATCTACAAGGTGCTGTTTGTATTGCTGGAGAAATCCAAAACAGCATTAAAGCAAAAGCGATCGAGCATATTAAATCTAAAGTTGAGTTAAAAATTGTAACTGCTAGTATAGGTCTTACCAGCATAATTCCTCATCCCGAAACCGACCCAACTATACTATTGCGTGCGACAGATGAAGCACTTTATCGATCGAAAAAACTCGGACGCGATCGAATAAATATAGGCAAGATAGGGAATATTCATTAGAGTCAACTAAGATAACTAAATATACTGATGTATCAGATCGGTGGTAGCCTGCAAAATGATTCTCCTACTTACGTGGAAAGACTGGCTGACACTCAACTATATGAAGCATTAAAACGAGGAGAGTTTTGCTACGTGCTCAATTCTCGTCAAATGGGAAAGTCCTCCCTGTTGGTGAGAACCAGATATAAATTGCAACAAGAAGGGATCGAATGCACCACCGTAGATTTAACTAATATTGGCAGTAAAAATATTACTCCGACACAGTGGTATAAAGGAGTAGTGGGTGAGTTATGGCGGGGCTTTAAACTTCTAGGAAAAGTTAATCTAAAAAAATGGTGGAAACAAGAAGAAGAAATTTCTTTACTGCAAAGATTGAGTCGGTTTATTAGAGATATTCTGCTTCCAGAATTTCCCGATCGAAATCTCGTCATATTTGTCGATGAAATTGATAGTATTCTCAGTCTAGATTTTTCTGTAGATGACTTTTTTGCCCTGATCAGATTCTGTTACAATCAACGAGCGATCGATCCAGAATACAAGCGAATAACATTTGGTGTTTTTGGGGTAGCAGCGCCATCAGACTTGATAAAAGATAAAACCAGAACGCCTTTTAATATTGGTCGAGCGATCGAATTAGATGGTTTTACACTAGAGCAAGTCAAACCTTTAGCAGCAGGATTAAAACTCAAACAAGAAAATAGTTTAGAAATTATCAAACATATATTATCCTGGACAAATGGGCAGCCATTTCTGACGCAAAAATTATGTAAATTAGTAATAGAAGCTAGTCAAGATACAATAAGTGGACAACTCACTATTCCCCGAGGTCAAGAACAATTTAGGGTAGAAAGTATAGTGAGAAACAAGATATTGTACAAGTGGGAATTTTATGACAAACCAGAGCATTTAAGAACGATTAGAGACAGGATCGAAAGAAATGAAAAACGTGCCGCTAAATTATTAGAAATATATCAGCTAATTTTACAAGGAGAAAAAATAAAAATAGATGACAGTAGAGAACAAATAGAACTAATTTTGTCAGGTTTGGTAGTGAAAAAAAATGGTGTATTGAAGGTAAAAAACCGGATTTATACAGAAATATTTAACGCGGAATGGGTAGAAAAACAATTAAATTCCTTACGTCCGTATTCTCAAGTATTAGAAGCTTGGATAGCATCAAAGAAAACAGATCGATCTCGTTTGTTGCGGGGACAAGCATTGAAAGATGCTCAAATGTGGTCGCGGGGGAAAAGTTTAAGCGATATAGATTATGAATTTCTAGCAGCGTCGGTAGAATTGGACAAATATGAAATACAAAAAGCATTAGAAGCAGAAAAGGCTAAAGCAATTGAAGCCCAACTAGAAGAAGAACAGAAAAGACTACTGCAAGAGCAAAAAACCGCTAAGCTACAAAGAATATTTCTGGGTGCAGCCAGCTCAGCATTATTAGTAGTTTCTGGATTGGTGATAATAACTTTTAGGCAATATCAAAGAGCAGAAAATAATATGCTCAAAGCACTTGAGAGTGAAAGAGAAGCAAGAATTAGCGAAATTAAAGCATTAGTTTCTTCTTCCACTGGAAAATATGACTCAAATCAAAGGTTGGAAGCACTTTTATCCGCGATCGAGGCAAATAAAAAACTACAAAAATTAGGAGAAGTAGACTCAAAGCTCAAAAGCAAAGCTAAATTTGTACTTACTAAAGCCGTCTATGGGGTAGAGGAGTACAATCGCCTAATAGGTCATAATGCGGGGCTTTGGGGAGTTGCCATTAGTCCCGACGGCGAGATAATTGCCTCTGCTAGTGAAGATAAAACAGTCAAACTCTGGAATAAAAACGGCGAATTTTTGAGAACTTTAACTGGTCACAATTTACGAGTTTTGGCCGTTACTTTTAGTCCAAACGGCGAGATAATTGCCTCGGCTAGTGCAGATGGAAATATCTTGCTTTGGCATAAGAGCGGTAAGTTATTGAAAACATTAAAAGCACACATTGGAGGGGTTTTAGCAGTCACTTTGAGTTCCGACGGTGCCCTTATTGCCTCTGCTAGTGCAGATAAAACAGTCAAACTCTGGAGCATTAAGGGCAAGTTGTTGAGAACATTAAAAGGACACAGCAGTACAGTTGTTGATGTTGCAATTAGTTCCGACGGAGAGATAATTGCCTCTGCTAGTGACGACGGAACAGTCAAACTCTGGAGTAAAAACGGCAAGTTATTGAAAACTCTCTCCGGTCATAATGGTGGAGTCAGAGCAGTTGCAATTAGTTCCGACGGAGAGATAATTGCCTCTGCTGGTGAAGATCGAACAGTCAAACTCTGGAGCATTAACGGCGAGTTGTTAAAAACTCTAACCGGTCATAATGGTACGATTTTGGGTCTTGCTTGGAGTTATAACGGACAAATGCTGGCCTCTGCTTCTATGGACGCTACAGTTAAAATCTGGCATCGAGACGGGAGATTGCAGAGAACTTTGAAAGGACATAGTGCTCTTGTTAGAGCCATTGCTTTTAGTCCTGACGGTCAGACGATCGCCTCTGCTAGTGAAGATGAAACTGTGAAACTCTGGAAACTTGACAACAGTTTGTATACAATCCTTACTGGGCACGAAGGTTGGGTAAGGAGAGTCGCCTGGAGCTTTGACGGGAATTTATTGGCATCTACATCAGCAGACAGCAGTGTTAAACTCTGGAGCAACGACGGCAAATTCCTGAGAAGTTTTGAAGGACACAAGGGTGCAGTTTTTGATGTAGATTTTAGCCCGAATAATTTACTCGCATCCGCATCAGCAGACACTACCGTTAAAATCTGGGAACCCAATGGCAAATTGCTGAGAACCTTTGAGGAAAATGTTATTGTTTGGGGTGTTGCTTTTAGTCCGGACGGGGAGAAAATAGCCTCTGGTTTGGCAAACAATAAGGTTAAACTAAGGCATTCCAATGGCAATTTACTACGCACTCTGACCGGACATATTGGTCAAGTAAGAGAAGTTACTTGGAATCCTGACGGCGAGATAATTGCCTCTACTTCTGTTGATAATACGATTAAACTTTGGCGAGGAGTGGACGGGAAATTATTGAGAACTCTAAGTGGACATACAGCCCCAGTTAGAGGAATAGATTTTAGTCCCGACGGTGCCCTTATTGCTTCTGGTGGAGCGGATAGTAAGATTAAACTCTGGCAGCCCGATGGTAGCTTATTGAAAACCCTTAGTGGACATAATGCTTCCGTTTGGGGAGTAGACTTTAGTCCCGACGGAAAGATTCTTGCTTCTGCTTCTTTAGACAAAACAGTCAAACTCTGGAAAACTGACGGGACTTTATTAAAAACTCTGACCGCACACTCTGGTGGGGTTAGAGGGGTTGCTTTTAGCCCCGATCTCGAAGAGATCCCCTACGGGGGGCGAAACATTCTCGCTTCTGCTAGTAGCGATCGCACCGTCATTCTTTGGAATTTGGATAAAGTTCTCAATCTCGACGAACTAGCTTATGCTTGCAATTGGGTCAAAGATTATCTACAAAACAATAAGCAGTTAGAAGAGAGCGATCGGCACTTGTGCGACTGAATTATCTTGGAGACACTTTTTAAATTCCTATGTTAATTAGACCTATTTTTTTAGGAATTCTTTAATAAACCTTAAAAAAGCAACATCATACCTTAATACCAAATTCCTAAATGATTGCTACATATCCTCTTCCCCCTCCCCCCCTCTCCCACTCGAAATTATTTGTAGCAAACACAAGAGAAATTAGTATAAGACTATACGAGGAGGATTATATTATTAGCAAACATTTTTTTAATCCTGAAAATTGTCGCAATGAATCTGAAGTTGAAAGTAAATTTATTGTCCACTATTTACTTCCACAATTAGGATATACCCCTAATAACTGGTATCAAGAAGTCACAATATCTAATCATCGGTTCGATTTTTTAGTAGTTTCTCCAATTAGACTGCAATCTAAAAAATATGCCAAACTAATCGTAGAAGCAAAGCACCCTCAACAAAATCTTGACAATCACCTGAGAAAATTTACAAGGTATTTAGTAAGTATCAAAGCAGACTTTGGCTTAATAACTAATGGCAAAGTAGTTAGAATTTACGAACACAAACACGAACAAACCAGCCTTATTCTCACAATACAAGGTAGAGATACTGAAAATAAAATATCAGAAATAAAAAAAATAATTGGCAAAGAAGAAATTGTCAATTCAATCTCAATTCAGACCAATAATCAGAGAGAATCTAAGGTTTCTCCAAGAGGTAAAGAAATGAAAGTAATTGCAGTTTATCACAATAAAGGTGGTGTAGGTAAAACCACGACAGTTGTTAATTTAGCAGCAGCTTTAAGTAAAAAAGGTCAAAAAGTTTTAGTCATCGATCTCGACAGTCAAGCTAATACTACTTATGCGGCTGGATTAATAAAATTTCAAGATGAAATGCAGGATAATATTAAAGATAATTACATCTATCACGTCTTGCGAGAAAAAAATAAATACTTTATCTCAGATGTGGTGCGTCGTTCTAAATTTACTACACCAGAATTTGACGTTATTCCCAGTCACATAAATTTAATGCATCACGAAAAAGAACTAGCTGAAATAGATGCAACTCGTACCAGAATATTAGCTAAACTGCAAAAGAGTAAAGATAAATATGATGTTGTCTTGCTCGATACACCGCCATCACTGAATCTATATGCTAAAGTCGCTATAATTGCCGCAGATTATTTAATTATCCCTTCAGACCTAAAACCTTTCGCTAATGAAGGACTTGTTAACGTCAAGAAATTTATTGAAGAAATTAACGAGTTTAAAGGAGTAATTGGAAAAGAACCGATCGAAATATTGGGTGTACTACCTTCTAAAATTGGTACTCATCAGCGGTTTGTTAAATATATTTTACCTAATATGGAAAAGACTGTTAAAGAACGTTATGGTTTCCAACTAATGAAATCTAGAATTTTTGAACGTCGTGACGTATCAGCAGCGATCGAAAATAGTCTTGAAATAGGAGATCTAGATGTACCAGATCCCAAATCAATTTTAGATTATAAACCAAATTCAATAGCTGCTGAAGAGTTTGAAAACCTAGCTACAGAAGTAATGGAATTAGTTGGCATTAAATAGAATTAAAGAAATATGGATTTATCAACGTCATTAGTAGATTTAGATAGTATTGAACTTAAACCAGAAGACTCTAATTTTAATCCGGAAACTAAAAAATTAGAAATCGAACATTTAGCACATTCTATTGTTAAGCTACAAGGATTATTAACAATTCCTATAGTCAAAAGAACTGGAGTAGAGTCTTATCAACTAATCTCTGGATATTTAGAATATTATGCAACTTTAAAAGCTATAGAATTAGAGCCAAAATTACCCGATCGTCTTCGAGTTTTTATTTTCGATCGGGATGCTATTGAGATTGCTCTCGAACAGCTTGAAGCAATTCAGAAGGTATCAAATACGATTGATTCTAACTCCAAACAACCCAATACAACTGAGCTGCAATTGAATAATATTACCTCTATGCTCGGCAAATTACAGACTGACTTAGGCGAAAAAATTAGCACCAATATCGAACAATCTAAGCTTGAAATTATAAAAAATATTGATTCTAAAATACCCAAGCCTCTACCACCATTAGAAGCATTCGATCGCATTTTAGAGCCAACATTTTACCAAATGGTTATTAAAAAATTAGCTTTTCTAGGGAATAAAAAAGCGACCAAAATAGCCGATCGACTTCGAGAGGAGAAAGAGAAAAACCAGACAAAAAAATTTAAGACCTTTAAGGAAGTACAAGAATGCCTACCCAAAGGTACTCTTTCTAAAGAAAAAATGCTCGATATTATCGATCGATGGAATTGACCGCACGATTTTGGGATTGAGTTTTACCTGTGCGCAACTTTTTATAAAAAATAAAGATAAAATAGTCCGAGATCGACCCTATGAGCAAGATATAGCTAATGCGTCTGTGCAGAATAGACGATGTCAAAGATTATTTGTTCCCAAGTTTTCAAGTTAGCTACATCACCTGTAGATTTGATATAAAAACAAATAATAACCATTTAAAATTATTCTTGTCTCTTTTTTCAATTTTCTTGGTTTTTTCGAAAAAACTGTTATATGTGTTACCAATGCTTTCAATTTTTTATAAAATTAACAACTTTATTAATCCACTTTCGCAACCCTAAGCGATCGAGGGATTTTGTGCTGCGATCGCAATTACAGACAATCTCTAGAATATGTTCAAAGTTAAATGTCATATAGCGACTATTGTGGGATTTTCAGGACTACTCTGATAGCTTCCCTTATTGTCCCCGCATCAACAAGTTGTCATATTACCTTGAGTTTATGTATGCATAAAGTTAGGGATGTTTAATTATTCCCCATGTTTTTCTCAAATAAACTAGTTAATCAATTAAGTTTAAAAAATATGCCAAGACCAAAGAAAGGTCAACCACAAAACACAGATTCTCCTTTCAAACAACTTCGTCTAGCTGCTGGACTATCTCAAGAAGACCTAGTGAGATTGATGGGGGTCTCTGTTTCCAGCATCAGTCGATGGGAACGGGGAGAAGCCGAACCGACCATGACCGTGTATCAGATGAAAGCTTTTTGCAAAGCGGTAAATAGAAGTTTAGACGAGTTGCCAGACTCATTATTGCCACCTGAGTTAGCATCACAGAAAAAAGAGTCTAAAGAATAACTGGCAAAAACTCCAACTCCTTAAACCTAAATAAAACAGTGGTTAGGGAGAGGGGTAAGTGCCTATAAAATAATTGGCACTTCCATCTGTGACCTTAAAAGCTATGCCACGCCGCGACGATCTTCATAAAATATTGCTTCTTGGTTCTGGCCCAATTGTAATTGGGCAAGCCTGCGAATTTGATTATTCTGGTACGCAGGCTTGTAAGGCACTGCGGGAAGAAGGCTATTACGTGGTTTTGGTCAATTCCAATCCCGCTTCAATTATGACCGATCCAGAAATGGCCGATCGCACTTACATCGAACCACTGACACCAGAAATGGTGGAAAAGGTAATAGCCAAAGAAAAACCCCATGCCCTTTTGCCTACTATGGGGGGTCAAACTGCCCTAAATGTGGCTGTAACGCTGGCAAAAAATGGCGTACTAGATAAATACGGAGTCGAACTAATTGGTGCGAAACTTCCAGCAATAGAAAAGGCCGAGGATCGCTTATTGTTTAAGGAAGCAATGAAGAAGATTGACATTCCCGTGTGTCCTTCTGGAATTGCCAACAATCTAGACGAAGCTAAAGCGATCGCCACTGAAATTGGTTCCTATCCTCTCATTATTCGCCCTGCTTTCACCCTCGGTGGAAGTGGAGGAGGTATTGCCTACAACCAGGAAGAATACGAAGAAATAGCTAAATACGGTATCGATACTTCTCCAGTCTCCCAAATCTTGGTCGAAAAATCTCTGTTGGGATGGAAAGAATACGAACTAGAGGTGATGCGGGATTTAGCAGATAATGTAGTGATTATCTGCAGTATCGAAAACATCGATCCCATGGGGGTTCACACGGGAGATTCTATTACGGTAGCCCCAGCCCAAACCCTCACAGATAAAGAATATCAACGCCTGCGAGATTACTCTCAGAAAATAATTCGCGAAATTGGAGTAGAAACGGGAGGATCTAATATTCAGTTTGCCGTAAATCCTCTTAACGGGGAAGTGGTCGTAATTGAGATGAACCCCAGAGTATCTCGATCGTCTGCTTTGGCATCGAAAGCAACGGGTTTCCCCATCGCTAAATTTGCCGCTAAATTGGCGGTAGGTTATACTCTCGATGAAATTCCCAACGACATCACTAAACAAACTCCTGCTTCTTTTGAACCTACTATTGATTACGTGGTTACGAAAGTACCTCGCTTCGCTTTCGAGAAATTTCCAGGTAGCAAAGCGATCCTTTCTACCCAGATGAAATCGGTAGGGGAAGCAATGGCGATCGGTCGTACTTTTTGCGAATCTTTTCAAAAAGCCTTGCGCAGTCTGGAAATAGGACGCTATGGTTTTGGCTGCGATCGACCAGAAACTCTCCCATCTCTAGCACAAGTTCGTTCGAGTTTGCGCACCCCCAATCCAGAAAGAGCTTTTTCTCTCTATAATGCTTTGAAACTGGGGATGAGTGTAGAAGAAATTCACGAACTGACCGCGATCGATATCTGGTTTTTAGACAAAATGCAGGAGTTGCTAGAAACTGAGAAGTTTCTCAAGCGCACTTCCTTAGAGGATATAAACCAAGAACAAATGCGCTTTGTCAAACAGCAAGGGTTCAGCGATCGTCAAATTGCTTTTGCTACTAAAACTACTGAAGACGAAGTACGCGCCTACAGAAAACAGTTAGGGATAGTTCCAGTTTATAAGTTGGTCGATACCTGTGCTGCTGAATTTGAAGCCTTTACTCCTTACTACTATTCCACCTATGAAGAAGGAGAATCAGAAGTTATACCGTCTACTAAGCGTAAAGTCGCTATTTTAGGAGGAGGTCCCAACCGGATCGGACAGGGAATAGAATTCGATTATTGTTGCTGTTGTGCTTCTTTTTCACTGATAGAAGACGGGTTCGAGACAATTATGGTCAACTCTAACCCCGAGACAGTTTCTACTGACTACGATACGAGCGATCGCCTCTATTTTGAACCCCTAACCAAAGAAGACGTTCTCAACATCATCGAAGTTGAAAATCCTGAAGGTATTATCGTTCAGTTTGGCGGTCAAACTCCTCTTAAGTTGGCCGTACCTTTACAAGAGTATTTAGAATCTCGCGCCGAGGGAGAGGGTGTAAATACTCGCATTTGGGGAACTTCTCCCGACTCGATCGACACTGCTGAAGATAGGGAAAGGTTTGAGAAAATTCTGCGGGAATTGGATATTAAACAGCCTGCTAATGGGATTTCCCGCAGTTATGAAGAATCTTTGCAAATTTCGAGTCGTATCGGCTATCCTGTGGTAGTTCGTCCTTCTTATGTTTTGGGAGGACGGGCAATGGAAATTGTCTATTCTGATGCAGATCTGGAACGGTATATGAATTTTGCCGTACAGGTAGAACCAGAACACCCAATCTTAATTGACAAGTTCCTAGAAAATGCCATTGAAGTGGATGTAGATGCTTTATCCGATCGCGCCGGAAATGTAGTTATCGGCGGCATTATGGAACATATAGAACAAGCAGGGGTTCACTCTGGCGACTCTGCTTGTTCTATTCCCCATACTTCTCTGTCCCCAACAGCTTTAGAGACAATTCGCAACTGGACGGTAAAACTAGCCAATGCTTTGAAAGTAGAGGGGCTAATGAATATTCAATATGCAGTCCAAGGCGATACCGTATATATTTTAGAAGCTAATCCCCGCGCTTCTCGTACTATTCCCTACGTATCTAAAGCCATTGGTCTGCCTTTGGCAAAAATAGCCTCTCGCATTATGGCAGGTCAAACCCTAGAGTTTCTCGGAATTAGCAACGAAATAATTCCCCAGCATATGGCGGTTAAAGAGGCTGTATTGCCCTTTGATAAGTTTCAAGGTAGCGATACTCTATTGGGACCAGAAATGCGCTCTACAGGCGAAGTAATGGGCATAGATACGGATTTTGGCAGGGCATTTGCTAAAGCTGAATTGGCTGCCGGAGTACAGTTGTCTTTGTCGGGCACAGTATTTGTTTCCTTGAGCGATCGCGACAAAGAAGCAGCCGTACCAGTGGTTAAGGAATTGATCGAGTTGGGCTTTAACATCGTTGCTACTTCCGGTACTCGTCGCGTTTTACAAGAACAAGGCATATCTGACGTAGAGTTGGTCTTAAAACTCCACGAAGGTCGTCCCCACGTTATCGACTGGATTAAAAATAAGGACATCCAGTTTATTATTAATACTCCCACGGGGGAAGAATCCCAAACAGATGCTCGCTCGATCCGTCGCACCGCTTTAGATTACAAATTGCCCATTATTACGACGATCGCCGGTGCTAAAGCAACAGTAGCAGCAATTCGCTCTTTGCAGTCTGTGCCTTTAGAAGTAAAGGCTTTACAAGATTATCATCAATAGACTTGTTGCTCGACCTTCTCTCCCTCCGCCCTAGAACACCGATTCAGTAATGCCAAAATCCCTGGTTAGGTGAGATGGGGGAGAGGGGGGAGTGTGGGAAGAGAGGGAAAAAAGAGAGGGCAAAAAGCTTCATTACTTCATTCTCCCCACACTTCCCTCTCCCTCTCAATTGATGATTGCTCTTGATTACTGAATCGGTTTGGCTATTGTACAGATCGACCCCTAGTTTTAAACTCCAGCATGACCTAAAGCCAGACCTGTTACGAGCATCCCGATAACTAAAAAGGGTTGAGCGCTAGCTTGATATTTAACGTCATTTTTGAGGGGATCGCGCAGGAAATACATATCCTGAAAAGTAATTTGAGGAATAACCAGCAACAAGACGATGGTAGCGTAGAGTTGTTGTTCGATCGCGATCAGATAAAGTGCTATCCCTGCTTGAAAAACATCTATCATTATTACGCAAATCCAGGCTGCGGTAGTAATGCCAAACATAACAGGCAAAGATTTCAAACCTAATGTACTGTCGCCCTCTACACTTTTGAAGTCGTTGACCACTGCGATCCCCAATCCTGCCAAACTGTAGAATAGGGTTAAAATAACGATCGTCCAGTTTAGTTCCCCAAATAAAGCGTGACCTGCCCACCAAGGTATGGCAATATAACTAGCACCGAGGGCGTAGTTACCAAGCCAGCCATTCTTTTTCAACTTAAAGGGTTCGGCAGAATAGATATAAGCTAGAAATGCTCCTCCGAGGGCAATGCAAGTTACGCTGGGAAAGTCGTGACCTGCCCAAACATCTAAAAAGTAGGCAAGACCAAAACCTGCAAATAACAGCACCAGAACTTGAGTTATTACTTGCGGCACTGATATGGCACCAGAAGGAATGGGACGGTAAGGTTCGTTAATAGCATCAATTTCGCGATCGCAGAAATCGTTTAGAGTTTGAGTATATCCTGCCATCAACGGCCCTGCTAGTAACATACAGGCTGCTGCTTTAATAATATCTTCGATCGTCCAAGTATAGCCCCCTGAAGAAGCGGCACCGCAAATTACCCCCCACATCAGAGGTATCCAGGTAATTGGCTTCATCAGTTGCAGGCGTATTTTCCAAATCGAAGTTTCTCCAGAGGCAGCCCCTTTCATTCCTAAGAGTTGTCTGGCTTTAGACGCTCGAGCGTCTTGTTCTTCGATTTGCACTTTACTTGGTTCGGAACTGGAAGGATTAGACATAAGCTTACAGTGAAATGATTAAATATCCCTCTTGAAATTTTGCTCCTTTGACGGGTCTTCCTTCTAAGGAAGGAGGTAGGAAAAGATTTCTCCGTTGATCTCCGGCTTCAATGGTGATTTCTGGCCCGTATTGCGTTAGTTTTACCTGTTTTTTGTCAAAACCTGGCAAAAATACTTTTACTTGACGATTTGAAGTATCTATGGTAAAAGGCTTAGGAGCTTGAGTTGCGTCTCGTAAGTTGGGCAAAGCATCGACAAGGGGTTGCCAGTCATCGCCGACGCGACGGGGTAAAGAGGTAACACCGAGGGGTGAAAAGTCAGTAGCGATCGCCTCTGTCACCTCACCAAAGTTAAGAATAACGCCACCTACAGTCAAGCCAATTTGTTGCGCGCTACCCCAGAGATATTTAGCAGTAGCGATCGCAGCGGGGTCCTCAGTTGTCACCAGATAAGCAGCGACGCGGTTAGGATCTGCCAAAGCTGCTTTACCTTCGTCGAGGATTTGGTTAGTTTTTTGAGTCGGTTCCCCACTAGTTAAATCTTCAGCAGTCCAGCTTACGTTTAAGATAGCGCTGGTAATGGGTTGAATGAAAGGAGACAGAGCTTTACCCACATCTGATTCGGTGAATACTCGGCGAAATCGACGGATATACCAACTCATTATTTCTGGCATTCCCAGCATCCTCAAACTAGCTAAACCGCCAGCGCCATCGTAAATGATAACATCGTATTTCCCGCTTTGGTCGAACTCCCGAATAGCATTAAGATCTAGAGCACAATCCATCCCTGGTAAGATGCCTAATTCTTGACCGTAGACATCTTTGAGGGTTGGCGATCGTAGGTATTGCGCCTCTAGATCCTTTACTTGTTCCCAACTCCGCTCTAGCATTAATGTAGATTTTAACTGCAGTGCAGATAGGTTAGGGGCTATTTCTACTGGGTCAAATCCAGGGGATGCTCCTAACAATAAGCCAAAGGTAGGGCTGGGGTCAGATCCAGCAAGAAGGACTTTAGATCCTAGGCTGGCGAATTTTTTAGCCGCCGCGATCGCCACTGTTGTGCGGCCACTTCCGCCTTTGCCCAAAAATGTCAGAATTTTGGCCATAATTTATCCTATTTTCTCTTGCCCTGGCGCTTCTTTATTCTAGTAACAAGGGCTCCATTATTATTATTTAAACCGATCTTCAGTTTACTTGATGATGCGATCGGAACAGTAACTATGAAGACTGAGGGGACTGCTACTCAAACAAACACAGCCACAACAAAACCCCTCGCGCCGCTACGCGGATCTCTTCGAGATCGCCCTTGACGGTGAGGCTCGCGATCGAAGAGAATTAAATTCATAAAAGTGGCATTTTGTCAAGAGTATTAAGAAGGGATTCCCCAAGGGGAAATGGCGACCAAAATGTCAA
The DNA here is from genome assembly GCA_030065755.1 of Prochloraceae cyanobacterium. Classification (GTDB taxonomy): domain Bacteria; phylum Cyanobacteriota; class Cyanobacteriia; order Cyanobacteriales; family JASJDA01; genus JASJDA01. The sequence continues at coordinate 16,298 of JASJDA010000037.1, read as the reverse complement.
GACATAGATTTGCTAGCAGAAAAATTGCTTTGATTACTCATTTTCCAACATTTCTTTTGCCTTTAGGAGTTGGTTTTTATGCTCCTCACTGACAGTAGGATAGGCTAAATTTAGTGACTTCAATTTATCGCAAATAATATTAGCAACTGTAAGGCGCGTAAACCATTTGGTATCTGCGGGAATAATATACCAAGGAGCCCACTTGGTACTGGTATTGTTAAACATATCCTCATAAGCCTTTTGATAGTCATTCCAAAAGGCGCGTTCCTTGGCATCATTAACTGAGAATTTCCAATTTTTTTCGGGTCGATTAATACGGTCTAAAAAACGTTTTTTCTGTTCTGATTTAGAAACGTTCAGAAAAAATTTAAGAAGAATAATACCATTGCTAACCAAGTATTTTTCAAAATTATTGATTTCCTCAAAGCGGCGTTTCCAAATATCTTTCGTTTTAGCTTCTGGAGGCAACTGCTGCTTGTCTAAAATTTCTTGATGGACGCGCACTACTAGAGCTTCTTCATAGTAGGAACGATTGAAGATTCCAATATTACCCCTTTCTGGTAAAGCTTTGAAAGAGCGCCAGAGGTAGTCATGATCGAGTTCTTCAGCAGACGGACTTTTAAAGCTGAACACCTGACATCCTTGAGGATTTACCCCAGACATAACGTGCTTAATCGTGCCGTCTTTACCAGCAGCATCCATAGCTTGAAGGATAATTAATAAAGCATAAGTGTTTTGAGCGTAGAGCATATCTTGATATTTAGCTAGTCGCTCGATACTTTGCGACAATTGGACAGAAGCACCAGCTTTATTAATGTACTCACCTTTATAAGCAGGATCGTAATCTTTTTTCAATGAAATTTTCAAACCTGGTTTAACAATGAATAAATCGTTTTTCATTTTTAGTTATGGTTCAATTATGATTTATTACTAACAAACTAGTGATAAAGTACTCACAAAAATGCTAGCGAAGTTGAATGGAGCGAGGCTTCACTTTTTCCAATTTTTAACACGCCAGGCCGCAAGCAGTTTTTGTCTGTCTTTTAAATTGCGGCTGTTGATGCCCTACTCCTGCAGGTACTTAAAAGATAAAGTAACTTAAATATTACCAGATCTCGAAACAATAAAAAGATATTTGTGTCGAAATATCGGAAGTGTGATGAGTGTAAGAGAGTTTGAAGATAAATCTTAAAAAAAACTTTGGATATTAGCCCTTGAGAAATAGGCTGACAAAAATATAATCACACATTAATTTGGGATCTCAATGCCTAGGGTCGTTTTAGTTAACCCAGAAATTCCGCCAAATACTGGAAATATATCTCGGACTTGTGCAGCAACACAAACAGAGTTGCATTTAGTTGGCCCGTTAGGCTTTGAGATTAGCGATCGCTATCTAAAACGAGCTGGTTTAGACTACTGGCCATATGTAGATTTGCACTATCACAATAGCTTAAAAGATTTTCAAACAATTCATCAGCAAAGAGGAGGCAGATTAATCGGCTTCAGCGTCCGTGGAAAATCTAATTACCTCGAATGTCAATTTTTAGCTGATGACTGGTTACTATTTGGTTGCGAAACGAAAGGATTACCATCTACAGTTTTAGAAAGTTGCGACGCAACGGTTTACATCCCCATAAGTCAGCCCCAAGTCCGAAGTTTAAATCTTTCTGTTAGTGTTGCTATTGGTTTATTTGAAGCACGCCGTCAACTAGGATATTTAATTCAAGCAGAAGACAGGCAGGAAAAATGAAACAAAAAAATCAGCGATCGCAAACACTCATTATTAGTCTATATTGGCTTTTGGTATTGTCGGCATGTTCTTCGGTTGAAAATAAACCAAAATTTTCCGAGCTTCAATTACCCCAGGAAGAAAAAACATCTCAAGACATGGAAGATCGAAGCGAGAAAGCAACCGATGGATCGAGTAATAATTTAAACAAACAAGTCCAGCGGCCATTAATTGCCGAACCGAAAACTCCAGTTATTGCCGCTAACCTCGATCGAGAACCGAATCAGAGCAGTACAGAGGATTCTCTACAAGCAATTCCCCTAGATCGTCAAAAAGCGACTAAATTTGTCGATATTCGGGGAGTTGGGGATTCAGCTATGGCACTAACCCACCAACAGCCTCTAAGTTTAACCCAAAGATTGCCACAAGGAGTAGCCGCTCATTTTGGCCAACGCCTCGATGCTTTCGATCGCAGTGGAAAATCTTACCGTGGAGATTTATCTTTTATAAATTGGGAAAGCACGGTGGGAACTTTTTGCAATCGCTTTTGGTCAACAAGAGGGCCTCGTTCTTTCGCTTTTGTTTCTCACCCAGATAATATGAGTGAAATCTACAAAAGGGGTTTTAATCTGATTGGTTTAGCCAATAACCACACTAGAGATTGTCCCAGCGCCGAAGAAGGAGTTGACGGCGCTTATGCCTCAGCACGTCACCTAGAGCGATTGAGCAATCTTAGGGAGGCAAATTGGTTGTGGCACGGTGTTGGCACCGACAAAAAGGCAAAAGTTAAAACAATGACGATCGAAGGAAAACCGATAAAAGTAGCTTTTGCTAGTTTGTATTTGGCTGAAGGAGATTGTACTTATGTAAGCTGTCTTAAAGATGAGTTAACAGTGTTGCGATCGCTCAGAGATGCGGATGCAGATATTCGCATTCTTTCTCTCCACAGTTGGACGGCTTCGACGCAAAAACAACTGGTAAATATGGGGGTAAACTTTATCAGCTACTATAACGGAGATATAGTATTCGGTCACGGCCCTCATCGCTCTTCACCAGTACGCATTGTAGAATCGCCTACAGGTAAACGAGGGGTATTATTTGAAAGCTTAGGAAATTTTATTCATCCTTCATTGATCCCCAGTTCCCAACATATAATAGGACGCGTTCTTTTAGATCTCGATAGCTTACAACTGCGACAAGTACAAATTATTCCCATCTCTGTTAATCGAGCCCACGTTAGTTTTAGCGGCACCCCAAACCCGACTAAGTTTCCAGCTAATCTAAACTGGAAATTTGTTAATAACTCTACTTGGCAAAGTGGTGTAAGCTCTTCTGTTAAAGGAGCCTACTCCAACATTAAAAGCTTTAAACAATAATTTTATTCCGATGAGGAGCGAGGAGCTTAATGAAAAAAAACCATCTATTTTCGATCTTACTGGGAGCTACTACTTTTTTATGTGCCGTTGGTGTGGGAACGGGAAATTTATACCAATCTAAAACGACTTTAGCAAGAGAGTCCCAAACCCAACTCAAACAAGTCAAACAAAATAAAGTTTCCCATAAACCCGTACCTCTAGATTACACCCGTGCTACTCAATTTCTAGATATTCGGGGAGTAGGTGATTCGGGAATGGCACTGACCTACAAACAACCTTTACAACTAACTCAAACATTGCCAGAAGGAGGATTCGCTGACTTCGGTAAACGTTTGGATGCTTTAGATCCCAGTGAAAAATCCTATCGTGGCGATCTATCTTTTATTAATTGGGAAACCGTAGTAGGACAACGTTGTAACAGTTTTAGAGGTAGACCCAGTCGCAGCTCCTATGCCTTTGTTTCTCATCCAGCTAATTTAAAAAAGGCATACAATAAAGGTTTTAATTTAATTGGTCTTGCCAATAACCACAGCTGGGATTGTCCGGTAGGAGAAAATGGAAAACACGGCGCTCTTGTTTCCTCTTTCCACATGAATGATTTGAGTAAGCAAGGAGCTAACTGGCTTTGGCACGGTGTGGGTCAGCCCAACCAAAAAGCCAGCGCCGCCGTCAAAACGATGACGATTAAAGGCAAACCGATTAAAGTAGCTTTTGCCAGCCTCTACATGGGAGGAGCTTGCAGTTACATTAGCTGTGTCAGCGATAAAAATGCCCTGTTGCGATCGCTGCGAGATTCTAATGCTGACATCAGAATTTTATCGATCCACAGTTGGAATAGTGCAACTCAACAACAATTGGTCAATACGGGTCGAGAATTTATTAGAAATTATAAAGGAGATATTGTTTTCGGACACGGACCTCATGTCTGGAAACCCGTAACTATCGTTCAGTCAAACTCTGGAAAGAAAGGGGTAATGTTTGAAAGTTTGGGTAATTTCATTCATCCCAATCTAGCAGCTAAGCGCCAGGATATGATTGGCAGAGTTTTGTTAGATCTAGAAACACTTAAAATTCGCCAAATACAGGCGATCCCCCTAAAAGTCAATGGAGCCAAGGCAAGTTTTGCTGGCGCTCTCTCTCCCCGCTCCATACCAGCAAGAAACTTTACTTGGCGATCGATCGACGATTCTAATTGGCGAAGTGGTGTAAATAGTCAAGTCAAAGGCGTTTACTATAATCTACCATAACTTAAGCATCAAATAAGAATGTTAGTAGTTAACAGGCTTATTTTGAAGCAAATTGCCAATACTGGGGAAACTGGAGCAAATAAAGCTCCAAATTTCAATAAATGCGCCTTTGACAAAAAAAAGGAAATAATGTAACCTTCCCTAGTCAGATTCGCATAGATTATAAAGTTAGCAATCGTTCCGATTCAGATAAAAATAAGTCTAATAAGTGGAGAGGTGAGGAGTTGTTGAAAGATATCTTTACAAATGAGGTCAAAGTACTTAAATTCTGTAATGCTGAATCCTTAGAGGAGACAGGGTCACAGGTAGCTAAAGAATCTGAAAGCGATACAGAATCAAGCGAAGCATACCGTAAAGTAAGCAGGTCTGCCGCTATGATTGGGCTGGCAATTTCCGTAGGAACAACAGGAGTATTGCTACCTGGAGAGGATAAAGCTGTGGCTGCTGACGCAATCAAATCTCAGCAAACTATGACAAGATTTTCCTCCAACAAGATTGTTGCTAGTAATCTCCCTCAAAAATTAGCAACAAGATATATTTCTGAGGGGGTCTCGAAGGGAGCATTGACTCAAAGAAAGTCGCCAGAAAAAATAAAAATAGCTGCACCGGCGATCGTTCACACAGTCAGCTCAGGAGAAACAATTTCGAGCATCTCTCAAAAATATAAAGTAGCAAGTAAAGCGATCGCGTCCTACAATAACCTACTACCTGAAGCCAATCTCTTAATAGGACAAAGACTGAGAATTCCCACAGTAACCAGCATCGTCGAACAAGAAACACCAGATGTAGCTCAATCGTCCAGCAAGATAGATTCTTTACTGCAGCAGCGCCAAAACTATGCTCTCAAGAATTTAAAAGACCGGCAACAAAGCTTAAAACAAAGTTTGGCTCAATTGAAGACCCAGCAGTCTCAAAGCCAAAAACAACAAATCCAAAAACCGATCTTATTGACTGAGGCAAATGCCTCTTATGTAGTTAAGCCAGGAGACACCCTCGATCGAATAGCTAGGATGCATGGGGTGTCTATGGCAGACATAGTAAGGCTAAATAAGATCAGAAATCCTAACGAGATCGAAGTCAACACAAAGTTGCAAATTCCTCGGTCTCAGTTTTCTGTTGGTCAATCTCAAAGCTCTACTACCTCCTCAGAACGTTCCACTAACAATCGTTCTTATACCTATAATGCTCCCGAAACAACATCCGAGCCAAAGGTGGAGGCTGCTGACTCAAATAAGATTGCTAAGAACACCCAAGAGCCAATTAGACCCGACAACGACACCTATATACGAAAACTGAGGGCAGATATCGAAAGGCTGCGAGAGGAATATCAACGGGAAAGAGCAAACAAAAAACCAGCGATCGTCAATAATACAACAAGTAATCTAGCTCCCACTTCTAACGAATTACAATCTAATCGTCCTGAGTGGCTACAAGACCGCTTGCAAAGACAAAGCGATCGCCCTCGATCTGAAAATTCAAGGTTCAATCCCCAAACTAGAAGGGTTCTACGCTTGCCAGTATTGAATCCTCTCAGAAATCCTGTCTCTGGCGAATCTAAACCTAAGCCTGATATGGTAGGTTCTTCCTCTACAGACGCACAAAATTACAATCGAAGATTCAGCAGAAGGATAGGAAACACCATATCCCCTCAATTACCCCCCTTATCTTCACCAGAGCAGTATTTACCAGATACCCATCAAATTACTCCAGGAAGATTCAACGGTTATATTTGGCCAGCTAAAGGAGTTTTAACTTCTGGTTATGGCTGGCGTTGGGGCAGAATGCACAAAGGAATCGATATTGCAGGTCCAGTTGGTACTCCAATTATGGCTGCAGCCCCAGGTGAAGTTATTCATGCAGGCTGGAATTCAGGTGGCTACGGCAATCTGGTCAAAGTCAAACACTCTGACGGTAGTGTAACTATATACGCTCATAACAGTCGTATTTTAGTCCGCAGAGGTGAAATGGTCAGTCAAGGTCAACAAATTGCTAAAATGGGCAGCACAGGATTCAGCACAGGGCCTCACTTACACTTTGAAATACATCCAAGAGGAAGGGGTGCAGTTAATCCCAGCGCTCATTTACCAAGAAACCGACGTTAACTCAAGAAAGTTGGTTTGCCATAGGTCAAAAGGACAACACTAGGGGGAAAGCTAATTCTATTTGCTATTCCCCTTGATTTTTTTTTTAAATTGAAAAATTTAAAATTTTTGTTCTATAATATCTAGATGTATAGAGTTAGGCTCGGTAGCTCAGTAGGTTAGAGCAGGGGACTCATAAGCCTCGTGTCGGGAGTTCAAATCTCCCTCGAGCCATAAAAATATTGCAGAATTAAAAGTCGTACATTAAATTTTTTAGCTGGAGTTGGTGAGAAGCCTACACTGTATACGCCAGTATCAGTGTAGGAGTATGTCACTCGAGGACTCAAACCACTGACTGAAAAAACTATAGCACTACCAAAGCGCGTTAGGACATTTTCTCGATTTTGATTTTTAATTACCAAAACCTTGTAGCCCACGAAAAATTAGGCTTTCAACCCAGAGTGACAGAAGAGAGATAGGTTATACCAATTTCATTTAAGACTGATTTTTATCAGTAAAAAATATCGATCCCGATCGCACTAAAATCTTTGTCAATTATGCTATTAAAAGTAATATAACGCTCGAATATATATGTATTTTGCATAAAGACAATAAAGAAAATAGCGACTATTTTAAAGTTTTAGTAATTAGATTGCAAAAAAAATCTTATTGTGAATAAGATTGTCGTTATAAAGACTTAAAAAAGTATTTAAAGTGTTGAAAGCAATTTACAGAAATAACTTAAAATAGTTCGCCAAAATATTGACTTAGACGATGAAAAAAATTTCGATCGTAATTACTGCATTAAGTTTATCAGTAGCAACTATAGCTATAATTACTAAGCAAAAACAATTAATTGTTATCCGCACCGACAAAATAGAAAAATCAAATTACACATCTGCAATAAAAAGCGAGACAGAAAAAGTATCTATGCTTCTCGATCGAGGTCTGAAGCGAGAAAAATCAGGGGATTACACAGAAGCAATCGAAGATTACACCCAAGCTATTCAAATTAATCCAGCAAATGAATTTGCCTACAAACATCGAGGGATAGCAAGGGAAAAATTAGGGGATTATACAGAAGCGATCGAAGATTACACTCAGGTGATTCAAATTAATCCAAAAAATGAATTTGCCTACAACCATCGAGGGATAGCTAGGGAAAAATTAGGAGATTACACAGAAGCGATCGAAGATTACACCCAAGCTATTCAAATTAATTTTGATAGCGCATTCGCGTATAAAAATAGAGGTGTGGCTCGCTTCCATCTAGAAGATTATAGTGGAGCGATTGAAGATTATACAGAGGCGATTAAAATTAAGCCTCAAGCTGCATTTGCCTACAGCTATCGAGGTGTTGCTCGTCACAAGTTAGGAGATATTTCAGGAGCAACTAAAGACTTACAAACAGCAGCTAAACTATTCAAGAAACAAAACAATAAGATCGCTCATCAACAAATAACAGATATGTTAGAAAATCTAGAATAGAGGTTAGTTTATTTGTTTGTATCAACAAACAAATAATAAATATTTTCAACAGCTATTCAACTGGCTCAATGGGAATTTGAATTTCACTGCGTTTAAGACTATCTGGAATATATGGGCCATCATAGAAAAAACGGCGAGGCGATCCAACCGCGCGATATTCTTCATGTCGATCGAGCCAGTCCTTTAACTTTTGCAAACTCTCTATATAGCTTTGATAGGTATAACTTCCCTTAAGTCCCAAACTGACCACAGTCATTGGAGCAATATCTTCGATCTCAATATTTGAGGCAATTTCATCGGGATAAATATCAGTGCTGCGATACAAAAAAGAGACTTGGGCTGTCCCTTGTTCCTCCAGAGAGCCATTAGTGCTAGTGGGATAGCGAGTTTCCACTGGTGCGGTCATAGATATATCATTAGAGCTAATGTGGTTGAAGAGGGGAGAAAAAGCTCGATTAGCTGCTTGAGATAGCTCTCCTTGATAGCGAAATGTAGCCGCACGATATGCTGGATATTGTTTGACTTTTATTTGTCCATCTGGGGTTGGTGGTGGAAATCCTTCTGGTAAGGGTGCAGAAGCAGCACTGTAAGCAACGCCAAACCCTAAAGCAGCTAAACCTAAAATTGCTATAGGTAAAAGCAAATTGTTAAATTTCATAGTTAAGTTAGTACGGGAAGTGTGGAAACCCATCGCCTTTAGGCATGGGAGGAAACACGACACGGGTAGTTTACTGCCCGTGAGTATATACAAACAATTTTTTTCGCTATATAATTAATTCTGTAGCGAAAATAATTGAGATGTACGCCACCCAAAAAAATCAACTCAGACGACTTAGCAAGCAAGAGTTCAACGCTCTTGTAGCTTTGACTCGCTTGAGCAAAAATCTTTTTAACGTGGCATTGTACGAGGCTAGGCAGTATTTCTTTAGAGAAAGAAAACGCCTGAGCTACGAATCTAACTACCATCTCTGCAAGTCGAACGATAATTATCGGCTGTTGAATACCGATATTGCTCAACAGACTATGAAAGTAGTAGACAGAAGCATGAAGTCTTTCGTGGGATTGCTTCAAGCTATTAGTATTGGCAAGTGTGACCAAAGACCACAATTGCCTAGATACTTGCCCAAAGAAGGATATTTCCCTTTGATTATTCCCAGAATTAAACTTAAAGACGGTTACTTTACAGTTCCAATGTCTCGCGAGTTTAAAAACGAATATGGAAAAGTTAAAATTCAACTGCCAGAAAGACTTCATAATAAAAAGATTAAGGAGGTACGAATACATCCAAAATACTCGGCTCGTTGGTTTGAGATTGAGTACATCTATCAGGAGGAAAAAGTAAAAACATCTGTTGACTCCAGTAAGGCTATCGCTTTGGATTTGGGGGTTGATAATCTTGCTGCTTGTATCGACACTGATGGGCATCAATTCTTGATTGATGGCCAACGACTCAAAAGCATTAATCAGTGGTACAACAAACGCAATGGCATCCTTCAATCCAAAAAAGACAAGCAAGGAATAAAATCGTTTACCCATAAACAAGCAAAACTTTATCAATGGCGTCATAACTGCGTTAGGGACTATTTGAATAAGGCAGTTAAGGTAATAATTGCTCATTGCCTTGAACATCAAATAGGCAAACTGATAGTCGGATATAACCCTGGTATCAAACAACAGATTAATATTGGACGTACCAATAATCAGAATTTCGTTGAGATACCTTTTTGGCAGTTGAGACTTAAGCTTGAAGGGCTTTGTTCTAGATATGGGATTGAATATTTGGAGCAAGAGGAAAGTTATTCTTCTAAAGGAAGTTTCTACGACCGAGACGAGATACCTGTCTACAATGCCGATAATCCAGCCAAGCATAAATTCTCTGGAAGGAGAATAAAGCGTGGATTGTATAGAACTAAAGATAAGCATTTGTGTAATTCAGATATTAATGGCTCGGCAAATATATTAGTTAAAAGTAACCACAGATTCAGTTTTGAACGAGTGTCTAGCGGGTTTTTGGCTAACCCTTTAAGGATTTTTATCTCTTAAGAATCCAACGTGCTTTTAGCCGTTGGAGTGTCAAACTTGTATAGAACCTATTAACTTTTTAACAAAACGACCTACTGTTTCCACTAGAGTTGGGCTAGCTTCGGGAATTGGAGGAATGTTAGCCATTAACTCATAGTATTCATCTAGCACTTCGTGTTCAATTTCCGAAACATTTTCATCAGCCATAAACATATTGGCGATCGCGCTTAATAATTTTAATCTTTCGGTATCAGTACTATTCTTTAGGTATTGAACAATCTCCAAAGATGTAACTTCTACGGGGACAGGACGTTGCAACAACTCTTGAAGCTCCGAGTCGAGGTGGAAGTCATATTGGGTTAACAGTTGCTTAAAATAGTCAATTTCTTCTGGTTCTAGATGTCGATCGACCCAAGCAGCACCTATAACTATTTTTAGTAGTAGTTTTTGTTGCTCCAAACTATCCATATTTAATATTTCTACTATGACCGTCACAGGGGCTTCCCAAGGAATTGGCAAAGCTACTGCTATTTTACTTTCTCAAAACAATTATAATGTTGTCCTTGCCGCACGCCAACCAGACCTCCTGGAGGCTTTAGGGCAAAGAAAGACATTAGAAACAGCGGTGGAAATGCTCTGGTAGTTCCCAAAGATCTCGCAGACTTCGAGCAGGTCAAAGCACTGGTGGAAAAAACCCTAGACACCTACGGCAATATCAATGTTCTCGTAAATCCCCGTCCTTCTAGAGCGGGGAGAGTCAAGGCTCTGCACCTCTGCGTGAAGAAATTTAATGTGGGTGGTTCACTCCTATAATTCTGCTGTTTTCAAACCAACGATATCCTCAAATGCAGCAACAGTTGCACAAAAAGTAAAAGGAATAGTAACGAGAAGACCTACAAGCAAAGCTAACGCACCAGCTATGTTTATTAAGCCTAACAAAAAACCGAAACCGAAAAAAGAAAACCACTTTTTACTTACTACCTTGCGGCTAGCCTCTAAAGCCGACCAAAAATTCAAACGGTGTTCGATTACAAAAAGAAGTGCAAAAAAATAAGAAACAGCCAAATAAATACCAGGAATAATTAAAAATAATAAACCGAGACAAATTAATAATCCAGCAACTAGGTTGACTAGAAAAATGGGTAAAAACATTTTAAACCCATCAAAGAAATTGCCAAAACTTTTGGATTGTTTTTTTGCAATTCTGACAGCAACAATATAATAACCTGCTGTTAAGGCACAAGAAAGAATCAAGTAGAGAAGTCCTCCCTGTCCTTCTTCGTTGTTTCCGAGGGGAAAAGGAAGCCTAGATAAAACAGTTGAGATTATCAGATTATCGAGTACTAAAAACCCTATAAATCCCCACATATACTGGCGGAAAATATTCCAACCTCGATCGAAGTAACTATCCATGTTAAAAGTGTAGTCTCGATCGCCAAAATTGGGTTTAACCTCGTTCATTAGTTCTTGTTTGCCAATTGCTCTACTTTCCCAAGATACAATAGAGAAAAAATTAAAATACTTAATACTAAAAAATATTACGAAGGAATTTGACTGGGGCGATCGAGGACGTTCTTAGATTCAGTGGACTAAAAATATTGTTAAGTACCTAGACAAAATTAATTGGACATTCTTCAGACCCGAAAACCCTTGCTCCGTCGATAACCTACCGCAACAAGAATGTCCAATTAATTCTGTCCGACCACTTAGCGATCGAGCCCATTACTAGCAAACAAAATGGATACCCCCAATACAAGTTAAGTTCTGGCATATTCAAAGGAGAAGCTTCGGGATTAAAATTCATTCCATATATGCCAGCCACAAAAGTTAAAGGTATAAAAATAGTAGAAATAACTGTCAGTATTTTCATAATTTCATTCATCTTGTTACTGACAGCCGATAGATAAACATCCATTAAACCAGAGCTTAATTCTCTGTAAGTTTCGATAATATCAATAATTTGAACGGCGCGCTCGTAACAATCTCGTAAATAGGGAAATACTTCAGCACTAATTAAAGGACTCCCATCTCTAATTAGAATATTAATAGCATCTCTTTGGGGCCAAATAGCGCGGCGCAAAGCAAGTAATTCTCGCTTAACTTTGTATATTTTAGCTAAAGTTCGGTCGGTGGATTTTTGTACCACTTCATCTTCTAGTTCCTCAATTAGTTCTCCATAAACTTCTAAGACGGGAAAAAAGCCGTCAATAATTGCATCCCAAAGTGCATAAACTAAATAATCAGTTCCCCTTTGACGCATAATTCCTTTATGGCGGCGAATGCGTTCTCGTACTGCTTGAAAACAATCTCTTTCTGGTTCTTCCTGCACCGAGAGCAAATAATGTTTTCCTAAAATAAAACTAACTTGCTCTATCCAAAATCCTTCCCCTCTATTTTTAGGTATCACCATCTGGGTAACAATTACCAGTTGGTCTCGATAATCTTCTATTTTCGGTCTCTGAGGGACGTTAACAACATCTTCGAGGACAAGGGGATGTAGGTGAAAAACTGTACCTAGCCTTTGTAAAATATCCTTACTACCTAAACCGAGTACGTCTATCCAAGAAACTGACTCTGTATCTAGGTAAGAAGCGCAAGCTTCTGGCGTAAGATTAGTTAGGCGAACGGCTTTGTCGAAATTGTAGTCAATTACAATAATTTTTGGTAAGGGAGCGTCTTTATCTATGCAAAGCTCTCCTGGTATGCTACCAGGTCGATCGTAGAAGTAATCAAATAAATCTTCTTCTTTTTCTTTATTCATTCTTTATTCATATACTGCTAAGTGCTGGCATGGCAATTTCTTGCACCTTGGGTAGTTTCTCTAGACTAAGACGAGTAGTGCTGACACCAGAGAGTTGCTTGAGGAGTTTGGGTTGAGGATTTTGTAGCAAACAAATAATGCGATCGCCAATCGACCAGGGTTGTCCAGCGCTTACTATTTCTAGCTGATTTTGTCTTTCAAGCAACAGAGGAATTAGTTTTCCAGAATCAATTAAAGCTTGTAAATAAGTTTGCTGATAAATAAACCCAGGATTATCTAATACCGTTTCTATTAACCTAACATTGCCATTGTTCAAATACTCGTTCCACACCTTCAAAGGTAGATCGAAAGTAAGAGCAGGTTTCAATACTGTTCGGTTAAGCTAAAAATATGAGTAAATAGAGGTTTGTACGTCAATAAACTATGCAAATCTCCAAATTTACTCTGATTCCCCCAGATATTGAACCAGGTGACTTATTGCCAGCTCTGGAAACAGTACTTTCTCAAGAAACGATTGAGAGTGCGAACTGCTTGCAGCAGCGCTTGCGCTCCGATGAAACAAACAGCCGAGAAAAACGAGAGCGGATTTTACCCACTCACGTTATCATGGGCTTGGTCATTGCCTTCAATTTCTGGTCAACTGAGAGTATTGCAGATGTCTTCAAGAATTTAATTGCGGGACTGGCTGCTCAATGGATTCCTCAAAAATATCGTTGGCGGACTCCAAGTAAATCTTCCATCAGTGAAGCTCGTCAACGAGTAGGACCAAGGGTCATGACTCGCCTCTTTGAGAAGCTAGCAAGACCTCTGGCAACTCCTCAAACACCAGGAGCTTTTCTGAATGGGTTACGGTGGATGGGTATTGACGGTACAGTTTTCGACCTTTATAAACAGTCTCTAAAAGTGTAACTTATAAAAAAACTGGAAAAACTCAATAAAACTAAAAACATTAAATTCTTATGTTTTATTTACTTGAGATTGCTACTTTATAGTAGCAAGCTTGTTAATTTTAATGTCTATTTATTTATATCGCTCTTTTGGGACTCTTGGAAAGCTAAGCTAGGAGAGGAATTCTGAAAACTTTTTGTAATAAAGATTTGAGTGTTCAATTACTGACAGAAATGAAAAAACGTAGCCAAATCTCTAAAACCGTTTTCTATTATAGGTTTTAGTGATCGCGATCGCCTAGAGTCCCAAAAGAGCGATATAGCGTTTCCAAATGAGACGTAAATAAAAAATATCCTTTCAATAATGGTTTTATAACATTTCGAGTAGCAGGGTCAGAGTGCTGCCAGAGAACTTCGGCGATAACTTTTCTATAAAGAGAATTATTTAGATTTCCGAAGCTCTCTGAGCGAGCAGTCTGACCCTGCCCTACGATTACCTTTCAAATCTTTGAATCTTCACGAATCATTTTGTTTCAATAATTTTAATAATTATAAATTATCTGCATACACAAATCATTCAAAATAGCTCAGGTACTTCCAAACGCGAAATAATTCCTGCATAATTCTTATAAATTGTTTGAATTCCAGATTTTGAGCCATGAGTAAGACTGGCACACTTAACCACATCTTTAGTTTTTTCCAGAAAGTGAGAAATAAAAGTATGGCGAGTATTGTAACTGGGTCTATGCTCAATTTCTAGTTCTTTCAGACATTTTTTCCAAATACGTTGAGAGAAATTGCGATCGTCAATTGCTTTCCCGTTAGGGCTGGGGAAAACTAAAGATTTAGTACTTTTCTTACTTCCAGAATACCGAGATTTCAATAATTCAAGTAAGCTATTTGATAAAGGAAATTCTCTTAATTGTTTATTTTTGGTAGGTTTCCGAATTCTTTTAGCCGAACGATCGCGATCGCGCCCTAAAGATTCATAAATAAACATTAGATTCCGATCGAAATCAATATGTTTCCATTGAAGGCCAATTGCTTCACTAGTTCTAGAACCAGTTAGAAATAGAAATTTTACATAATCTGCATAAAAGGAGTAATATTTGTGATTCTCAAACCAATTGATTATAGCTCTAACTTCTTCAACAGAAAAAGGTTTAGGTAATGGTTTAGGTTCAGATTTAATTTTGATTGTCTTGAACAGAGATGAAATAACTTTCAGAGTATTTAGATATCTTTGTAATGTAGAGTTCTTAACTTTTCGAGTTTTTCTAATCCATTCAATAAAATTTTCTGCATCTTCAATACTCTCTAAAGATTTATTGTAGTTTTGTAAAAGAGATATTAATGCTCGATCTGAACAATGATACTGAGTTTCTAAACGTTTTTTAAGCTTATCAATTAGCAGTGTTTTTTCTCTTGCAGCTATCTCTTCGACAGAATCTTCAACTTCTTGAGAAACAAAATTAAGAGATGTCGGACTTTCATTAGGAAGGTATTTGAATTTTAGTTCAGTGTTATCTGTACAGCTAAAGTTTCCACTGGCTATATCTAGACCTATTCGATCGCATATAGTCTGTGCGTGTTTTCTAGCTAGCGGATTGTAATAATCACCCAGATTGCTCAGATTGAATCTTACACCATTGTGAGAAAAACGTATCCGAATAGAGCCGTTATTATTCAAGACTTTTTTTGGTGCGGTCATTTTTGAGTAAAGATAGTTCAGCGTAAGCAGAAATGTTTAAGCAAATTCTTACCTAATACATTTACCACAACTGACCTAAAACTGACCTAAAAACTTTTGCCAATCTCTCAAATCAACATATATCAATAAAGCTTTCACCCTTGGTAAGGGTGAGGTCACGAGTTCAATCCTCGTCACGGGCTTTTTATGTACAGTACAACATTCACAAATTAAGTGTCGTTGTTCACAAATTATTGTCGCTGTTTAACAAATTGCTGTCGTAAATTAGTTAAAGCTATCGTTCACAAATTAAGTGTCGCATTTCCAAAACGAAGCTATATACTGCTAAGATATCAATCAAACTTAGAATTTCCGTAAATTACCAAGAGTGTGCTCCTTTCAATCCTTCTTTTCTGTCGATCGTTTCGGGAAGATTTTTGAAACTAGGATCGCCACAATTTTTTTGCTCGTGTCCTAATATTTTCAACCCATTCTCAATCGGGAGGGTTATTGAAACCAGGTGAGAGAACTTATATTCGCGGTAATTGGATCTTCTTTCAACCCACCCCCGATCGGGAGGGTTATTGAAACTCCGCCCGTCTCAAACCTTGCTACATTTGACTTTTATAACTGATGAAAGTCAAGTCTCTTAAAACCAGATATAAATCTACTTTTGAAGACGAGATCGCGATGCTTAACTTACAAGCTAATTTACGAACTGGCAATGGTTTGAGCATTTTGACGGGACTCTGGGGATTTTGCCCCCGCTTCGCTGCGCCAAAAAAAAGAGAGAAGGATTCCTCCGGTGAGGGAGGTGATTCAGTAACCACCACTGTAGTCATCTACATCCTGCTTACAGGATTGAGCTTTAAGATATTTCCAACTCCTAAAACTTTACTTCTTATTGCTGGGAGCGCACCTAACCTTTAAGATAAAGATACGATGTTCTTTATTTTAGGTATGTCCTATCTCTTAGCAAGGACTAGAGATAGCAGCATCAGAAGCGGGCAGTTACCA
>JASJDA010000258.1 GCA_030065755.1 Prochloraceae cyanobacterium | reverse complement strand
CTATAACCCCAATAATTTAAGAGCATTTCTCCTGTTTGGGGATTGGGTCGAGAGTTTTCAAACTCGTCGAACTCAAAAATAGGCATTAACTCGATGCAGTTTACTCCCAAGTCTTTGAGGTAAGGGATTTTATCTCTAACACCTGCAAAAGTTCCCCTGTGGCGATCTTTTACGCCAGAAGAAGGATGAATGGTAAAACTGCGAACGTGCATTTCGTAGATAATTAAATCTTCTGAGGGGATTTCTAGAGGTCGATCGTCTTCCCAGTCAAAGTCGTCAAAGGAAATTCTACCGCGATGTTGATAGATATTATTCCAATTTGGGGTCACTCCCCAAACATCTCTTCCGCCAATAATTTTGGCATAGGGGTCGAGGAGAATCTTACTTTTGTCGAACCAGTGTCCCTCCTGAAAATTATTTGGCCCCTCCATGCGATAGCCGTATTCAATGTTTTCATAGTCTAGATCGAAGACGACCATACAAAAAACATTGCCGATGCGGAACTCTCTAGGAAAAGGAATTTCCGCCATTGGTTGGGGTTCGTGTTTTTTAAACAGTACCAAAGTACAAGAAGTAGCGTGACTCGAAAAAATCGAAAAATTAACCCCACCAGGTATTAAGGTCGCGCCAAAAGGAAAAGGTTTACCTCGGCGTAATTTATAGTTTTCGTATGTATGGGTAGGATGTATGTCGATGCGTTCTAACATTTGTTAGTTGTTTGCTATTTGCTGTTTGTTGTTGGCTGTTGGCTGTTTGCTATTTGCTGTTCCCTATTCCCTGTTCCCTGTTCCCTCTAATTCACAATCCTGCATTTTCAGCATTAACTCGCCCTAAACCAGACCAGTCAATATCGCCTTGTCCTTTGGCGATCGCGCTCAAGAAATGGTCGCGGATTAGACTTGCTAGGGGTAGAGGTACGTTAACTTCTTCAGCAGCTTCCATGACTAATTTGATATCCTTTAAACCCAAACGCAGTTTAAATTTTGCGGTTTCGTAATTTTCATGGGCTATTATGGTGCCGTAATTAGCGTAGATGGGGGATTTAAATACGGCATTGACAATTTCTAAAAATTCTTCTGGGGGTATTCCCGATTTTTTCACTAGCGCAAATGCTTCCCCTAAAGACTCTAACATTGAAGCAATTAGGAAGTTACCAGCTAACTTAACGACATTTGCACTCTCTGGGTCTTCTCCTAATTTAAAAGTTCCCTGACCGATCGCCTCAAATAAAGTCAGACAGCGTTCGATTTGTTCGGATTTTCCCGCCGCTACAACCCACAGTTGTGCCGCTTCTGCTGCTTCTGGTCGTCCGAAGACTGGCGCTGCTATATATTCCTGTCCGACTTCGGCGTGTATTTTGGCTAGCTTTTTGGAGAGGACTGGGCTAATTGTACTCATCGATACGTGTAATGCACCTTTATTAAGTCCGTATAACGCGCCGCGCATTTCCTCTGTACCTGAGATTACTGCTTCCACAGCACCATCGTTGGCTAGCATGGTAATTAAAACTTCTGCTTCAGCAGCTGCGGCTTCGGGAGATTTTGCCACCTGCGCTTTATACTGAGAGGCAAATTTTTCGACAACAGAAAAAGTCCGATTGTATACAGTTAACTGGTGTCCTGCATCTATTAGGTTGCGCGCGATCGGCTGACCCATATTACCCAGCCCAATAAATCCTATTTTCATTTTTTGCTGTTGGCTGTTGGCTATTTGCTGTTGGCTGTTGGCTGTTAACTATTTGCTGTTGGCTGTTGGCTATTTGCTGTTGGCTGTTAGCTGTTGGCTGTTGGCTATTCCCTATTCCCTCTTCCCTGTTCCCTATTCCCTCTTTCCCCACACTCTATATCAGCGCAGCTAGACCTGATTCTACAGTGTCGCAAGTGGTAAAAAAGTCTAGAAAACCTGTAACGGACATGGTATCGAGGATTTCTTCAGAGAGTCCGACTAAAACTATTTTTCCGTCTTTGGCGGTTGTCTGTCGATATAAGGATAGAAGCGATCGCAACCCTGCAGAACTCATATAAGGTACTCCACTCATGTTCATTAAAATCTTGCTCCCAGGTTGAACCAGTGGTAAAACTGTTTCCGTCACTTTGGGCGCTGTATTGGCATCGATATCTCCTGTTATTTCTACCGCTGTTACTTCTTTAACTGTCTGAGTATTGATTTTCATTTTGGTTAGTGGTTAATGGTTAGTAGTTAGTGGTTAGTAATTTGCTGTTTATTTCTCCCCCATCTCCCCACACTTCCCACACCCCCCACACTCTCCCTAGACGGGTACAATTTGAACTTTAATTTTGACCCTTTCTTTAGTATCGGGTAAGTTAACGATGAGTTTTTCTGGGTCAAAATTGTTGTAAGATTGCTCGTCTATTTCGACTGCACCAATTTTGATGCTTCCTGGGGGAAGAATATCTGGAGATACTCGTAAAATATTGTCGGGGAAACCGCCAGGATATGGTTTGAAATAGAAATCCATTGGGTGTTTATTAATTAAGAGGTTGGTATAAACAGCCGCCAGATAGCATAATTCTGTAGAGTGATAGCCACTCATGGAGTGAGAACCTTTACCCCGTTCGTTTCCGCTGGCAAGAAAGGGTATTCCATTGGCTAGAACGTTAAAGTATACGCCCCCGTCTTCAATATCTAAGAACCAGGCATTGTAAAAAGCTGCTGCTTCGCGAGCTAAACGATGATATTCTGATTTTTTGAGGACTCCTGTCAGGATTAGATAGGCTAAAATCGACTGTTCTTGTTGCCACCAAGCTTTGCGATCGTGCCACACGTAGCGATGAACTGTTTCCCCTTGTTGTAAGATGCGTTCGACTACGTCATACCAACCACCTCTTTGGCGATCGCTGCCAACTGCAGGCATGATATCGGCTATTTTAGTGGCTAGATTAATGTATTCGTCTTTGGGTTTGAGGGAATTCATCCGCATCAAATTCCAAGCGATTTTCAGATTGTGTCCCACCACTGCGCGATTTTGCTGCCATCCCCAGGTAGTATCGTGAGACCAATCCGAGTAAAATCTTTCCTGTACGAAGGGGGTATTTTCGTAGTCGGGGAAGTGTTTGCTAATGGTATCGAAGGTATATTCCAACATATCGGCATATTCTTGTTTCCCTGTTGCCAGCCAGAGATTAATTAGATATGCTGGGGCGCGATCGCCTACTGAGTTCCAGTTTTTTTTGCCTTTATTGCGTCCTAAAGACTCGCTACAGGGGTCTAGAGTTACCGGATCCAGGTGGGAAAAATAGCCTCCATATTCGCTTTTATCGAGGAAAAATTCCTCAAACAGTTTGACAGTTAATTCTGCGTCTTGGAGAATGCGGCGATCGCCTGTAATGCGATAGGTTTGAATTTGTCCTGCGAGGGCATATATTTGTTCGTAGTTTGGAATAGCGTCGTAGTCGTCGCCAAATTCAGAGGCGAATATTTTGTGTTCCCTTTCTCCTTGTACATCTATTCCGTGATACCAATAAACTATACCTTCATCTAAGTCTAGGAATCTCATGTGTTCCCGCAGGTATTCGGTTCCAATTTCTGCAGCTTCGAGACATTTTTCGTCTCCTGTCATCATATATGCAGTAGCAAAGCCGTATACCAGTCGAGAAATGGTATCTGTTTCTTGGCGATAATTTACCTCCGATCGCCACCCCGATAAACTTACGTTAGTGCGATAGTGGCGATAGTCTATTTCGTCGTCTCCAAACTGCGCTTTGTAGTAGAAATTGGCTAGAGAATGAACCTGATCGATCCACCAATTTTGTTTCTCGAAAAGATAATCGTCTGTTTTGCGACCGACAAAGACAATTTGTTTGGCATCAAATTTGGGACTGTCTGGATAAAAAATTCCATAGGTGAAAATATAGCGACCTGGAACCAACATCGATCGCATTGTCCCCGTAGCATCTGGATACGCTTCGTCTAAATTTTGTATCAGTTTGGCATAGGTCATAGGAGAGAGGGTACAGTCAAACTCGCGATCGTCTGACGTTTTAATGCCAAAGGTATCTTTTTCTGCGTCAAAATACGTGACGTATCCAGCAATTAAATCTGAAAATGTAAAATCTACCGTACTGCCCATAATTTTTATAATTGGTTACTCGTTACCGGTTTCTATTTCTTTTAAGAACAACTGCATAAATTCTTCGACAACCCCAGGATGTCTTCCAGAAATCAGGTTGCGATCGACATAGGTTGCAGCAGTTTCTCCATCTTCGTAAATAACAGTTCCCCCAGCATTTTCTACGTCACAAATAATATTGTGAGCGCAGGTTACTTTTCTATCTTTAATTAGGTCGCGATCGGCACAAAATAGCCACATACTGTGGCAAATAGTCCCTACTTTTAAGTCTCCTTCATCCATCACTTTTACTGCTTGCCGCAAAAATTCTACTGCGGGTGACTGATTCGGTTGACCTGCTTTAGTCTCAACTTGATAGCGGAGGCGATCCATTGCATAGCCGCCGATGAGAATAATGCCTTTGTAATCACTAGGTTTAATGTCTTTGAAATCTATTGTTACCGTAGCTTTCTCTTCAAAATCGTTGCCGTTAAAGGTCAATTGTTCCTGATTCCAAAGATTGGAAATATATTCTACTTCGTACCCATTTTCTGGGAAAAATTCATTAAAGCGTTGATATTCTGTTTCGTCAAAATGTTCTTCAATTACAACGCCTATTTTACCTTTGTTTGCCGTCATTTTTTTCTCTTTTTTACAATGGTAGATTGAGGTAAGGAAATCTAACAAAGATTCCCCATTTTCAATTTCATTATTTATTTGCTATCTTCAAAAATTTCATTGAGTGCAGCAAAATAAGTAGCCGCTTTATTAAAGCCTGCATAGACGCACATAAAAATCAGTAATTCTTCGATTTCTTCGCGGGTTGCGCCTTGCTTTATTGCCATATTTACGTGGGCACCAAACGGACTTCCTGCACCTAAATTGTTTTGATTGGCTACATCGATCGCAATAGTAATTAAAGCTTTAGTTTTTTGGTCGATTAAAGGTAATCCCCAAGCTTCTCCAGCAACGCGGGTACAAAAATCGCCAAATTTAGGATTAATACTGTTCAAACCCGCTTGTAATTCTGGATCGTCTGTAACAGCATTTTTGTATTTTTCTAGTGTCATGATTAAGCAGTTTTAATTAATTTGAGTAAGTTTTCAGGAGCAAACACGTCGCGATAGAAAGTTAATTGTTCGGTTTTTAGATAACAACCGCCTCGATGTCCGCGACGCACCCAAGTCACATTTCCTTTGGCAATACTTTCGTTAGTTTCGTCATCCAAACATTTCCATTCAAAGAAAGTATGTTCCCCATAAAACATGACGATCGGCCATACCATCGTTACTCCTGGTTGAGCAATTAATGCCCACCAATGTTGTTCTCTATCTTTTTGTTGTTCTAAACCTCTATAGGGGCCATCTTGACAGAAGTAAACCAGATCGTCGCGATATTCACCTGTTAAAATATCCCCTCTACCTTGTCTCAAAGCTTCGCAATGAGTAGGCCACCATTCTTTATTTTCTGCTTCAATTTGTTCGAGAGTATAATTATCGTCAATTTCGGGCATTGTTGATTCTTTCATAGCAACAATTTTTTCTCCCTTTTCAATTAGTTTGGGTTTTAGTTCGTCAGAAACTAAACCAGGGCGAGAATAATCAGCCTCTAAATCTTTGTAGTAATTAACGCGCTTAATCATGTTTTTTTTCCTTAGATTTAAATCTCTTCAAGTCCAGTACTAAAATTTTTAACGTCATAAACTCTGACATCTGGTTTCCCATCAACAAGTAGTTCGGGAAATTTATCTACCAAGTTTTTTACGTAAGGTTGTTTTAGATGTTCTTCCAGTGCTTTTCTACTTTTCCATTCCTCAAAATATATAAAGGTGTTGGGTTTCGTAACATCTTCATACAAAATGTAAGTAATAACTCCTGGTTCTTCCCTAGTTGGTTTAATAGTTGCTTTGGCAAATTTCAAAAATAATTCCCTTTTTTCGGGTTTTACTTGTAATATTGCTGCTACTACAAGAGGAACAGAGGGAGCATTTGCTTGAGATTGTTTACCTGCTACTTCTTTAGTAGTTTTGCTAGCAATTTCTGCTTGGGTATTTTCTTTAACTGCACTTGGAGTACAAGCGCTAGTAATAAGGGCGATCGCTAGAATAGATAAAAAGCTACGAAAAGCATTTATTTTTGGCTCGTTCATGTTAATTATTACAGCCAATAATTGAAGTTACATTGAATAATTGAGTAACTTCTGTCTATCTGAATTCCAAGATAAAATACTTCTGCTGGGTCTGTATATAGGAAAAGATCGGAAAAGATCGGGAGTTGGGGAGAAATAACTTCGGATGTCTCGATCGAATGTGGCTATGCTGCTACAAATGTGCGATCGAGGGTTTTGGGGCGATCGCGCTTTGCTCAAGACAATGAGAATTTAACGTTCCTCTAAGCAATAGCTAACCGCACTGGGTGAGAATTTCGACGAACTTTCAGAATTTGTCGATCTTCGTTGTAGAGAGTTTCTCAACCAGAGTTGGTGATTTCAGATGAGGAGTACAAGCGATCGCAATTATAAATCTTTCTTTGAGAATTTTTAATTAACAATCTGGAGTATATTTTTGCACTCTTTTAAATGCAGACATACCCCGATTAACTTTAACACCGTTTATGTATTCTTTCCATATCTATTAACCTTGGATTTATTTGTTAAGTCTACGGAAATAACTTCACCTACAGGTAGAAGTGAAGGTATTTTTTCTTTTTTTACTTTGTTACGTCTGTAATTAAATCTAGCTTTCTCAGATTTCCGCTTAGCAATAACATTCTTGCGATCGTTACGATTATTTTCTGCGAATGTTTGTTTAGTTGAAATTAAAGCTTCTCTTAATTCACACTCTAACTTGTAAAGTTTGTCATTTGGTAAAGTAACGCTATTTAATTGAGACACTTTTTTCATTAACTCGTACAAAAAAGTACGAGTTTTTTTACGGATACGTGGAGCGCTTGCATATTCTTCTATACGCCTTAATACATCCTCGATCGAATAAAAGTACTGACGACCCCGCTTATCAGAAGGTATAAGTCCTTTGATTATACGAATAGTCATATATTTAGTCGCACCGTATTTTTTAATTTGTTTTTGAGTTACTTGAATCATCTGTTATTAGGAAAAATTTCGTTAATTAATCTTAAAGAGAGTATCTAATTGAACGAGTAGCAACTTTTGTAGAACATCGAGACGATCGCCTTTCTACTCCAGTTACAAGTCTAAACGAACATAATTGTTTGCTCGATCGATTAGATCGAACTCCATCGAACATCGCAAATAGTTTCGCTCCAAACCTTAGCACCAGAGGAGTAAGGACGATCTGGTCGATAAACGATCCTGCAGGGGCCATCGATCGCGACTTCACTAGCCTTATAGTCACCTTCTGGACTATTTTTGACAGCGATCGCTGGAAGATAGAAACCACGCTCGTCTTTCTTTCCAATATTTCCTTTATAGACGTGAATTACAGTTGGACGATTTCCCCGACGAGGTTTCCATCGAGGTTTTGGGCCTCTACTGCCTTTACTTATTGCTGGCATACCTTTATATAAAGGAATCGCCCAAAACTTGCCAATTTTATACGCTCCTTTTATTCTGCCTTGGAGCAAAAGCCACCTCACTCTTGCCGCAGAAACTCCTAAAAGATGTGCTGCTTGGGTTGTACCTACGATCGACATCATCTCTGAAAAAAACTGTTACGTTATCAAAATAGTATCAAATATCCTCAATAAAGCTGTTAGATCTAAATTTCAGATCCTGGAGTTAAAAGAGGTTTGCCAAGGGGCTCGTTTTAAACTTACTCATTTTTTTGCTAATAGAGACAATCGAACAAGTGTCACTTTATTTAGTCGATCGTTAAATAAATAATTTATCAATTGAAATAGATATAAAACTCATTAGCAACTTTACCTGGAATTAATATATAGGCGATAAGCCGACTGCTTACCGAGTAAATAATTAGCAAACAAATTTTATCGGTAAGGAGCAAAATTTGCTTGCTTAAATTACAAATGAGGAAAAAAAGATGTTTTCTGGCTATATAAGTATTGGCTATAGTCTCAGTTTGGGATTGATTTTTCTGTTGTTGTTTGGAATTTTAAAATGGCTGGGTATTCCAGCAGGTAATCTACTTGATTGGGTCATTGGAATCGCTAGTTTTTGGTGGCTGGTTATTATTGTCACCATACCTTGGAATATTTATTTTGAGGCACGAGAAGTATTAGCAGAAGCTAGCTTATCTAGAGAGAAAAATATTCCAGTTGACGAGAAAAAAATAGAATACGTCACCCAGGTGTCTCGATGGTCAATTTTAGGAGCGATCGCTCTTCATCTTCTTTCAGCCACAGGACTTTATACCCTTGCTGCTACTGGAATTAGCGTAGTAGGCTACGTAAGTTCGGGGGCTGCTTTACTATTTACTGGTTTGCGTCCAGCTATTCGCGGTTATCAATATATAGCTAATCGACTATATGCGATCCGCCAACAAATTAAATATCCTAGGGAAGACATAATCGAACTGCGAGGTCGCTTTCAAAAATTAGAAGCTACTGTTAGAGGTCTATCAGAACGACTCGATCCAAAAAAACCACGCTCTTTAGTTGTCACCCAACAAACAGAGTGGAAACAAATACGAGAAGATTTAGCTCGTTTGAGAGCATCTTTAGAACAGGTAAAAGCCCAAAACGAACTAGAACACCAAAACTTGTCTCACGAAGCCAAAAATGCGATCGCTCAGCTAACAGAAGACAGTCAATTTCTCGCTCAAGTAAGAGAAATTATTCGCTTCTTCAAAAATGCTTAGCGATCGACCAATATCGCGATCGCGAGCGAGGAATAACGATGAAGACAACCGTTAAAACAGTCAACAGTGAACAGCGATCGGTTATCAGGTCTCCCTCATGGATTTAACAGTTATCAGTGAACAGTTACCAGTAACTAAGTTCAGATGTTCAGATCTCATCTAAATTTTTCTGCACGATTTGCTGTATTTGTTGGGTCAAACTCTCAACTGTGCTAGCTTTGTTTTCTTTGTAAGCCTGGAAATAGTCTTTAAGATTTACCGGATCTCCGATGCGAAGAATTGCTTTGCGAGGACTTTTCGGTGCGGGGGGGCGATCGAAACTAAATACTTCCCTCTCTAACCTAGTTAAAGTATCCATAAAACGTTCTGGGGTGGGATTTGCAGCTACATAACCGTCGTAGATAGCATCAAAATTTAGCAGGCGTATTGTAGATTTAGAGATAGATTCGTAAGTCCAATAACCTTCTGTGGGTAATTCTTCAGCACGAGTTTCTAGAACAGATTGAACTCTATAAACTCGTTCCCGTGGCGGACTATTAGGGGGAGGAGTAATTTCTAACTTTTGCTCGCAGCTCTTTAAAACGTGGTCTTTGAGGAACTCGATACGTTGATTCCAGTCCATCCCAGTCTTATCCCCCCTTTCTAACTCATATTCTCGTTCTAAGTTATGCAAAACTTTTTCTGCTACTGCGCGCAAACGCTCGTAAGAGTCATCAGAAATTTTAGAAATATTTAACCTCGATTCCAATTGACTGAGAATTTTCTGAATTACCCCAGTCATGTCTTGGAGATATCGGTATTTGAGACTTATAGGAACTAGATAAAGATCTGGTACTGGGTTTCCTTGTTTTACCATTTTATTCATTGCCTGTAGGGGCAGTTGAATTGCTCCCGAGCGAAATGGCATCACGGTGTCATTTTGGTAAGAACAACCTCCTTCTGGAAAAATAACTAGACGAACTCCTGGCTGCATTAACAGTTCAATAGTATAAGCAACGCTAGCCCGATCGCCTACACCCCTTCTGATTGAATACACTCCTATTTGCTGCATGAATTTCCCTACTAATCCTCTAAACGCTTCTTTTGCAGCTAGGAAGTGAAAAGCGTCCTGCATCCTAGTTGAGAGTAAAAAGATAATAATCCAATCAGTTAAAGTCACGTGATTGGGAAGTATTACCAATCTTTCTGTTTTTAGGGGTACGAGTTTTTCTAAATCCTTGGGAGCGATTTCTAATTTTATTCTATAGAACCAACGGGCTAAACAAGATGCTATAAAATAGCCTAGTCTAACTACAATAGGATTCTGTTGTGGGGGATAAAATTCCGGAGTTTTTTCTATTCTTGAAGACATCTAAGTAAAATTTTTTAAACTTTTACTAAGTAATAATTCGGGGGCGATCGTGCAGTCGGTTAACTTATTCAGATCTTGGGAATTTAAGATTTAAACCTGAAGTTTTAGTGATATATATCATAGTTGAAGCTATCTAGCTTGAATATTATATTTTTACCTGAAAAAATAATCTAGGTGATATTTATGAAAACTAGAATCAACAGAATGCCTTCTAGAGATATCACGGCAATCGTTATTTGTCTGTTGCTGTCTTTATGGCTGACGATCGTGGCTAGTTCCTTTGGTTAGCTAGATTGGTTCGGAGGGTGAGATCGATCGCTAATTCTTTGCCTACTCAACGAGAAAAAAATATATTTTTACAATTGCCAAGAGCTCATTATTTGCAATATTTTTTTTTGCGTAAAAAATTGAATTTTTATGTAGCAAAAAAAAGAATAATTGCCCTTAAATAAATACTCGATCGGCACTCCTTTAATCGCTGATTTGCGATCGCAATACTGGAAAAAGAATCCATATAATCGTCATTAAAAACATAAGGGACAAGAGACCGCTAACAGTGTCAGCAGACTCTTGCCACTAAGAGATAAACCCTTCTCTTTCTCAGGTTAGTTTTCCTCGCCAATGTTAAAAGAGTGGCAGAGCTACAAGCACCGAAAGCACTTGTAAATGTCGGGATCTTTTTAAACTGGGCGTTCTTCGATCACTTTATCGATGATGCCGTATTCTTTTGCTTCCTCAGCAGACATAAAGAAATCACGATCGGTATCTCTTTCAATCTTTTCTAAGGGTTGACCGGTATGACCTGCCATAATTTTGTTTAGCTGGTCGCGAATGCGCAGAATCTCGTTAGCTTCAATTTCAATATCTGTAGCTTGTCTGCGACCTTGTATACCTCCTAGGGGTTGGTGGATCATAATCCGAGAGTGGGGGAGAGCAAGGCGTTTTCCTTTGGTTCCCGCGCACAGAAGAAATGCTCCCATAGAAGCAGCTAAACCAACGCAGATAGTCACGACCTCTGATTTAATGTGCTGCATGGTATCGTAAATTGCCATACCAGCAGTTACAGAACCACCAGGAGAATTGATATAAAGATAGATTGGCTTACCTGGATCTTCAGAATCCAGATAGAGCATGACAGCAATTATCTGGTTAGCCAAACCGTCATTGATCCCGCGACCGAGAAAAATAATCCTCTCCCGATAGAGACGATTGTAGATATCGATCCAGTCGCTATATGGTTGACCAGGTAATTGATAGGGGACTTTTGGAACACCGATAGGCATAAGACAAACTTCTTAATTTACAAAAATCAACAAAATTTAGGTGAGAGCAGGTTGAGAAGATGGAAGTTCTTTAGAACTTTCGATCACCTTGTCAATTAAGCCGTATTCTTTGGCTTCTTGGGGGGTCATGTACAACATCCGATCGGTATCTTTTTGGAGTTTTTCGAGCGGTTGACCAGTATTCCTTGAGAAAATTTGCAGCATCATCTGCCTGTTTTCCAAGACTTCGTTAGCACGGATTTCAATATCTGTGGCTTGACCTTGTGCCCCTTGACGAGCTTGATGTAAAACTATGGTAGCGTTAGGTAAACTAGCCCGATAACCTTTGGTTCCTGAAGACAAAATCATTGCGGCTGTTCCCATCGCTTGACCGATGCAAATAGTATGCACTGGTGGCTTGATGTAATTGATAGTATCGCAGATGGCAAAGGCTTCGGTTTCAAACCCGATCGCGTCTCCTCCGTACCAAGAGGTTCCGGTGGAGTTGATATACATATAAATTGGTTTGTCTGGATCGTCAAATTGTAAGAAGAGTAATTGAGCAATAATTAGCTCTGTAACGTCGATCCCAATTTGATCTTTGTATTCGTCGGGAGAAACTAGAGGTAGTCCCAGATAGACGATGCGCTCTTTTAACAATAAAGAGGGTAAGTCTGGGGGTGGTGTTCTATAGTATGCGTCTCCTCTGTAGGGAGCTTGGACTGCTCTTATGGGTGAATTCATCTTGTTAGCTTCGGTTGTTATATGTTTGGAGAGCTTTTCTTTGTTTCTCTAGTCTTTCGTTATTTACTCTATATCCTAGCTCTAGTGTAGTGTGGTGGCACAGTTACAACTATCTTGCCATCGTAATTCGCAGGAGGGTACTGCAACTATAAAACGAAAGCGATTTAAAACAACGCAGTTGTTGCGCTTGAAGTTTTTAGTTGTAGGGGTGACAATGATTCTATTTTTATAGGAAACCCTTTTTGTTTTAACTTTTGTCCCTTCGTAATAACCTATCGGTATAGAAGGGTTTCCTATAAAAATAAATACATCCTTCGGGG
>JASJDA010000257.1 GCA_030065755.1 Prochloraceae cyanobacterium | reverse complement strand
AAGTCTGTTAGCTACGTGAGAGATACGTTCGTGAAATAAAAGCATACAGATTAATATGGAGAACACTTGTTCAAAGTCATCGTTTAATAATTGGAAGCTTATTCCCTGGAAAGAGATTGAGCTAAAGATATTTAAGCTTTGGACTTTGGACAAAAAAATGTTATTAGCGTAAATTTTACGCTAACAAATAATTGTTAGATTAAAGCGAATAAGTTAGAGATTTTTAATCGTCTTTTAATCCGTCAATACAATAAGAGGGATCTGGTTCAGTTTCTCCACCAAAACATAGATCGATCGGGACTTTCTTGAAGAGAAGTAACCATCTTTTTTAGCTCATCAATAAGATTTCTGCGAGTCATTTTTTCTACAGCATCAATATGTGCTTCACTTCCAGCTTTTCCCAAATATATATATTTAGTTTTTTTCTCAGGATTATCAACCATTGGAAAAATTGGTTCGGAGGCTTGTAGTTTATAATACCAATAAATTTTTTGATTTCTTCTAATCTGATAACGAATTATATGGCAATTTTGAGGAGCTACTTCTCCTTCAGCTTGAATCTTCTTAATTTTTTGCTTCAACTTGCGAACAGCACTTTTAATTTGTTTACCTCTAACTAAAGGAGATTGAGTAGTGTGAAGTTTAGATTCTCTAGGCATAATTGCTTTGATAATTACAACTTTTTTAAAAAAATATGTTAGCGTAAAACTTACGCTAATTTATTAAGTAATTATGCCGCAAAATTTAATTGATCGAGACATCAAATATTTTCAAGTTTGGAGAAGTCAACTCTATAATTTTCTTGGTTATAGACGAGACACAGTCATGGATTTAATAGACTCACTCTCATCTAATCAGCAAGCTGATTCTGTGGTAGAATTATCTCTAAATCCTTTATTTCAAAGAAATTATAACAGTTTATATAAAGGAATTCAAGAGTTTCTTCCCGAGGAAACAGACGACAACTACGAGGAGCTAACTAAAAATTTATTAACGACAGTTTCTCAAACTATACCTCCACCAAAATCTAGACATTTCAACTTATTTGGAATTGATGCTACTCCGGCTCCTCGACCTTATTCTAATACCTTAGAAGACAAAACGTATATTTATAATCCCAATCCTATTAAAGGGAATAAGCCTATTAGTATTGGACATAGCTATTCAGTAATAGCAGCTTTACCCGAAAAAAATGAAATGGAAAATGTCCCTTGGGCTATCCCATTATCTGGAGACCGGATCCCTTCAGAATTGAAAGCAATTGATATTGGTAATAAACAACTTAAAACCATTTTTAAAACTTTGGATTCTTGGTCAAATGAATTATCAGTTTTAGTCGCCGATAGTGTCTATAGTCAAAGAGAGTTCATCGGCGAACAAGTTAAAGAAGATAATTTAGTTACAATTACAAGAGTCCGAAGCGACCGAGTGTTTTATCGTCAATTTATTCCCGACCCAGATCGGCCTAAAAAATCTGGACATCCCCGCTGGTTTGGTGAGAGGTTTGACCTTAAAGATGCAACTACTTGGCATCTCGAAGACGAAGTTTTTCAATCCTTATTTATCACTAAAAAAGGAAGAAAATTTAATTTAACTATTTGTGCTTGGAAAGATATGTTAATGAAAGGCACATCGAACTATAAAATGAATCTTCATCCTTTTACTTTATTACAAATTATTGTCACTGATGAAACTGGAAATACAGTTTGGAAACCTATGTGGCTGATTGTAATTGGTTCTCGTCGTAATGAGTTAAGTCTTGAACATTGTTATGAGGCTTATCGACAACGTTATGACATGGAACACCTATTTAGATTTGGCAAGCAAAAGTTATTGATGACTTCTTATTTAACCCCAGAAGTAAAACATGAAGAAAATTGGTTTAAACTAACACTTTTAGCTTATGTAAACTTATGGGCTGCCAGAAATTTAGCTGTTGTTTTACCTCGAGATTGGGAGCAATATTTGAAAACAGATCGAGAGGTTAAGATAACCCCAAGTTTAGTTCAAAGAGATTTTTATCGAATAATCTCGCAGATTGGGCAAATTACTAAATCTCCCAAACCCCGAGGTTATTCTTCTGGACGTATTAAAGGATACAAAAAAACTCCCAGAACTCGCTATCAAGTTATCAAAAAAAGCAAAAAAAGTAAAAAAGAAAAACTAAAAGCTTCCTAGTTTTCCTTAATAACAACTATTTCTCAGCCAATTTGTTGCCTGAGCTGCAGAGATATGCACCTTTTGTTAGCGTAAACTTTCCGCTAACATTTTTTTTTGTTTTGTCCAAAGTCCAAAAAATTTGATCTTCAATAATTAATTTGCTCGGCCGACCAGGTTTTTTCTTGTGTTTTTCTTTTGCTTTCACCAATCGAACCATCAAACGAAAAGTTTGACGTTTAACTCCACTAAAACGCTTAAATTTTGTCGCCGAAAGTTTACGGGCTCGCCAATATTTCATGCTTAACTAAAAACAATAAACTTTTAATCATATCATGAAAAACTTTTGAAAGAGTTCTAGTGTAAGAGTTTGAGATAAAAGGCAAAAGGGAACAGGCTTCCAATGTTTTTATTTTTACAGGGAACCCTTTTTGTTTTAACCGAGGTCGCTTCGTAATTAACTTATCGCGCTTAGAGGGGTTTCCTGTAAAAATAGATTCATCTTTCGGCAAAGAGTCACGCGTTTATAAAGGGACTAAGGAATGCTCGAAACTTTTGACTATTGTCTATTCCCTATTCCCTACCTCGCAGCAATTGATACTTTTGCAAGAGGTCTAATATATGCAACGACTTGTATTTAAAAAATAAGAAAAAGCCCTCCTAAAAGGACAGGGCTTGTATCTTATTTTTTTTATTGAACTGGGTAGTTGCAGTGATGCTAAGCATACACTACTAGATCCCATTACTCAAAATCTTTTCTACCTGGATTACGAGTAGGATCGCTTGACAAGAAGCCAAATATAAATAACCCAACAAAGAAAGCAACAACGATATACACAATAATTTTTAGAGTCAGCATGTTAGTCTCTCCTCAGAGATTATAGATAGGAACTGCGCAGAGGCATTTGCTCAATTTTTTTATGTTAAAAAAAGCAGTATAAGAGCGCTACCTTAACTCGTTTAACAGTTATCAGTTATTAGTTACCATTTATCAGTTATGAGATTCATGCGTTGGGTTTAAGTCCCCAGCACAGACCTTGATAACTGATAATTGGTGGCTGTTCGCTGATTTAAAGTATACTGAAGTTAACGAAGCTTTTAGATTTTAACATAAAATATTCCCGCTTAAAAAAGCATCAAAATTCATAATTTACGCGGAAGTGAAATCCATCATCTTGAACATTATTTCCTCGATCGTCGAGATCGATAAGAGGAGGAGCATAGTCTAGGCGTATATCAAGTCCTCGTACTGGCTCCCACAACAATCCCAAGCCCAAACCAGCAATAAACTGCTCATTATTTGGGATAAGATTGGGGTTATTGGGATCGTTCCAAACATAGCCGAGATCGAAAAACGGAGCTAAAGTAAAAACTGGTTCTTCAGATTCATTTCGAGCTACAGTAAAGCGGTCTTCAACAGAAAAACGAACCCCATTGTCACCAGAGCGAACATTTTCCCGATAACCTCGCACCGATCGACCTCCACCCACAGCAAATTGTTCGGCAGGTAATAAACTATTGGGAGTTAGTTGAGAATCAAGTTGAATAATGAAAAAGTTATCCTCGTTGATAATTTGAACTCGCTGCAATTGAGCCAGCCAACTAACGAATTTACCGTCAGGAACTTCAATAATTAAATCGGAATTATCAGTTGCATTAAATAGACCAGTTCCTATGCGAAACAGCGATCGAAAACCCCAAGCACCGGAAACTTGCCGCAAAACGTATTCTTGTCCTAACTCAAACACGCTAGTACGGCTGATACCATCGTCATCTGGCCCGAAACCAAAAGGTCGCGGCCCTTGGAAGGTAAAAGTTTGACCGTCCTTATAAACAAAACCGAAAGATATGGCGAATTCTTCACGAGGGGTGCGAATAAATGGCTGTCGATAGGTAAAACGATATCGTTCCGCTTCTGAAGTAATATCGAATGCTTCAAGTATGTCTTGAATAATTTTACTGCGGTAAATTGTGGCATCCAGTTGCAAAGTGCCATTCATAGCATTCACTGGTGCTGTGTAATTGAAATCTAATTCATAAGTATCTCCCCACGCTCGGAGTGCGGGACGATAAAAAGCGGAGATTCGATCTCCAATACCGCCGAGATTGCGATAAGTCAAGTCGAGATTGAAGCGTTCGCCACCAATACTGGGAGGAGAATAGTTGTCAAAACCGACATTACCCACAAAGGGAAAAGATTCTTTAGCCCGCACTACTAATATAGTGGTACCCCTTTCTTGTCCTGGTCTCAGACTAGCTTCTATGTTTTCAAATAAAGGATCTGCTTTGAGCAAGCGCAATTGATCTTCTAGAGTTCTAATATTAAGAGGTTTAGCAGCACCTAGTTCCACGCGATCGCGAACGTAATTTTCCAATCTTTCTGTGCCTTCAACGACAATCTCTTCTAGACCTCCTTCAACAATCTGAATTTGAGCAACTCCAGCTCTAATTCCATCGAGATCTGCCGGTGGCACAGCTCTAGAATTGATATATCCTTTCTCTAAATAGAGTTGGGAAATCTCGTCAGCAACTTGTCTTAAGTCTTCTATGGTCAAGGAGCGACCTTCAAATGGTTCGATAATTGGGTCTAAGTCTCCAGGGCCAAACACCGTACTGCCAATAACTTCAATTTTGTTGACGGTAACTGTCGATCGCGATTGTACGAGAAATTTCTTAACTTGTGGCTGTTCGTTATTTCCTGTTTCCTGTTCCTTTTGAATTTCTAACAATTGAATACTGCTTTCTTTAGACTCAGCAGCAATTGCAAGAGGTCTTCGCTCGAAATTAACTTGGTCTTTTATCTCTAAAGCGACAACTTTATTTTGATACTCAACAAAAACACTACTCAAAACAATAGCAATGAGAAAGAAAATTCTTTGACTGGAGCAAAAAAACCTCAAACACCACTTAATATTAGACATAGGTCTCGAAACTCAAGAATATATATCGCGAACTCGTTACTCGTTACGACGGGTGGACTCTATCCTTGCTTTACCAAGGACTGCCAATCATAGTAAAAGCTGACCAATAGAAAGGATGAGATAGATCGACATTCTCGTAGATTAGATCTTCTGGCAAAGGAACGTTACCTGTTGGAGTAATTATCTGCGCCCCTTCTTTTCGTAATTGGTTTTTAATCATTGCTATTTGAGTTTGTCGGAGAGCCTCAGCTTTAATGGGGGCAACTTTTAGCTGGTTATAAAAATTTGACATGAACGCTAAAGTTCCCGTGTCTGATATGTACCAGAGACTAGCAAGAGCTGATTTGGCTCCAGTTTGTACCGCCAATCCTCCATAGCCCAATTCTGCGTTTTCATCACCAAAAGCCGTGCGACAAGCAGAAATCGTTATTAAATCTACGACTGGATTTTTAAGACCCAATTCTCGAAATTCATTAAGTCGCAACTTGCGATCGAAAAGCTGGATATAAATTTCGTCGGGAACTCCAGTTTGAAAGTCAGCATGAGTTGCCAGATGAATGATGGGAAAAGAAAATTCTTGGTGGCTATTTACTAAATTATCGAAGGTGAATTTATTGTCGAGAAAGAATTCTCCGCCCCTTTCTTCAACAATTAAGGGGACTTCAATTCCGACTGCAGGTAATTCTATTTGATCTTGGTCGGGTGTAAATTGAGCAGCTCCTAAAGCCAATACGCGAGAATTTTTAATATTTCGGTAGCGAGTATCGACTAGGTTAATGCTAGGAATTAATCCGACACTATATTTTTGTACCAAATACTCCCCAGTTCTGCCGTCATATAAAGCAGCTAACGGTACTGCGCGCAAGCCTGCTGGCATGACAAAGACCAAATTTTCGATTTCTTTGGCTTGGAGTTCAGCTTCTATGGGAGCAATTAGCCACTGATACATTTTGCTAGCGGGTTCGAGATAGTCCGAGCCTTCCTCGGAGATCTCGTCATACATTAGGTTTCCTTCTCGGAATATTTCGTCTCGTATGATATTTGGAACCCTTATGCGTTTAGCGTCACCTTCGGGGGGAATTATTAATATTTCTAATTCGTCTCCAGTCTCTGGGGGGAAGGAGAGACTGAGTGGGGCTTTTCTCTCTGGTACATTCAAAAATGACTCGAAATCTGAAGTGAGAGTTGTTTCGCTGCGAGCAAAAAAGTCTCGATCGCTGGCTGTATATCCAGTAGGAACAAAACTAATATAAATTAGTGCTGGTTTTTTGGCAGTGTCTTCCTCGATCGCCTGTAGAATCTCTTGAGCTTCTTCAATAGTAGCCACCGGAAGTGTTTGTACAGTTTGAATCTCCTCTTGTTTTATTTCCTCGCGCAGTCTCTCGATCTCTAAGTCTGTCCGCCCGTCAAGAGTAATAAGACTAATGTTGCCTTCTATAAAGGTCAATAAGTAAGATTCCAAGGGCTCGATATTAAACTCGCCACTAGTAATTGTTCCTGCAGTCCCATTAGTAGTAGCATCTCCTACCACAAAAGGTATTAACCTCTGTCCCCCGCCGTGGCGAATAGTAATATCACCTCCACCGAGACCGCCAATGGTAGAGATGCTAGCTCGATCGCCATTTTGAGCAGAGAAAGTGCCTGTAGCTCGGAAAAATCGCCCTGTAGTGATATCTACATTGCCACCCCTACCTTCGCGACCCCCTTCAGCATTAATGCTAGTTACTTGAATGTCACCTGTGGGATCGAGAGTTACGTTACCCCCACTCCCCAAACTACCTCTAGATTCAATTTCTCCTGTTTCGATTCTGGTAGAAGCTTCCACTCGAATTTCACCACCACTAATTCCAGAACTATTGAGGTTCCCAGTAACGATCGCGCCGTTAGTGCTAGTTAAGGAAATATTTCCTCCCGAACCTTCTGGAGAGCTAGTATCTAAGTCACCAGTGGAGATATCACCAACAGTATTGAAAATAATATCTCCCCCTGCTTGGATATTTTCGTTGGTGCTGGATATGCTGTCATTAGCAGTGACTCGTAAAGTGCCTCTAATGGTGGAAGTGCTTAAAACGAGGGAATTTTGGTCATTGAGGGTGACATTATTGCCGCTGGTAATAGCCACAGTGTTGAAATTGTTGTTGGGGTTGTTTAAGTTAATATCTCCTACTGCTTGTCGGTCAGTCGTTCCACTAAGGGAAGTTGTCCCACTACTGCTGATAGTACTACTCCCTCGTTGAATAATACTTGTGGTGTCATTATTTCCTGGCTGTCCGCTAAGGCTAATATTGCTTCCTGCTATGGAAGATATAGTGCTATCGTTGTTTATTTCAATACCAAAATTGTTGCTGCCAGAGCCATTTCCCCTCCCAGTGAGGCTGATATCTCCATTTACCGAAGTAACCCGTGCTTCTTGGTTAATTTCTACTCCTGAATTCCCACTTGTCCCGTTAGCACCAATTCCATTGAAGGTAATATTCCCAGTTCCTGTCGATTCTACTACGCCACCAGCAGGCTGAGATGGACTAACAAACTCCAAGTCCCCAATTTGAATGCCATTGTTGCTTCTACCAGAGCCATTTCCCCTCCCAAGGAAGCTGATATTTCCACTTGTTGCAGTAACTCTAGATCTAAAAATAACTATCCCGTCGTTAAAATCTGCCCCGTTACTACCAGTTCCATCCAAGGTGATATTCCCTGTCCCTGTCGATTCTATTCTGCTATTATTGCCCTCAATTGTGCTATCACCGTCAATTTGAATTCCATTGTTGCCGTTTCCAGAGCCATTTCCCCTTCCTGTCAGGCTAATATCTCCATTGACTGAGGTAATCCTGGATCTGAAAATATATATCCCGTCGTTAAAATCTGTCCCGTTGCTACCAGCTCCATCTAAGGTAATATTCCCTGTCCCCGTAGTAAGTAGCTGAGCATTGTTTGTTAATCCAATACCGTAACCCTCATTTTGCCCTACTCCAGATCCAGTTCCTCTAAGGCTAATATTACCTGTTCCGGCATTAAGGGTAGCCCCATCAATTAAAATTCCCTCAATGTTATTAGGTATCCCAACAGCAGAAAACTCAAGAGGGTTTGAACCACCACCCAAGGTAATATTTCCCCCATTAGAGATAATGGCAGAACCCAATCTCATCACGATCGCGCCAGCACCATTTCCATCGCGATCGGCATTGAGGGTAACATTGAGGAGATCGCTAGGAGAAGAGATTATAGATTCTTCTCCCAAGATAATTGAGTCCCCAGCTTGAAGAGTGACCCTATTGCTACCTGTGATGTTAAATCCTGCGGTATCAATGGAACCTGAACCCACAGGCGATCGCAATGTAACTGGAGCGTTGAAAATTACATTACCAGCTAGGCTAATTTCTCCGCTGCTGTTATTCCGTCCAATGAAGATCTCACTAAAGCCATTTTGGATGGTGTTAAGTTCGGTGCTATCTAAATTTAATGATTGAGGATCGTTACTATTTCCAATAGTTCCCCCAACAGTAATTCCCAAGCTAGGGGTAAGAGGCTGCAACTGTAAGGTGCCCCCCCCTCTAATTTGCGAAGTGTCGGATATGTTAATTTCATCGGCAGTGAGGGTAACAGTGCCGCTATTTGTTGCATTTGTGTTAATTGAGGCGTTGTTAAGACTAATCCCTTCTAAACGACTCAAGCTAACATTAGGGGGTATTTGAATGGGGAAGAGGGGATTGGATAAGGCCAATGCAAGAGGTATACTATTTAAATTGATATCAGCACCTGTTAAAGTTATATTACCTGTTTGAGTCGATTCGACTACAGTGAAGTTGTCAAAGGAAATCCCTTGTGCTCGCAACTCTTGTAGTTCTGCGATTAACTGCCCAAAAAAAACTCTCGCCTCTTCCACATCACCAGTAATATTACTACCAGTGCCTGTTAAGTTTATATCCCCTGTTTGAGTCGATAGGGTGCTATTGCTAAGGGAAATCCCCTGTTGCGCCCCAAGGGATATATTCTCTACTAGGGCAGGATTTTGAGGAACATTAATATTATTACCAGTGCCTGTTAAGTTTATATCCCCTGTTTGGGTCAATAGGGTGCTATTGCTAAGGAAAATCCCTTGTGCCGCTAAGGAGACTTCATTGACGATGCCCTCAATAGGAATAGCAATATTTTTACCAGTACCTATTAGGGTAATATCCCCATCTGTATTACGTAGTTCGGCATTGCGTAATTCTATACCGCTAGCAACATTAATTGTGTCAATTGTGTCTCCATATCCAGTTCCTCTGAGGCTGATGTTACCTGTTCCAGCATTAAGTGTAGCCCCATCAATTAAAATTCCGTCATTGAGCTGAATATTCGTCTGCGGCAATAATTCACCTGTACCAACAGCAGGAAACTGCAGAGGATCTGAACCACCACCCAAGATAATATTGCCACCATTAGAAATAATGGCAGAGTTGGGTCTCATCGCGATCGCCCCCGCACCACTCGCATCACTATCGGCATTGAGGGTAACATTAAGAACATTTAGAGGATTAGGAACGCTCCCAGGAGTCCCAGATCGAATTTGAACGTTAGGATTAATAATAATGTTATTTTCTGCCCGTAAGGTCAAGGTTGCTTCGGAGCCCCTGGTTTTAGTGATGTTAGCAGCAACAGTAATGTTACCTGCTTGATTGTTAGGGTTTGGAACACCTAATGGATCTGTTGGTAGGCCTTCAGTTGTTACAGTTACGTCTGTACCTACATTAAGAGAAGTTTCGATGCTTTGCGCACTTACAATAGCGTCATTATTGTTGGGAGAAAAGTTTCCGACTGGATTTTGAACAATATTCGTATCGGGCTGGTTGCTTATTGTGACATTGTTCGGATCGAGCAGCCACGATCCTCTTTCTCCCTGGGTTGCACTAGCATCTACCCTACCTGTAGCTTCTAAATATTTACCAGAGGTTTCGACAAAGCCTCCATTTCCATTTGATTCACCACCTCTTGCCGTAATATTGCCATGAAAGCGGGTAGCCTCATCTGCCCAAACAATAACTTGACCTCCATCGCCCCTATCTGTTGCATCTGCCCTAATTGTGGAATCGTCACTTACATAACTAGTCAGGGCATTTGGCACACTACCCTCACCCTTATAATCCCCGCCAATTAAAACACTACCGCCCCCATTGGTTCCAGAAGCGTCTAAATTAGCTCCTATAAGACCTACACGATCGCCCACAACCTGAATTTTACCACCTAGATCTCGCGCACTGCTAACATTCAAATTCCCAGATACTACATTAGCACCAGGCAAATTAGGAACCGCAACACCAGAGTCTTTTAACTCTACTTCCCCACTTGCACTAACCCTTAAGCCAGTATCTAAATCGGCAGGGGCATTGGTTAACAAAGCAGGTAAATCCAAAACTCTAATTGGCATTGGATTTCCATTGGCATCTGTAGGTAGCTCAAATTCTAAACTGAGAATTTGCCCTTCTTGGGTGAGGCGCACCAAACTGGTTCCTGGGACTGCTGCTATAGTAATTGTTCCTCCTGGCGCTTCTATGGTGCCTAAAGTAATTACCTGTCTTCCAATCAAAGAGATATTGTTTCCTTCTCGTACCTTTAAATCTCCGGCATTGATAATTGTTCCTGCTTCTGTCCCCTCAAACTTAAACCCGTTAGGGTTGCCCACTAAATTAATATAGTCGTTAGGGCCAAAAGCATTGAACCAACCACCTTCTAACCCAATTCCTGTAGCTGTAGTAGCGCTGAAGTCCCCAGGGACATTTATCCTTGCGTTAGGCCCAAAAATAATCCCGCTAGGGTTCATTAAAAATAAATTGGAATTTCCCCCTGTAACTTTTATCAAACCGTTAATCATAGAGGGGTTGCCACCGTTGATGCGGCCTAAAATATTGCGAATTCGTGGATTAGAGAGGAAATTAGCTATTTGGTTAGGATCTAAACCAAACTCTCGGAAACTGTGAAACAGATTTTTGCCATCTCGCGATAGGGTACCGCCCCTAATATTTATACGATTTCCATGGCGATCGATAATTGTTCTGGTACCGTCGCGATTGGGAATAATTCTTTGTTGTGCGGCTGCTGGAAGGGGAACAGAGAAAGCTAGACTGAGGCAAGCGACTATTCCCAAAAGGCTTTTACGAAGGGATTTGCGTGCGGACTTTCTTTTGAAGGTCTCTTTATCTAGATAGTCTCTATAAACTAATCCAGTCTGCGGAGAATCTTCGAGTATGGCGAGTGTCTCTTCTAATGCTGTGGGTGCTAGCACCTCGTCCCTATCTACCCAGCTGAGATATTTTCCTGAAGTCTGTGCGTTCGCTTCTTTTCGAGCCTTGTCTATACCTTGATGAGAAGCTGCTACTACTTTAACTCGCCGATCGCGCTTAGCATATTCGCGGGCAATTTCTACGGAGCGATCGGTCGAACCGTCATCCCATATCAGTAACTCGAATTCTCGATAAGTTTGAGATAAAACGCTTTCAATTGCGGCGTTAATATACTTTTCCCGATTGTAATTTACTATAATAATAGATACTACTGCTGACATCTCACATCTCACACCACAGCTCAAACTTTTAAGCAATTAAACAATTAAATAGGTTATTTTATTGCTTGGCATCAACAATATCAGTAAATCTTTCGTGTATTTTTTAAAAAAATTTATATTTGATTTATTTTTAATAAATATATCTATATTAAGGAAAACTTTGTAATAAAAAATTTTATTTCTTAAAAAAAATAGTGAATTGAGCTGTTTTGGCTGGAGAAAAATACAAAGAAAAATAAAAAAAAGTCCCATAAGGTGGTTGAAATAATAGTATAATATTTTCAGGAATATTTAAACTTAAAGCTTTATGCAAAGCTCCATTGTCCAACTGAATTATATGTAATTCATCAGGGTAATGTTCTGAAAATAAGTCAAGAAATATCTCAAAACAAACACTGTTCAGGTGAGTAAATTCCCAGAAAAAATTATTTCCACTAATGGGTTCAATCAAGCCATACAACCACCTATATAAAAACTTCCATTGTTCTACTCCTTTGGGTTTGATTCCCTTAGCTGTAATCTTTCTTCTTCTAATGGTATTCAGTCCAAAACGACTTTCATCTTGACACCAATATCTAACTTTTTTATATTTTTCTAATAAATATTTATTCTCTTCTAAGGTAGAGTTTATTAATTCTGGTAGTTTTTTTTAAAGTTATCTATTGCTTCTTTTTCCTGTTTGATATTGACTGGACGAGGAACTTTTAATTTAGACTTAAGTTTATAGCGAACTGTCTTATGTACTGTATGGTAAGAAGCTTCAACATCATGAACACTTCTCAACCACTGCTGAATTTCTTTATAGCTAGGGTTTGCTGAAAAAAGTAATAGATAATCAACAGAAACCAATTGTTTTTTCAAACCAATAAAAAGGATAAGTTTGTATTATTTTAAATGGGTGAAATATAATTTTTGATAATTCTCG
>JASJDA010000256.1 GCA_030065755.1 Prochloraceae cyanobacterium | reverse complement strand
CAAGATATTGATACATTCTCAAGCATTCTCTTCTATTTATGGACTTGCTGCTTCCCCTATCAAGCGAAACTATATAGTTTGATAGTTGTAGGAGGCTAAGATCGTTGTTATATGCGATCGCAACGCTCGTACTTTATGAGACGCTTGTAGGTGCGATCGCAAATCATCCAGCGTTGAAACTAATACCGAAGCTTGAGATCTAATAATTTGAAATTGACGGTAAAATGTTGATGTTGACTTTAAGCTCTTACGGAGAGAGCAGCTTAGCGGCGCAGGGACTCAAACTGCCGACTAGATGCAGTTGCAGGGCAAGTGCATCTAAATCAAAGCTTTCAACAAGTCTAATTTAGATTTCCAATCTTCATCATAACGAAGGACCAGCGGCGTATAACCAACATTCCATTGCAAATTTTCCCGTTGTATGCGATCTTTTTCTTGTCGAGCGGGACTATCGTGAACTGAACCGTCGCAAAAAACAGCTATTTTAGCTTTCTTATAGAGAAAATCGGGCAAAGAATTAGCTTCGGGAATTAACTCTTGTGCGGAGTCTGGTAGCTTTATTCCTCGCTTGTAAATTTCCTCTAAAACTACTCGCTCGAAGTCGGAATTGGGGTCGGTACGAGCGCGCAATTGTTGATATTGTTCGGCGCGAGAAACTCCTTGACAGTGGCGGCTTAAAGTACTGTTTGTTAATTGGTTTAAGAACGAACTAATTAGATGACGGTTTAAGCGGGGATGGTCGGATTGATTTTGGTAGGAAAGTAAGCATTCATAGCAAGCTTGGGTACAACTAACTTTTGGTTGTTTGAAGTGACAAATATCTTGGGCTGCATCTGCTAACTTCGAGATAGCTTTGGGGTCTGACAAAATATTAGAAAGTACTCCCGCACCTCCTTCTGCTGCTTCCCAAAATAGAATGTACTTTTCTTTTCCTACAAGAATAGATTTTAGTTCGTTTGGTTCTAGTTTATAAAGGGCTTGGATAGCTTTTTCTAAAGCATATTGTAAAGTTACTAAAAAACCTTCTTTATCACTTTCGGGTAAATCAACTACTTCAACTACCATGAGATTGCAGGTGTCGGAGACCATCAAGTTTACCCCCGTTTGAATATTATTTTCAGTAGAGGTATTTTTAAAGTCTTTGGAATCTCCCCACTCTCCAGTTTCTGTATTGAGTTTGAAACCTCGATCCCTCGACCTTTTCAATCCTCGATTAATGCGCCAAATACTAGCGGTTTCTCCATAAGTAAGCTTGAGTATTTCTGTACCGTCAGAGGTAGTGACGCTCGCTGCTTCTTTTCTTTCTTCGTCGTAGCGGAAATGAGTAATAATATCGTAACCGTATTTCAGCCTTTCTTCTTCATCGCAGGTAATTCGTTCCCGTCTGCGAGTGAAAGCTGTTTCCATAGGAAGAACTTGAGTGAGTGTATGGCTATTACCTGCTGAGTCTGAGGCTAGTTTTTGCAAGCAGTTTTGACAAGTATCTCTGCCGAAATTGTCTCCGTCATGGAAATAACCGCATTTGTGACAAAGAGCGACGCAATCGTACTCGATACCGTCAACTGGAATGGAGGTTTTATTAATTTCAAATTTACTACCTTCATAGTAGACGATATTAGATGGTGCTAATTCGCGAATGGCAACAACGCGAGGACGAGAGATGAATTCTCCTCCCCCAACTGCTCTAATATATCCCCTGACTGGCAAACGAGGGAAATTAAAACCTGGAAGAAATCCTTCTGAAGCCAAATAGCGATAAGGATAAAATTCAAAATTACTCTTGCTGCGACTCGTATTTGCTTGACCCACTAACAAGTCTATTTGTCTTTTAGCTTCCTTTTCTTTGATTTCGGCATTTTCCCGTTCTTGTTGTGTAACGCTTCCTCTAACATAGCGATCGATCGCCGCGCGCGCTTCTTCTAACTGCGCGACTGCATCTCCATATAATCTGCGCCAGCGATCGCAAGCACGATCGAAAGCATTTAAAGCATTTATTAAGGTATGTTGGAGCCATTCTTCGCTATACCAACGAGTTCGATCGAGGTCTTGCTGGGAAAATATATCGCTCAAGATATTTTGAACCTCGCAAAGACATTTTTGTAAATCTGCTGGCGATCGGGTCAGACCTGCTCTAATATCGTCCCGTAAGGGATACCCCTCAACATCTAAATTCAAGATTTGATTCATTGAGTCTTTAAACTCAACCCCTGTAGATGCTAACCAGAGAGAGTAAATGTGGGATTTAATTAAATCCTGGTTGGCTAGTTCTAATTTTGGAGGAGAGACCGAACCTGCAACCATTTGAGGCTGGCGCTTAAAGAAATACTGGTCGTGTCCGCTACCAACTGCTGCATAGGTAATTACTAAAGCTTGCTGACCTCCTCTTCCAGCCCGTCCGCTACGTTGTGCGTAATTGGCGGGGTTTGGCGGAACGTTACGGAGGTGAACTATGCTCAGATCTGATATGTCTATTCCTAATTCCATAGTGGGAGAACAAAATAATGCCGCTAGTTTCCCGTGTCTGAATTCTTCTTCTCGTTGTTGGCGGTTGGCATT
Source organism: Prochloraceae cyanobacterium (assembly GCA_030065755.1). GTDB lineage: Bacteria > Cyanobacteriota > Cyanobacteriia > Cyanobacteriales > JASJDA01 > JASJDA01. The sequence continues at coordinate 10,003 of JASJDA010000256.1, read as the reverse complement.
AGTTACTTGTCCCGTGTGTTCTCGACCTTGCATGGTTTTGATGTAAGAAGCGCCGCGAGCGTAGAAATTTTGGAAAAATAAGTTGACATCCTGCAAAGTTTTTTCACTTCCTTGAAGCCGTTTGGTAGTGAGAAGGTCTACAGGAATTCGATCTGTTTTCTGCTGATGCCAAACCATCGAATCAATACGTAACTGTACGTCAATTCCCTGACGTTTTAGATAGCCACAGTCGGTGAGAACCTTCAGCAGTGCTTCTATCAGTCGATTGTATTCTGATTCTTCTAGGAGAGAAGTTAACCAAGACCAAGCGCGATCACTTCTTAAAAAACGCCCTATTTTACTTCTGGCTGTGAGTTTGATTTTCCCTTTATCCTGAGAATTTCCTTTAGCTAAGGTAGCCCATTTAGCTTTGCGAAGTACTTCGGTATCGAATTTCCAGGTATCGTTAAGTGCTTGTGCTACTTCTCGTTTTAATTTTTCTATGTTTTCTTCTTGTAGTAATTCAGCGTCGAGAACTAATTCTTTGCGCAGTTGATCTAAGAGAACAATGGATGCGATCTCTCTTTGAGAGGCAGTGGCTCGTAATAAAATTGGGTGGGGATGTTTTTGCCAGGGTCTAGTGTTTCGACATACTTGCTCTAATCCTTCGTACTCGATCGCCAGCAACCCGCACTGTTCTAAGTTGGGTTGTACGATCCGCCAGCCCCGTCGGAGGTCTTCGTAAAGGCGATATTCGATCAAATGCTCGAAGGCTCGTTCGTTCCTGATTTTGCCAATACCGTACTCGGCTGCGGTTTTAGCATATTCTTCTTGGGAGAGTCCCATTTCTTCGACTACTACTTTTGCTAGTTCTTTGTGAGTTAATTTTTTGTTTTTCTGTAGCGCTCCGTTTAAACTAGCTCTTAGAAAACTGGTTTGGACGAAATCGTTGAAGTGTCCCGCTTGAAGAGAGGCATCTTGACGGTTGTCGGTAAAGCTGAGAATCTTGGCTGCTTCTGGTTTAACTGCGTTTGTAGCTTTGAGATGGCTGACAGCAGATAAAGATAAGAGGGTGGTGGCTGTACTGCGTCCTTCGTTGCTGAGACGAGCGAGTTTGCGATATTCAGTGGGGCGGCGATCGTAAACTATGCCGCAGTTAAGACAACTTAAAAAGGGTTTGGGAATAAACCAGCAAGGGACTACTTTTTCTTCTGAGGTAACGGCAGATTGTTCGACTTCGCCGCTAGCACGAAGCCATAGTTTTTGAGGAATAAACCACTGATACTCTTTTTTAGGGATTCTACCGTACTTTTTACTCTCTTTAAACCAATTGTCTGGCAAGCGTTCTCGATCACTTTCGTCCCACAAATCGGGTTCGTCTAAGGTAAGATAACCCTCATAAATATCTTCACTGTCAACTTCGGTATCGATAGCTATTGGCAGTAAAGGAGTAATTTGGCGATTTTGAGTATCGTAGCGAACTACGTAATAATCTTGACCGCACTCCCGACAAAAAACTAGAGGATATAAAAGGCGATCGCCTGTGGTTTTATACTGTCCGTCTAGAGTAAATTCTCGTTTGTCTTTAGCTTCTAAAGTAGCGTAGATGCTTCCACCTTGAGAGATGAATTGGTGCAATCTAAAAGGCAGTCCTTTCTCGACTTTACTGCCCCAGAAAAACATCTGTTTGAGAGTATTGAGACAAGTATCTTGACCAACTTGGATCTGTTGTGCTAATAAATTCGCCCCTTCTTTTAAGGATATAGGAGTTTGGCGTATTAAATGGCCGTCCTCTTCTTTTAAGCCAAAGTTCATTTCGATCCAAGCGCTGAGAGGATGGGCTTTAAAAGCTGCTTCGGTTTGTTCTGCTTCTGGGGGCAATCCTCGATCGAGACTGCTGCGAAGTTCGTTAATATCGGGATAGGGACGGGAGATCGCTTTTTCTAAGGTTTCGTCGATGACGTTATCGGGTTTGACCTCGACTCCAAATAATTTACTAGCAACGTTTGCTACTGTGGCTTTACGGTCTACGCGATCGCCTTCTGTAGACATGGTGGCAGATGTTCCGATGCAGAGTAATTGTTTGCTACCGCAGCGCTGGCGCAGTTTGCGAACGACTATAGCTACATCTGCACCCTGACGACCTCTATAGGTGTGAAGTTCGTCGAGAACAAGAAATTTTAAGTCGGGGGATTTTACTAATTTTTCTTCGTGGGTGCGGGTAAGCATTAATTCCAGCATCACGTAGTTGGTAAGTAAAATTTGGGGGGGATCGTTTTGTATTTTAGTTTTTTCTTCTAGGGTTTCTTGTCCCGTATATTTTTGGACTCGAATGTGAGATTTAGAGACTTTCTTGAGAAATTTCTGGAATTCTTCTTCTTGGGAATTAATTAGGGCGTTCATGGGATAAACTAAAATCGCCCTAACTCCTTTAATTTCAGGGTGGCGCAGCAAGTCGTCAATAATAGGGACGACGTAGGATAAACTTTTACCAGAACCCGTTCCTGTCGTTAGGACGTAGGGTTGGTTTTTGCGAGCCCATCTAAAAGCACTTTCTTGGTGATGGTAAAAACAGGGGATATCTGGAAAATAATGCTGGCAATCTGGATGTAAAATACCTTCAGAGATTAAGGACTCGATATTAGCACTGCGTTTGTAAGCGGGGTTGAGTTGAACTAAGGGATCTGTCCACAATTGTTCTCGATCGAGTTCGCTTTCGACAAATTCTTTGACTTTGGGGTCGCGGATTTTAAGAAAACTTTCTATATAACTGCGGTAGTCGTCGATAATTTTATCTCGAAGGTTGAATATATTTAAGGATTGAGACTTGATATTGATATTGTCTTGAAAACTTTCAACTTCTAACTTCTCAGTTGTGACTTGATTTTGGCTCACCCAGTTCGTTAGTTGTCGAGCAAAAGTCTCAGTTAGAGTATTGACATCAAAGACTTCTCCTAAGCGCTCGAAATCCCAGTCGGGAGGGATAGCGGAAAACAAAGCAGTAAATTCTTCTTGGCTTAGGAATTCTACCTCGGTACAATTGAGTTCGGCTTTACCTTCAGCCAGCCAAGTACTGACTTGAGCGAGCATTTGCAAGTCATTTTGGATATCGTGCAATCTAACTGGGATTTTCATGTTTCGTTACTTTAAAATTGAGTTTGAGCTAACTAGGAACTAAGAGTTGAAGGTCAAGAACCAACTTCTTTTTGCCAATAAGGAGGAGCAAGAATATCTAGAATTGAAGAATTTGGCAAGCCAGGATGAGACACCATCAGCGCGCGCATGGCACGGGAACAACCGACGTAAAACAGGCGGCGTTGAGCGTCGAGCGCGGCGGGAACTTCTTCTGGCGGTAGTTGTTCGTCAATTTGGGGAAAAGGATTTCCCGATAATCCCACCACGACAAAGGGAAACTCTAAGCCTTTGGCAGAATAAAGGGTCATCACTTTAATCTGAGGGGCTTTGAGATCGATTTTTTTGCCCCAGACAAATTTGGCATTGAGTCCCGACTCGGTTAATTTCTTGGCATATTGTTTGGCAGTTTGACTGTTAGGACAAAGAACGGCACTGCCATGAAGGGGAAGGCGATACTTTTTAGCAGCAGCAAGCAAAAAATCTCGAATGCGATCGATTTCTCTTTCTCGGTCATTTTCTGTCAAGAATATAGGAGGTTCTCCTTGATGTGGAGATGGATGTTGATGTAAACAGTCTTTATCCCCTGCTTTCGTCCCTGCCAGGATCTGGGCGCAGGCGGCACTAATTTGTTGGGTATTGCGGTAGTTGCGTTTGAGGATGAGAGTACGCCCAGTCACGTTGAGGGCAGTGTGAATCTGTTTCCAACTGAAACCTTTTTGATAGAGGGATTGAGAAGCATCAGCAGTCAAGTAAACGCCTTCAAATGAAGGTACTAGAGAAAGCAGAAAGCGCAAGGCGACGGGAGATAAGTCCTGGGCTTCGTCGATCAGAATGGCTTGATAGGGAGGATTAAAGGAAGATTGGGCGAGGGAAGCTAAGGCTTTTCTTCTAAGTTGTTCCCAGGTAAGTTTTTTGTTTTTTTCCATTAATTCCTTCCAGGTTTGATAAACTGCCCAAATAGCTTCGCGGATGTTAGCTTTGAGGGGCAACCCTCGTCCGGTTCTGGCAACTTTTTGATATTCTTCTAGGTTTTCAATCCCTCTAGATTCAATAACTTCCAGGATTTCTTGTAACAAGTAGGACAGTCCTAACTTTTCTATGGTGCAGCGGCGAACTTGTTGGTCGAAGACATTTTTAGCGGAAATGTTTGCCGTCGTCAAGGCGATAGTTAAAAAGTGCTTGCACTCTTCTTCCTTAGCGAAGCCCGTTCTCCCATAGGCTTTGACGTAGTATTGGTAAATTAAAGAATCGATGGTAGTAACCTCAACGCCTACTTTTTGAGGAGGTTCACCCAGTAATTGTTCGAGAAGCTGTTGAGAATAGGTGACGAGTGCGTTGGTATAGGTGGTAAATAAAATGTTTTTGAAACCGAGGTCGAGGAGTTTTTCGACGCGGTAGAGGGCTAAAGTCGATTTACCCGTACCAGGACCACCTTTGATTAAAATCGGACCTTTGCTGCCAAAGTCCCGTAATTTCTCCTGTTCGGGGTCGAGTTTGAGAAGGAAAGCACTGAGGTCGCCTTCAACAAAACGCTCTAAGTCTGAGGGGTTTTTGAGGAGATATTCGGGCGCTTGCTCGATTTCTTCTAGAGAACGAGGGAAACAATTATCCAGGATACGACTTATATATTTATCGGGAATAGGTAGGTCGAGTATGGCTTCGGAGTTTTGAACTTGTAAGATATCAGACCAGTATTCTTCAGGTATTTGCCACTTTTTGAGGAGAGAGTCAGTAAATTTTAGGGGCAAATCGCTAGTGAGGTTTGAGGTAGGATGGTGAAATTCTTGCTGCTTTTCTTCTACCAGCTTGCCATTTAAAGCTTTTGCTACTTGTGGTTCGAGAATAGCATTTTCTGGCGGAGGCGTAGGTTTTTCAAATAATGGTACTTCTATTTCGTAGGTGCGTTCGTCGCGCTTGCGGATACTGAGAAGTTTTACCCAACCTTGACCGAAACTGTAGAACAGGCGGTAGTTCCCAATGCGAACTCGATAGATATTGTTTTTGTAACCCTTCAGTTTTTTGGCATCGCCTTGAGCCGAAAGCGGATCTTGTTCTAGGATTTTGACAGCTTTACTAACTTTTTTACTGACGTTTTGAGGAAGATTTAAAAGTTCATTTAAAAAGGTATCGGCAATGGAAACTGCCCATGTTGTCATAACCAAATTTTATTATCTTGAAATGTTTACTTTCTCTAGCTTATTGTCTATTGATTTCAAGTTGCTTCAGTATTTTCCTCTAAAGTTGAAATGTTTTTATTAGAGTTTTATTTAGTTCTACAGTTTGATTAATTCCTAATTTACCAATGCGTCTAGTGATAAAGCTACGTTCAATAGTAACAATTCTCGACACTCTAACTTTAGAAGCAAGTTTTAGACCAGTACCAGAAAATTCTGGATCTTTTGAATCGAGATAAAATTCATCTGGGCGAATATTGGTGAGATTTTGTGAGGAAATAAAACAAACAGTAACATCATTACCCGCACTGTCTACCCATAAAACCACCGCAGGACGTAGCTTAGTTTGAGTTAAATCTGTAAAAGGAAAAGGAACTAAAACAACATCTCCTTTAGCAAGTGACACTAGATTGGTTCTCCATCTTCGAGGGTATAAATATCGGGTTCGTCTTCTAAAAAGCTAAAAGAACCACTTTGTTCTGCTATTTTCATCAAATCTCGTGTTGAAGGTTCTGAGGTGTCGAAAAATAACTTTTCTTCTAATAAGTTTCGTTCTTCTTTAGAAAGAGAACGGATAATTTGGATTAAAGTATCAATCAGTTGGTTGTTCATCTTGTTTGCTTTTTTTGAGATACATTGATTTTACCAAAGTTGCCTAAAATTACTGCTATTTGCCAACTACTCAAACATCTTATCCCACGCTTCTAGGACTAATCTCTGAGTGCGATATTCGCCATATTTTTTGATTTCGTTGTTCTTTAAGACGCGGAAAGTTTCGCTAGGAAATTCTTTCCCATAGACATCAGCAGGGTCGAGAATATAACGAAGTTCGTCGCGGGTAAGTCCGTATAATTTGGCATAATATGCGTCTAATTCTGCTCTTAATATTGCCCGTCTTTGTTCGTCCCAAATAAATGGTTCTCCCTCATATCCCATGTCTTTAGCAAAGGGTTGCATATCATAAGCAGTATAAACTAATTCTAAGACTCTGCTGCTAATAAATTCAATGTCTTCTTCGGTGTATTTTTCTGGGGGGATAACGGGGAGTTGTTTGACTATGAAAAAATTCATGTGGGTTCCGCCAACTTTATGACGGGTCACAAAATCAAAAACTAAACTATTCAAATTAGCTAATAAACAGGAAGATAAATTAGGTTTATGTATTCCTAATGTCATTAATGGAGCATTATTTCCAATAGCGACTTTCGGTAAAAGACTAAAAATAGCTGTACGTTCATCAGTTGATCTACAAACATCTCTAAAAGCCAACAACCAATCTTTTTTCCACTTATCAGCTAAACGATTTTTCACCTCAGTACGATCGACCCAATAACGGGGCTGTATTTTACAATTTAAATCGCTCTTTTCTCGATCGCACAAATCTCTAGTCTTTCCATTATCAGTATATGTCGCCCAGCGATGGTCGAACTGGTGAAACATCTTCGCCTCATAAAGTGGAACTAAACTATCACCAGCCTCATTTTTAAACAGCCCGCTATCACTACTCATGTGAAACATAGCCATAAATGAAACACCCCAAGGATTATTACCCGTTTTTTCATTTTCTAAAACAGGGACGTGGCGATATATTTTTTTAGTTAATTCAGCATCAGCGCGAGTGCGAAATACAGGACAAGTGAGGGTGTTCGGGTTCATTAAGGCGATATCTTGAGGAGATAATTGGAAGACTCGCGCTTTATCTTCTATTTGTTTCGGTTGAGTTAGAAAGAAAGAAAACTTACTTTGTTTGACCGTTTGACCTCTGATAGTTAGTAGAGAGAATTTATAGCTACGATGTACAGCAGTAAATATAGCTTCTCTATTTTCAAAGTCATATAAACTGGATAAATATTGCTTTTGAGTGATATCGCCAAAGAACTTTTTACAAGTGTCGTCAGTAGCAATTCCTGTAGGGCAAATCATCCCAACTGTGCCATCAGAGGCAATCAATTTCTTATTAGTTTCAGCAAACACAGCATAAGTATTAATATCTCCCACAGCCGTTAAAGTAAATCTATCTGACTCGCGAAGAAATCTACTCTGTGCGTTAGCAAAATATTTAGCTGCTTCAAACTCTTGTAATAACTGGGGATTAGTTTCTACTAAGTGCTTAATCAATCTAGTCCTAGCTGCCTTATTTTTAGCATTAGCAATTTCAGGACTTTTAGTAGTAAAAAACTCTTTTTCTTGTAACTTAATTCGTTCCCACGGAGGATTGCCAATGACACAGGAAAACCCGCCATTTTCAAACACTTCTGGAAATTCCAAACACCAATGGAAAAATCGTTTTTCTTCTGCTAACTTATTCGCTGCTTTTACTACCTTTTCTGTAGACAAATTCCCCCGCAATAATCTTGATATTGCCGCACTAGTAGGTAACAATTGTAGATTTTCTTGTGTCAACGGGGTAAAAAATGCCGCAGTCCATAAATTACAAGCCGAATAATCTCGCCACCATCCCTTATCTTGACGAATTTGTCGGTACTGGTTTTGTTTGTTTCTCACATCTTCAGTAGTATCTTCGGCGATCGCCCCCACATTTATGACAGTCTCAGCATAACGAGATCTATCCTCATCCAACTGCTCGAATATCAGTAGATGGAAAAGTTTTTTTTAGAGGCGATCGCTAAACAACAAATTGATTTATTTTTCTTTCACGGAATAGTATATATATACTATTCTTCGACAAAGCATAAATTTTACTTATAAGTTAATTGGCTTAAAAATTTACTTATATATACTCTGGATATTTTGGAAATCAAACTGTTAAATTGAGCGAAAATGAATGCAATCGCTGTTGGTCAAAAATTGACAAAGATCGCTAAAAAAGCTGTTTTAACTGATAAAGAAACTTTAAAAGAAGTTATTGAATGTTTGATTAAATATCTACCAATTGATACAGGAAAAGCATCTTGTAGTCAAAAAGATATACACCAAATAATAGTCGGAGCCGCCAGTCAGGCTGATACTATAGAAAATACAGCTAAAAAATTAAAAAAGTCTTACACTGGTAAAACTATTAGAAATCATTTAGGTAAATTTGAAAATTTTAAACAATTAGAAAATCAAATCAATCAAGGATTAATAAGTAAGCTCCCCCGTCGAATAAAAAAAAGAAAACACAAGCTGGCGATCGATTTAAATTTAATTCCCTATTATGGAAAACCAACAAAACAAGAAGAAGATTACATTTATCGTGGTCAACCTAAAAACGGAACTTGTTCATTTTATGCTTATGCTAGTGTATATATAATCGCTAATAACAAACGATTAACTATAGCTGTTATTGGCATCAAAAAGAGTTATACTAATGTAGCTATTATAACTTATCTTTTAGATAAAATACAATCTTTAAATCTCAAAATTAAAAGGCTGTATTTAGACAGAGGCTTTTACAGTAGTTCAGTAATAAGATGGCTAATAGCTCTAGATATACCTTTTATAATGCCTGCTATTAGAAATGGAAAAACTGGGGGAATTAATCAGTATTTAAAAGGTCAAAAGAGTTATAAAACAACTCATACTATGAACAAAGGAAAAGAGAATCAAGTGACTTTTCCTCTTTGGGTTATTTGTAAATATCGTAAAGGCAAACGAGGAAAGTTTGGAGTTGAATATTTAGCTTATGTAGTCTATAAGGTAAATATTAGTTTAAATTATATTTATCAAGATTATCGTAAAAGATTTGGAATTGAGACTAGTTATCGTCTGAAAAATATTTGTCGAATTAGAACTACGACTAAAAACCCTATAATTAGATTACTATATGTAGGTATTTCATTCTTAATAGTTAATATTTGGATTTATATTTTATGGTCAAAAATCTCTAAACCCAGACGAGGCAGTCGTTTGGTATATCGTTCTTTATTTTCCTTAAAACAAATGCTCGCATTTTTATCTAATGTAATAAATCAAATTTATGAAGTGAGAGAAATAATCTATATTTCGACAACTTGATTAATAGTTAAGCAGAGCAAAAAAATAAGTTTAATATAACCGTCTGTTAAAGTATTCAAACTAGCGATTTGGAATAAAAAAAATATTATTAGCGTAATTTTTACGCTAATAAAAAAAGGAAAGGTAATTGTTTCTCTTCAAGAAAGTTACGAGAGCTCTTTGGAGGAAAAAGGGAACCAGATCTTTCTTATTTTGCCAAGGGATTAAAAGACGATTTAAACCTCTCAGTTTTGGTCACAACTTTTGTTAGCGTAAAATTTACGCTAATTTTTTTGTTCTCCAAAGTCCAATGGCGAGCGATAGAAACAGTTTTGCCAAAAATGCTTAAATAGCTGAGATTTGTCTAGAATAGTTATATTAAATCATTCAATTTTTTTTACTCAATATACGTTGAAAATATTTTCGCGCCTCGCGGTTCTGCGAGATCGCTTCTCAGTTTTATTTCCCAAATATCCAGCTTCTACTACAACTCAAATGAGTGTACACAAAAAATATAAGCAATACTTATATTAATTCGGAGATTTTAGAACATTAATACTACTAGTGGCCAGACTTGGGAGTCAAGTTTTTAGCTGGCGATCCCGAAGGGATCCGCGTAGCGGCACGCCTCTAAAAAAAACTTTTCCATCTACTGTTACTGCGGATTAAGCTTTAAACCAGATGATGTGGTGGAAAAACACCACCTGGAGTCCAAATCCAGTGGAGGTAGAAATACCGATAATAATTTGGTTTTACTGCACCTACATTGCCACGACCAA
>JASJDA010000025.1 GCA_030065755.1 Prochloraceae cyanobacterium | reverse complement strand
TTTAACGATAACTTTATTGCTTCGTATATAACTGAACTGCTGATGAAGACTTCCCTAATAAAAATGAACTTTTTGTACTTCACCCTATTTAAAAATAGGGGTTTCCAAACTCCCGTGAGGTTTACATGAAAGACAGAAACTGACTTCCTTGGAGATAGCATCAATCATCGATCGGATGAATAGGAACAAAACCAGCCTGGCTAATTAATTTTTGACCTTCAGTTGTTAACAAAAGCTCAGTGTAAGCTATACCAGCCAGTTCGTCTTCTCCGTTATCTTGTTTGACAATCACAAATAATCTGCGCGTCAGGGGATATTTTCCACTTTGGAAAGCAGACTTATTTAGCTTATTAGGTTGAGATTTACATTGAGAAAAAGGAACCAAAGGTTCTTGATAAGGAGAAACTAAACTATTTTTTGTTTTACCAATTGGCAGGGCTTTAACATTACATTTAGGTACTATTTCGATCGCGCTGGAATAATAAATAGCTCCAGGGTTAGAAGCTACGTTTTTAATCCCGATATGGGGGGTTTCAGGGATAACGACATTTGTTCCTAAATTCTCACCACCCAAAACGTGTTTGAAAAAGAATTCGCCAGTACCCTCATTATTTGGATCGTGAGAATAGACAACTATTAATAAGTCTGGTCCCCCAACTTCTTTCCAGTTAGATATTTTTCCCGTGTAAATGTCTTTAAGTTGAGATAATGTTAAACCAGGAATCGAGAGGCTGGGATGAGTGGCGATGGCAACGCTATCGATAGCTATTGCTATTTCTTTGAGTTTATAGCCGCGTATTTTAGCTTTTTCATATTCTTCGTCGTGAAGGGGACGAGAGGAATGAGAAAATGCTAATTCGTCATCCAATAACATTTCTATTCCGCTGCTGGAGTTAGGATTGCTACTAATTGGCTCTACGTAGCGCAGCTTAAACTTCGGCCAGGTTTTTTCAATGGCAGGATTGACTTTTTTTCGGATCGGGCTCCAAGTGGCACTACCTCCATGACTGAAGAGTCCTGAAGGAATTTGTTCTACTGCTGCGAAAGTTTTTTTTGTTTGGTCAAAAGGTGCTGCTCGATCGGAAGATACGGGTGGATCTGCTAAACCTGTCAACTCAGATATCAATGTTAATATGTGTTCCCCTAAAGCGATGGTACTAACTACTGTTACCATCAAAGCAGTAAGTCGGATCCAGTGCATTTTCCCCATTGAACCAACTAAAGTTTCTTTAGTTGAATCTTGAGAAGGTTTTGAAGTAGTTTCCCTACTATTTGGCTTTGGTGGATTTGACGAGGTAGAGGTCGAAGTCTTACTTTTCGGCTGTAAGTCATTTAGGACTTGCTCAGCTTTTTGGTAGCGTTTATCGATGTTATTTTCTAACAATTTAGATAAGACAGACTCGATTGAGGGACTCAGTGGGCTTTTTATTGACTTCTGCCATTCCTCAGTCCATCCATAGCCTCGATCTAACCAAAATTTCAAGGGATTAATTCCGCTGAGTAGATGCACGCAACAAGCTCCTAAGCTGTAGAGATCGCTGGCTGGAACAGCTTTCCCTTCTAATAACTGTTCTGGGGCTGCATATCCCTGAGAACCCAGACTGGTTCCTGTCTGATTGTTTAGAGATGAACTTAAAATTTTTGATATACCAAAATCAATCAAGACATATTTACCGTCATCAGAACGGCACATTATATTTCCAGGTTTTATGTCTCTATGAATAATGCCCTTGGAGTGGATGAATTTTAAAATAGGTAAGAGATCGAGTAAAAGTTCTCTAATCTGAGTGTCGCTAAATGCATCTTGTTTCTTTAATTTTTCTACTAAATTTTGCCCTTTTATAAACTGCTGTACCAGAAATAAATATTTATCTTCTTCAAAGTAAGCAAAAAGAGCAGGTATTTGACGATGTTCTCCCAACCTTTGTAATTGTTGGGCTTCTTGTTCAAATAATTCTTTTGCTTTTGTAACTAAGGGAGTCGAGAAGCCACCGAAGGCTAGTTGCTTAACTACACATAATTCGTTGAGCTTATCGGTGTCTTCTGCTAAGTAAGTTTTTCCAAAGCCACCCCTTCCTATTGGTTTAATGACTTTATATCGATTCCTTAACTTTGGCTTTAAGCGAGTCCGACAGTACTGACAAAACCGACGACCTTCGGGATTAATCGGTTGATTGCAGTCGGGGTTGAGACAACAAATCATTATTGAGATCGAGCGCTAAGTTTAAAAATTTACGATAGCCTATACAAGCATAGTAATACTCTTAAAAAGCTAATAGATATTAGCTTTTGTTATTTTACCGATATTTTTGATTTTAATTTTTGGCATTAAGCAATTAAGCTTGGAAATATTAAGATTTGTTGCTGCTACTCTGATTGTAAATTGCAAAATGAAGTTATTTGCCTAAATAAGCTCAATAATTCTCTTTTTTACTTAGAAAGAGGTTTTTACACCAGCAATAAATTATTGTATTATTGTTTATATTTAATTAATAATATTAAGATAAGTTTTAAGTTTAATATAGAAGAAGAACAGATACAACATCTAACAACTAAGTGTTTCTTCTAGCTTTTAACACTCTGATTCCATAGGTGTATCACTAGAAGAAATTGACTTAGAGGTGTTGTGTTTGCCGCCACTGAGCGTATAAAAAGAGAATAGCTAATAAAACGTAGCTAACAGCCCAAGGTGCGCCAGCACCCCAACCTAAATGGATTACAGTGTCTGCTATTGTCCATTGATAGCTGTGAAGCAAACCAAACCAAGATAGTATTGCGGCTATTATTGACCATAAAGCTGCTTTACCAAACTCTTTTTCAATAATATAAACTGTAATTGCTGCCAAGATTGTGGCGCTAAAAACTAAGCCTTGTTCGAGAGCAAAAGCACCACTAATATATGTATCGCTTTGCTCGAAAATAGGAATTAAATCTGGTGAAAAGGGATTGGATGGCGTGCCTAAACCTGCCGATCGCAAGGCATTTTTAGCTATTAATGCCCCCCAACCAGCAATCCCTGGAAACAAACCAATAACTACTGCTGGAGCGTGATTTTGGGGCGTTGCTGTAAAACTCTGAGTAACAATAACAATACCGATCCACAAAACAATAGCCATACCGGTATCGATCGGAATAAAGAAAGATACTAACCCAACCGTTCCACTCAAACACAACAATCCCATCACGATACCATTTAAGGCAGAATATCCGATTCTAGCGCCCATAGCTTTCCAACCTGGATGTCCGATGTAGATTGTTGTAGGAAAACAAGAACCAAAACAGGCTGCAAAGATAGTGCCAATGCCATTAACTGCAAGAGAGGGCGATGCAGGATAGCGATCGCCTGCTGCTTCTGCACTTTCTAAATTCTGCAAACTTCCTATTAGGTTAAATAACCCCATCGGTAAAATAATACTGAAATAGCTTAATAATATGGTTCTTTCTTGCCAAATTTCTGCGATCGCTAGACGGGGAATTTGAATGCCAATAGGTTCGCTTACCGCAGCAAACTGACTCCCATCCCAACTGGCAAGCCCTGTCATCCAAGCTAAAATAGTACCTAATATAACCGCTACTAATCCCCCAGGAATATTGATGCTAAATCCTGGAATAGTAAACTTTACTTGCCCGTAATAAGATAATAAAATTACCCCAAAAGGAACAAAAGCTACTAGGGGATGGGCATAAGTTCGCAGGAAAAAGCCCATAGAAATAAACGTTAAAGCAATTCCTGCTAAAGTCGATAAAAGTGCTGCGCGAGGAGTAAATTGACGCAATTTATTAGCAATAGTTGCTCCTCCCAATTCTATGAGTCCAGAGCCAAGACAAGCAACTAAACCAGCTTGCCAAGCTATTTCTGCTGCCATTTCCGATGTAGCTCCACTTGCTAAAACATCTAAACGAACTGGCAACATAACTAAAAACACATAAGCAAATAAACTAACAGTATTAATCCCGTAGGGAAGAGCAGTTAGATCGTCTCTTTGTTCCTTTTTACTTTGTTCGTAAGCGAGCCAACTATAATAAAAATTACCAACTATTAAACTAATTGCTACCCCAGGCAAAATACGTCCGTAAACAATGCTTGAAGGAAACTGAAGGACTCCAAAGCACAAACTCAGTATTACTAAAATCTGTATTAAATTATCTAAGGCTAGCGCGAAAAATCCATCAATGTCTTTACGAACAAACCAGCGCGGTATGACAAGTTCCTTGACAGTGCTCATAATAACCCTCCGCAGTTGGGACACCTACGAGCTTTCAGCCGTAGGAGGAACAATGAGTTAGCTCCTTTAGGGGCAGTCAAACTATACATTTTCGACATCAAATCTTTATATAGCAATGGTTTGAACTCCTGTACTATAGATATTAGTTAGTAAGTCGCCAAGACATCACGAATTGACGGTGAGACTCCGAGTAATTGGACGCTGTGGTTAGACGGTAGTTTGGGAAAATCCCAAGCTCGGTGTTAAACACTCCACTTCCAGCCTTTACTAGCATTGCTTTCAGATTGAGCGAAACAAAATAGATAAATATAGCTAACGACAACAAAAAGACAAAAGTATACTCAGACTCCAATTGGAGCGAGAGAGTAGGGGCAATTGGCAATGCCTTGATGCAGAAAACTGTAACGTGGGCTGCTGTGTTCTGGTTAGTTTCGACTATCGGCAAATAAGACATCGTGGTACGTGAAAGTTAACATGGTTCTAGCCGAATGCGAGTTCGGTTTCGTCTAAAGAATCCAACGTGGTTTACCCGTTGGAGTGTCAAAATCAGCCGTTGCTAATATCACGAATAAATATAGCAGGGCTATCTAAAATGTCGCGATCGAGTTAACAAAAAAATCTGACCCTCCCTGGAACTTCTCGGATAAATTGACCCAAAAGATGAATTAATTTTTATCAATAACCGCTCGATTGCGGGTTAAGCTAAGTTTCCAAACCGCGAACCTAACTCGGTCGAAAATATGGAATCAGTACAACAGTCAATAAACCACAATTCCCTATATGGAGAAGGAGTTCACCTCAAACGTCCTTGCTTAGCAGTTGCCGATCTAGAGCGATCGCTGTCGATTTATCGAGATATTCTCGGCTTTAAGCTAGACTACGTAAGTGAGGCATCCCCCAATTCCTACCTCTACTCTGTTTTTAGGTTTCCCAAAAGTGCTCGTCTTAAATTTGCCGTACTCAGTAGTGAATACGAAACTAGAGCGCTTGCTTTAACAGAAGTAAAAGGATTTGAACTACCTCCACCAAACGCTCCCTATCGAGCAGGAATAGTGATTAGAGTAGCAGAACTCGACCCAGTTATTGAGAAGATTCGCGAATTGGGATTGAATATAATCGAACCTAATACTTTTAATGCGCCGCCAAATCTCTGTTTTACCGAGCAAGCATTTTGCGATCGCGACGGTCATTTAATTATTATTTACCAGGTGAAAATTAGTTAATTTTTTCTTCTTCTACTAATGTCAGATTTACCCATTCTCCTTGCGGACTATAGCTGCGAATTAAGCGCTGTCGTCTTTGAGGAGTCAGTAACCAACCAACTTCCAACACAAAACCACTGCCCGCTCTAATTGCTACGGGAGTGTTACAAGATGCTCCATCGGGGAGAAGCAAGATTTGTACGGGAGGATCGCTACGATCGAACTGCAGAAGACGATTGTGAATTTGAGCTGTCGAAGAAATAGTGCGAACTGAATTAGCAATACCAAAAGTTAATTTTTGCGTCAGTCGATCGCCTTGAATATCTAATTTAAGGTTCGTATCGTAAGTATCGGGAGTTCTTAAATCCCGATACATGGTAACAGCTTTTCCGCGCCACTCTCCTACTAATTGCTCTGCAGTTAAAGGCGGTCTGAAATTGCTATTTATCCCTGCTAATTTTTCTCGAATTAGAGTCAGGCGATCGAAGCGTCCTTCTTTATTAAAAAACTGCACCATTCGCAAGCGGCAATCGCCTTCAATTAAACTAAATTCCGCTCCAAATTCAGCAAAAGGTCCCCATTGGAGAGATCCTTGAGAAAAGGCTCCATTATCGAAAAATAAAATACTTCTATTTAAAGAACTATATTCGAGTACCTTTTCTTCAGGAGGTTGGTTAAGGGGAGATCTGCGGACGACCTGACGAATTGTTTGACTGTTATTAAGACCTTCTAAAGAAATAACAGTGGGTATATCTTCTAACTCTTCTCCTTGCGGTGAGAAGCTGGTAAATGACCCCTGCCATTCTCCTACATTTTTCAGCAAACATTCCCATTGAGAAAGCATAATTGAGCGGTTTTCTCTCACAAGTTACGTTTAGATTAGGTTAACTTAGACGGGAGTTTCCTGACGCAAATAGGCTTCAATAAATAAATTGAGGTCGCCGTCGAGGACTTGACTGACAGCAGTAGTTTCGACGCTGGTACGCAGATCTTTGACCATTTGATATGGATGGAAAACGTAGTTACGAATTTGGTTTCCCCAAGCCGCTTCTACCATATCTCCTCTAATTTCAGCTATTTCTTTAGCTCTTTGTTCTTCGACAATAACCAACAATTTAGCTTTAAGAAGTGCGAGAGCTTTTTCTTTGTTTTGTAGCTGAGAGCGTTCTTCGGTACAGCGTACTGCAAGACCCGTAGGAATGTGAACAATGCGCACGGCTGTTTCTACTTTATTGACGTTTTGTCCCCCTTTACCCCCAGCGCGAGAGGTACTGATTTCTAAGTCCTTCTCCGGTATTTCTACTTTAACTGCATCATTACCTAAAGCGGGCATTATTTCTACTCCAGCAAAGCTGGTTTGTCGCTTCCCGTTAGCGTTAAAAGGAGAAATCCTGACCAGTCGGTGGGTACCTTTTTCTGCTTTGAGATAACCAAAAGCGTAACGACCCTCAATTTCTAGTGTTGCTGACTTAATTCCCGCTTCATCTCCTTTAGATTCTTCTGTTAAGCGGACTTTGTAGCCTTGTTTTTCTCCCCAGCGAGTATACATTCGCAGAAGCATTTCTGCCCAATCTTGAGCATCTGTACCCCCAGCACCAGCATTTATGGTTAATATGGCTCCTTTAGCGTCGTAAGTGCCAGATAGCAATTGCTGTAACTCCCAGCGATCGAGTTCCTGTTGGAGAGATATGATATTTGTTTGTGCTTCTACTGATAGAGTTTCATCTTCTTCTAGTTCTAGAAGCTCGACGATCGCTTTAGCGTCTTCTAGTTTATTTTTCCACTCGTGGTATTGCTGTAGCTTGTCTTTGAGTTCGTTTAGTTCTTGAAGTGTATTTTGCGCAATTTCAGCATTATCCCAAAAATCTGGCTGTGCTGCTAATTGTTCTAAGTCTGCTATTTTAGCTTTTAAGGCAGGCAAGTCAAAGATAGTCCTGGGTTTTACCCAGGCGCGCACCTACTGTTTCTATTTCTTTTTTGATTTGTGAGGTTTCCATACTTTTTGGTTGATTTTATTTTTTCTTCTTAATCTTAGTATTTTACTGGTGACCTCCTCCTACACGCTCTGTAAGCATACAGTGTAGGCTTCCTTACCTCACGATAAGGCATTCCTGCGTAGCACTTATCTAGATATTGAAAGCAAGCTTTTTATATCCCCGACAGTACGCTGTCAGCAGGCAGTTTCCATTCCGCACGGTTCATGCGTATAATTTTTTTAAATACTACCTAGGTACGGTTAACATTTTACGCAGACACCGAGAAACCTATTGGTTCTGTTTCCTGTCTACAACCCCATATGTTCAGTTTTTAAGGTTCCACTGCAGGATAAGTTTTTATTTGTCCGATCTTCGGGTTGCAGCTCCCTACTGATAACATTTTTGCTATTGTAACATATGATTCTTCTTAACGGCAAAATAAACAATCAGTTTGAACGCCCGAGTCCATGTCTCAAACTCACTTGCTGCGCATCATTCGTATAAGACTGTTGTCAACTCACATCCATTCATAAGGCAGCGTGCGCTCCAGTTCATTTTCGCGCTTTAAGCGCCGTCGCACACTGAATATGTTGTTTCACTTATATTACAGTGTGGGGCTTCTGCGCATTAAGCTAAATATATTCTTATTGCTATTTTAATTATTCTTCTCGTTCTTTTTTAGTTTGTAATTGAGATTTGCACTAGGTTGCAGTTACTTTCCTAGTCTGCGTACTTTAGTAAGCTTTTGCTTTAAAGTTATGAGTACTGAAGAAAGACAAAATGGGATGCTCCCGACAAATTGAATACTTGTTTTCAGTCTACAAATAATTTTGGCTCCAGGCTTTCTAAAGACTTCCTGAAAATAATTTTGTTCGCCATTTGACAATTTTATGAGATTCAACAAAACGAGAAATTTATTTTGGATTCTTTTAACAAATTGATAAGGAATACTACTAAAATTTGAGAGTCTGGAACTTTGTTAATACTTTATAATTAAATTTATCTAAAAAAGATAAGTATAGCTAATCTCTTAAAGATATATTCTGGGAAATGTTTGTCCACATACCAGTACTGAGTCGAGAATTAATTGAAGGATTGAATATTCGTCCAGGAGGAAAGTATTTAGACGCTACTGTTGGCGGTGGAGGCCATAGTAGTTTGATATTAGCAAAATCTTCTGACATCAGGCTTATAGGAATCGATCGAGATGAGGAGGCGATCGCTGCAACTAAAGACAAACTAGCCCAATATGGAAAGGAACGTATAGAGTTTTGGCAAGGTAATTTTGCAGAATACGAGCCAAATAATTTAGATTTTGACGGTATTATTGCTGATTTAGGTGTTAGTTCTGCCCAATTAGATATTCCAGAACGCGGTTTTAGTTTTAAACACACAGCTAATTTAGATATGCGCATGGATCGCAGTCAGTCTTTGACAGCTAAAGAAATTATCGATCGCTGGAGTGAAAAAGAATTAGCCAATATCTTTTATCAATATGGGGAAGAGAGGTTTTCTCGGCGAATTGCTAGGGGAATTGTCGAGAAACGTCCTTTTGTTACTACAACTGAATTAGCAGAAGCGATCGCTCTTTGCGTACCGCGCCAATATCGTTACGGGAGAATACACCCAGCAACTCGCGTTTTTCAAGCGCTGCGAATAGTTGTCAATCAAGAACTTCAGTCCCTAGAAATCTTTCTCGATCGAGCCCCTCACTGGTTAAAAATAGGAGGGATAATTGCCATTATTAGTTTTCACAGCCTAGAAGACCGCATCGTCAAGCATAAATTACGCGATTCACCACTTTTGCAAGTATTAACCAAAAAGCCTATTACAGCTTCAGCAGAAGAACGAGCTAAAAACCCTCGTTCTCGTTCTGCCAAACTGCGATTAGCTCGACGTCAGTAGAATTCTTACCAATCAGTTTTTCCGTTCAAATCGATCGAGACAGAAGTCGCAGTCAATAAGATCGTTATTTGCTTACTACACCCATACTTTGACATTCGCTCGCCTAAGAAATATTGTATTTCAAGCATTGCCAATAATCGTCGATCGAGAGTCTAATTTGACGGGAGTTTACTTAATTATGAAGTTTTTTGTTACAAAAAGTTACTAAAAACGCTTTTATATCCAATAAACCATAACTTTTGTAAACTTTACTTGATTTGTATAAATTATCTAAATTACAACAGTTATGTATGTTAGAAAATTTTTTGCCAAAATAAGTATTTAAGATAAAAGCAATGACACAATTTATCCTATCCCCTCGTTATCGTCTTGACGACCAATCACCTTGGCTAGAAGGTATAGATCCATCTCGTCAGTATTGGATTTTTGTCAATGGCGATACTAGAGTAAGTGTGGTGATTCCAGGATTAAACGTGTCGTCTTTAAACGAATTAAAAGAAATAATTTTAAGGTTTCGCAGCCTTCAGCCAAAAGAAGAGATGACCGTAGAACGTATCGCTGGAAGTTATAAAATTCAGTGTATAAGTTCTAACTGTTATGCTGTTGAAGGCGAAGTTGCAGGGGCGGAAACTTGGCACCTATTCGATCGAGAAAGTCTAGAAAGTTTGCTAATGACTAGCCACCCAGACTGGCAACCCGCACCGGAACATATCGAATTAGGTCGGCGACAGTTAGCAAAATCTTTCCAACAACCAGCATATATTTAAAGATCTTGTTGCAAGCGATCGGGTTTTATTTTCAATAGCTCTTGGACAGATGCTAAGAGTTTAACTTGAACGTGTAAAATTTCTCCGCAGGGATTGACAATAAATTGCCAAGCAACATTGACACTAAATAAAGGAGCTCGAACTTTACCTTCGATTTCAATTCTGATATTGTCGTCGTCTAAGGTTTCTGCTATTCCTCGAGCGGGAAATAGCAGCATACCTTCAGCTTCTGTTTGTAGATAAGTAGCGATCGCGTCGTATCCCACAACAGGAGATTCAAAAGGGGGATGTAATGCTCCTTCTGGAGCAAACAAGTTGGCTGTCGCTTCAAAATTCCCAGCATTTATGGTTTCAAAATAACGTTTGACTACTGGCTCTGAAATCCCTTCAATATTCAAGTTAGAAGCAGTTTGAGAATTAGATTGAGCTAGGTTCATATTTTTATCTTTTAGTTCGTTCGATCGTGAAACAAAAGAGCAGGAAATATCCTGCTCCAATGAATGAAATGTAAATCGGATACTTCAGCAATTAGTTAGCGAAAGGATCTACTCCCATGTCAGCGACAATCTTACGTAACACTGTGATTTGTTGAGAAAATTCTAGATTTTCAATAGCAGCGAGTAGATTTTTAGCTTCGCGGCTCATTTCATAAGAAGAAGGTACGGGAATAACTACGCCTTCTTCCATTAATTCAGCTAGCTTATACCAAAAAGCTAGTTTGGTATTATTTGTCAAAACTCCGTAAGCACGGCTAATAGGAGTGTAAGCTTTTTTTGCCAAGTCACGCATTACTTGCAACTGTTCTGTGTGAGACATTTGCTTAATTTGCTCTAGCAAACCTTGGGCAAATTGCAGCCTAGCAGCACCAGGAGCAGCAGGAGTTATGGAGCTGCCTATTCTGGTGTAAGCGAACCACAGTAGACCTAGTTGGTCGTCAACGCGGAGGTTTTTAAATAGCGAGATTGTGGCTGGTACAGCATCGGCTAACTTAGGGTTAGAGAAGTATTTAAGGGCAGAATTTGCTGTGTAAGTCATAGCTATTAGAAGGGTTCGCGATAATTAAATGTTGAAAGTTTTAGAGGAAATTGTTTTTTTATCTCCTTAATTTGGATTATGTATTAAATATTTAATTTTTGCAAATTTTTTTTGCAAATCATTGACAAAGAAAAATTTTATCGGGTAAAAGAAATAAATCGTTCTAAATGAGTGTATAATCAACAGAATGTGCCAAAATTAAGTGGGGCACAACAGCACCCCACAAAGAACAGTTTTTACCAGCCTCTGAAAAATATTACTGTTCCCCGTTCCCTGTTCCCTGTTCCCTTTTAAAAACGAAATCGCTCGAAAAAATCAAGGACAGTATAAAGTATCGCGGGTGTCACGTCCGGTTGTAGGATTAGTACCTTTGGCTATCTCGCAAAGCATTGCGTTAACATCTGAACGTAAAATTACATCAGTAAAATCAGCCCCATCCACGATCGCCGCATCTAATTTAGCATTAGTAAGGAAGGCTCCTTCTAAAACTGCATTAGTAAGGTTGACGCGAGTCATACGTGCTGACTCTAAGTCAGAGTAGCTTAGATCTGCTCCCTCAAAGTTAACTGAATCGAGATTAGCAGAAAAAAAGCGCACACCTCTTGAATTAGTATTGCTCAAGTCACTACCCCGCAAATTAGCGTGATCGAAACTGGATTTTGTTAAATCTTGACTGGAAAAATCCTCTTCTATCAAAGTGCGGTTATTGTAATCTATTGCACTAGCTGGGAGTACGAATAAATTTATAGCTAAGACACCTGCGAGCAAAAAAGTAAATAAACCTAACACAATAGGAGAAAAAGAAGACAATAAAGGATATTTAATGCTATTCATGACTACTTTTGACTTATTTTCACCACAATTATCGATATTTCTTTCAGACAACAAACATAATAATAACTGTTCGCGCCGCTACGCGGATCCCCAAGAGATCGCATCGGATATCTTATTGGGAAGCGATCGATGACTAAAATTGGCGAATTAGGAGAAAATTTAGTAGCTCGATGGTTGGAAACACGAGGCTGCTTAATTTTAGCTCGTCGCTGGCGCTGTCGATCGGGAGAAATAGACTTAATCGCTCGCTCGGAGTTTTCTCAGACTCTGATGTTTATTGAAGTCAAGACTCGTGGTTACGGAAATTGGGATGCTGACGGTCTATTGGCGATTACACCCCAAAAGCAAGCAAAATTATCTCTGACAGCAGAATTATTTTTAGCCAAATTTCCCGATCTAGTTCGTTATCCTTGTCGATTTGATGTTGCTTTAGTTATTTACAGACGATGTCAACAAGTTCCAATTCAAGAATCGAGGGACTATTGTTTTAAGCAATCTATAAAAACAGGTGAACCAGTATATTGGGGTGCCTATCAATTAACTTTACAACACTATATCAAATCTGCCTTTGATTCAGTTTAACTTAGCCGATCGCTGTTAGTTGTTGGCTGGAGCGTTGTTAGTTGTTGAATATTTTAGTTACTAGCAATCAGCTAATAACGCTCCAGCAATTAGCAATTAACAGTTGTCAGTGAACGGCGAACAGTTATCAGTTGTGAGTGAGAGCGAAAGTTCCCTACCTCTATAGGTAGAATGTCTAAGAACGTAGTTTAAATCCATAACTGATAACTGATAACTGATAACTGATAACTGTTTTAATTTTTTTCTGTTTTTTCAGCTTCTTTAGATTTCTCTAATTCAGCAGAATCAGTTTCTTGGGAAGTTTCTTTAGTTTCTTCAGAAGTTTCTAAAGTTTCTTCGCTCGCTGGTTTAGATAGATCTGTTTTTTCAGCTTCAATTTTTGGCGAAGATTCAGTTTCTTCAAGTTTTGTTGTCGATTTAGGTTTTGTTGTTTCTGGTGTAGTTTTTTCCGTTGGCTCAGAAGTTTCTTTTTCTTTATCAGTGGAAGTTGACTTCGCAGGAGTAGTGTCGATGGTTGAGGGTACTGCTGGTGGCGGTTGCGGCGGCTGATAATTAGGATCTACGATCGTACCTGCTACTTCTGCGGAAATCTCTCCTCTTAGTATTTTTGATAAGGAATCTTGACCGTTTGGTTGATAAGTAAATTCTTTGACCACCTTGTTAAATACATTGTTTACGCTTTTACCTTCAGAGTCGACCAATTCTAATTCAACTGAGTGTTTCCCTTGTGAAAAACCTTTAAGATAAAATGGCTGCCAACTATCGATAATAAAGCTGTCATTGTCAAGGTTAACTCGAATCTGATAGTCAGCAATTTTAGCCTTGTCCCCAGAGATATTATTTGATAGATAAAAGTCTAAAGCGATCGGCTCTGCTCCGTATTCACCCTGAGGACTATTGTAGGTTAATAAGGGTTTTGAAAGATCTGGAACTTTATCGTCTGTTTTCTTTTGTATGCTGAAGTTAATTTGAGCGTAAGCCCCCTCGTTTTTAAAACTTTCGCCCCAAGGAGTTGAAGCGAAAATTCGCAAAGTATGGGTTCCTTTTGATAAGTTTTCTAAACTTATTGGCTTGTATATATTGTAGATTTCACTTATTAGTCGATCGTCTAAGATTAGGTTAATATGAGGGCCGAGTTTCAGCTTTTCGTCTTTAAATACCGGCAAATTTGTTACGTCAACCCGCACGTTAACATTTGTATCTTTGAGAACTTCATCGTTTTTTGGCGAGAGAATAGCTACCTGTGGACTATACCTCTCTAAACCTCGGCGTAATTGTTGAATTACTTCAGGAGGGTCTACTTCAAAAAGCTTTGAAGCAGGTGCCGTTTTATTTACTCGCTCCTTTTGGTCGAACAACTGAGATGTTTGCAGGCGATTGCTACAACTGCTCAAACCCAAACCAGAAATTATTAAGACCCAACATAAGCAAATTGCTCGTATCCGTATCCATTGGCGATTTTTACCCAACACGCTGTCCTCTCCTAGTAAATTTCTAGTCAATGCTAAGTTAATCGATATTATTTTTTCTGAATACTTTCCATAAAGCAATATAACGGAATCTGGATCTGTCAATCGTTACCACTAAAGTTAATTAAGCTAAATTTCCCAATTATTACTTTTTATTACAAAATATATTTAAATCTTTACTTAAAAACTAAAAATCATCTTTTAAGCTATGCAAAGTCTAATTTTGAGAATATATTAAATATTGTTAAAAGTCAGGATTGTAAAACATACAAAGATTTATTATCAGCAGAGAAAGTCGGTGCTAAAAACCTATGCACCAAATAGGCAAAACGCGCTAAATTATTAAAAGAAAGCTGAAAAGCTCTTAGAGCTTTTCAAAACATAACAAAGCCTATTACCCTAGAAAATAAATCAAATTCATTGTCTAGAGAGGAGAACCCTCATGACAGCAAGTCCTCCAAAGACAGAGGCGAATAATAATAAAGTTAAGGTGGCGGTCGATAGCAACCCAGTGCCTACTTCCTTTGAAAAATGGGGTAAGCCAGGTCATTTCGATCGTACCTTGGCAAAAGGACCTAAAACCACCACTTGGATTTGGGCCCTACACGCCAGAGCACACGATTTCGATCTTCACACTAGCGATCTAGAAGATATTTCGCGCAAAATCTTCAGCGCGCACTTCGGTCACTTAGCAGTTGTATTTGTTTGGCTGAGCGGCATGTATTTCCATGGCGCTCGTTTTTCCAACTACGAAGCTTGGTTAAGCGATCCCATCAATATTAAACCAAGTGCGCAAGTAGTTTGGTCAGTCGTAGGCCAAGATATTTTAAACGCTGATGTCGGCGGCGGATTCCACGGAATTCAGATTACCTCTGGATTCTTCCAACTTTGGCGCGCCTCCGGTATCACTAACTCTACCGAGCTATATGCTACGGCAATTGGCGGGTTAGTGATGGCAGCGTTGATGATCTTCGCTGGGTGGTTCCACTACCACGTAAAGGCTCCCAAACTGGAATGGTTCCAAAACGTGGAATCAATGATGAACCACCACTTAGCAGGTTTGCTAGGTCTAGGTTCTCTAGCTTGGGCAGGTCACCAAATTCACGTATCTTTACCAATCAATAAGATGCTGGATGCGGGAGTGGCACCACAAGACATCCCCTTGCCTCACGAGTTTCTCTTTGACAAAAGCTTTATGGCGGAGTTATACCCCAGCTTTGCTCAAGGATTAACACCATTTTTCACCTTGAACTGGGGAGCATACTCGGATTTCCTAACCTTCAAAGGAGGTTTAAATCCAGTAACCGGAGGCTTGTGGTTGTCTGATACAGCCCACCATCACTTAGCGATCGCGGTTCTGTTTATCATTGCGGGCCACATGTACCGGACTAACTGGGGCATCGGTCACAGCATGAAGGAAATCCTCGAAGGTCATAAGGGCGATCCTCTTCTATTTGGAGGTGAAGGTCACAAAGGTCTTTACGAAATCCTAACTACTTCTTGGCACGCACAACTAGCTGTCAACCTAGCCTTGTTGGGTTCTCTGACCATCATCGTGGCTCATCACATGTACGCCATGCCTCCGTATCCTTACATAGCTACTGATTACGGAACTCAACTATCTCTGTTCACCCACCACATGTGGATTGGTGGCTTCATAATCTGTGGTGCTGGCGCTCACGGGGCGATTTTCATGGTGCGGGATTACGATCCAGCCAAGAACGTCAATAACGTTCTCGATCGCATGCTTCGCTCTCGCGATGCCATCATCTCCCACCTCAACTGGGTATGTATATTCCTAGGCTTCCACAGCTTTGGTTTGTACATCCACAACGACACCATGCGTGCTTTGGGTCGTCCCCAAGATATGTTCTCGGATACGGCGATTCAATTACAGCCCATATTTGCCCAGTGGGTACAAAATCTTCACACCTTGGCTCCTGGCGGCACAGCACTTAACGCTGTAGAACCTGCTAGCTACGCTTTCGGCGGCGGAGTGGTAGCTGTAGGTGGCAAAGTGGCTATGATGCCCATAGAACTGGGTACGGCAGACTTTATGGTGCACCACATTCACGCGTTCACCATTCACGTAACTGTACTAATACTGCTCAAGGGCGTACTATATGCCCGTAACTCTCGTCTGATTCCCGATAAATCAGAGTTGGGCTTCGTTTTCCCTTGCGACGGACCAGGTCGGGGCGGTACTTGCCAAGTATCTGCTTGGGATCACGTATTCCTAGGTTTATTCTGGATGTACAACTCCTTGTCTATTGTGATTTTCCACTTTAGCTGGAAAATGCAATCAGATGTTTGGGGAACTGTAGCGCCAGATGGAACAGTAACTCACATAACTGCAGGAAACTGGGCTCAAGGGGCAATAACCATCAACGGTTGGTTGCGCGACTTCCTTTGGGCTCAATCTTCTCAGGTTATTAATTCCTATGGTTCGGCTCTATCGGCTTACGGCATAATGTTCCTAGCGGGACACTTCGTTTTTGCCTTCAGTCTGATGTTCCTGTTTAGCGGACGCGGATACTGGCAAGAACTAATCGAGTCGATCGTTTGGGCCCATAACAAACTGAAAGTGGCTCCATCAATTCAGCCTCGCGCTTTGAGCATCACTCAAGGTCGAGCTGTAGGGTTAGCTCATTACCTCTTAGGAGGAATAGTAACAACCTGGGCGTTCTTCTTAGCTCGAATCCTAGCTGTGGGATGAAAAGCTTAATTAAGAAAGGCTAAACTAGGTCTCAAATACCTAATTTAAACCCCAAATAGAATATTTACCTTCTGGAACCAAAATTCCAGGAGGTAAGTAAAACAGAAAACGAGCAGCAATCAGAGCATAAGCCTCATCTGTCAGGGAGTAGAATTCCTAAAAACCTATGGCAACTAAATTTCCTAAATTTAGCCAGGATCTCGCACAAGACCCGACAACACGTCGGATCTGGTACGGGATCGCTACGGCGCACGACTTTGAAACTCACGATGGTATGACAGAGGAAAATCTTTATCAAAAGATTTTTGCCTCTCACTTCGGTCATATCGCGATCATATTTCTTTGGACTTCGGGTACTATTTTCCACGTAGCTTGGCAAGGTAACTTCGAGCAGTGGATAAAAGATCCCCTAAACGTTCGTCCTATCGCCCACGCGATTTGGGATCCTCACTTCGGTCAAGGCGCAATCGACGCCTATACCCAAGCTGGAGCTTCTAATCCAGTTAACGTTTGTTACTCCGGCGTTTACCACTGGTTCTACACCATTGGTATGACCAGCAACAACGACCTTTACATGGGTTCGGTGTTCTTGCTGATCCTCTCAGCTATTTTCTTGTTCGCAGGATGGCTCCACTTGCAACCCAAGTTCCGTCCCAGCCTATCTTGGTTCAAGAACGCTGAGTCTCGCCTGAACCACCACCTAGCAGCTTTGTTTGGTGTAAGTTCTTTGGCTTGGACAGGTCACTTGGTACACGTAGCAATTCCCCAATCTCGCGGAATTGAAGTACGTTGGGATAACTTCCTATCCGTTAAGCCTCACCCAGCAGGTTTACAGCCTTTCTTCACAGGAAACTGGGGAGTATACGCAGAGAATCCAGATACGGTTAATCACGTATTCGGTACTTCTGACGGAGCAGGAACAGCTATTCTAACCTTCTTAGGTGGCTTCCATCCTCAGACTGAATCTCTGTGGCTGACAGATATGGCTCACCACCACTTGGCGATCGCCGTACTCTTCATCGTTGCTGGCCACATGTACCGCACTAACTTCGGTATCGGTCACAGCATCAAAGAGATTCTCGGAACTCACAGACCACCCGAAGGTACTCCCTTTGGCGGTTTATTAGGTGAAGGTCATAAAGGTCTCTACGATACCATTAACAACTCTCTCCACTTCCAGTTAGGTTTAGCACTAGCTTCTCTGGGTACGGTAACTTCACTGGTGGCGCAGCACATGTACTCGCTGCCACCTTACGTTTTTATAGCTGAAGACTACACTACTCAAGCTGCATTATACGTGCATCACCAGTACATTGCTGGATTCTTGATGGTTGGTGCCTTTGCTCACGGTGCGATTTTCTTCGTCCGCGACTACGATCCAGAAGCTAACAAAAACAACGTGTTGGCTCGGATGTTAGAGCACAAAGAAGCATTGATTTCTCACTTGAGTTGGGTAAGTTTGTTCCTAGGATTCCATACCTTAGGTCTTTACGTTCACAACGACGTAGTAGTAGCCTTCGGTACTCCTGAAAAACAAATCTTAATCGAGCCTGTATTCGCTCAGTTCGTTCAGGCTGCTTCTGGTAAAGCTCTCTACGGATTTGACGTGTTATTGTCCAATCCCGATAGTTTGGCTTCTACCGGAAATGCTCTATATCTAGGCGGTTGGTTAGACGCAATTAATAGCGGCAGCAACACCTTATTCCTACCAATTGGGCCTGGCGATTTCTTGGTACACCACGCGATCGCACTCGGCTTACACACCACCGTGCTTATCCTAGTCAAAGGTGCTTTGGATGCTCGTGGTTCTAAGTTAATGCCCGACAAAAAAGACTTTGGTTTCTCCTTCCCTTGCGACGGTCCAGGTCGTGGCGGTACTTGCGACATCTCTGCTTGGGATGCCTTCTACCTAGCTATGTTCTGGATGCTCAATACTTTGGGTTGGTTGGACTTCTACTTCCACTGGAAACACCTGGGTATATGGCAAGGTAACGTCGCTCAGTTCAACGAAAACTCTACCTACCTGATGGGTTGGTTCCGCGATTACTTGTGGGCTAACTCCGCTCAGCTAATCAACGGTTACAACCCCTATGGCGTGAATAACCTATCTGTTTGGGCTTGGATGTTCCTCTTCGGACACCTAGTTTGGGCAACTGGTTTCATGTTCCTCATCTCCTGGAGGGGTTACTGGCAAGAGCTGATTGAAACTATTGTTTGGGCACACGAGCGCACTCCTCTAGCTAACCTAGTTCGCTGGAAAGACAAGCCCGTTGCTCTATCCATCGTTCAAGCTCGTTTAGTAGGTTTAGCTCACTTCACAATAGGCTACTTCCTCACTTACGCTGCCTTCTTGATGGCATCGAATGCCGGTTTGTTTGGCTAGCTAATTTAGTTAGTACAAACTGGTATTTTAGTTAAGTAAATTAAATCCCCTACCTTCCGGCAGGGGATTTTTTATAATTATTTATTTTATTATTTCTAAAAAATCTCTAGTTGAAGAAATAAGGATTATAGTAAAATCTACTATAATTAAGAAAAAAGGGCAATGCTGTACTCAAAATGAATTTAGAAGATCGAGAATTAACCATATGTACTGAAGATTACAGCCTTCTTACCGATCTCTACGAGTTAACAATGATAGCTTGTTACGTCGGAGATGGAATTGAAGAAAAACCCGCCAGCTTTGAGCTGTTTGTGCGTCATTTACCAAAAGGTTTTGGCTATTTAATAGCAATGGGACTGACTCAAGCACTAGATTATCTAAAAAAGCTAAGTTTTAGTCAATCTCAAATAGAAGCCTTGCGAAACACCAAAATTTTCGATCGCGCCCCAGAAAAATTTTGGGTTGTCTTAGAGTCTGGACGCTTCACAGGAGATGTTTGGGCAGTACCAGAAGGAACAGCTATATTTGCTAACGAACCCATATTACGAGTAGAAGCACCACTGTGGCAAGCTCAATTAGTAGAAACCTACCTCCTCAACACCATTAACTATCAAACCCTAATTGCTACCAAAGCCGCCAGAATGCGCGATGCTGCTGGAGAGAAAGCAAAATTATTAGAATTCGGTAGCAGACGAGCATTTAGTCCTCAAGGGGCAATCTGGGCAGCAAGGGCAGCGATCGCAGGGGGGATGAATGCCACATCTAACGTTTTAGCAGCTTTAAAATTAGGGCACGTGCCTAGCGGGACAATGGCACATTCATTAGTGATGGCATTTACAGCACTATCTGGTAGCGAAGACGAAGCATTTGCAGCTTTTGAACGCTATTTTTCGGATCCCGTATTATTAATAGACACTTACGATACCGTTGCTGCTGCTAGACGAATAGCAGAAAAAATTCGTTTGGGAGAAATGAACATTACGGGGGTGCGAATAGATTCTGGAGATTTGGCAGAGTTGTCTCGTCAAGTTCGATCGCTCCTGCCCGATATCACCATCTTTGCTTCTGGAGATCTAGACGAATGGGAAATTACCCGTTTAAAACAAGCTGGCGCGGCCATCGACGGTTACGGAATAGGCACTAAACTCGTGACGGGTTCGCCAGTAAATGGGGTATATAAACTCGTAGAAATAGATGGAATTCCCACCATAAAAGAATCTAGTGGTAAAAAAACTTATCCCGATCGCAAACAAATCTTTCGCCGCAAAACTAACTCGAAAATTCTCTCAGATCGACTCGGTTTAGCAACAGAAATACCCAGCAACGACGAACAACCCTTATTACAATTAGTGATGAAAGAAGGGAAACAAGTTTTAGACCCAGAAAGCCTAGAAAATATTCAAAAACGCACTGCTGCTACAGTTGCCATTCTTCCAAAAGAAACTCGCCGACTAGACAAACCAACTTCCATAAAAGTAGAAATTTCAAAACCTTTAGAAAAACTCCGCCAATCTTTAACAAAACAAATATGAAGAAAATTGCTCTTTTCGGTACCAGTGCAGATCCGCCGACAGCTGGACATCAAGCCATTTTGAGATGGTTGAGCGATCGCTTCGATCTCGTCGCAGTTTGGGCATCAGACAATCCTCTGAAAAGCCATCAAACCCCTTTGGAACATCGAACCAAGATGTTGGGTTTGCTAATAGAAGAGATCGACTTACCCCCGAATAATATTAATCTCTACGAAGAATTAAGCGATCGTCGAACTATTAATAGCCTAGAAAAAGCAAAACAAAAGTGGGGCAGCGACGTAGAATATACTGTAGTAATTGGTTCTGATTTAGTCCGTCAGATCCGTCGTTGGTATCGAATAGAAGAATTACTACCAAAAGTTAATGTTTTAGTGGTTCCTCGTCCTGGATATCCTATAGAGATAAACGATCTAGAAGCATTGCGAAATATCGGAAGAGATGTATCTGTTGCTAATTTAAATGCGCCAGCAGTTTCTTCTAGTGCTTATCGGGAAAAAGGAGATAAAGACGCAGTTACCCCACCCGTGAAAGATTACATTCATCGAGAGCAATTATACTAATGGCAGAAGGCGGCACAAACAGAGTAAAAAAGTACGCACTAGCCGATTTTCAGGTTGGAGTTGATAACGTTATTTTCTCAGTCGATACTAAGAACAATCGCCTGCTAGTATTGTTAGTTAAAAGAAAAAAAGAACCATTTATCGATCGCTGGAGTTTGCCAGGTACATTTGTCCGTCAGGGAGAATCTTTAGAAAATTCTGCCCAAAGAATTTTGGCAGAAAAAATAAGAGTTAAAAACCTTTATTTAGAACAACTTTATACCTTTAGCGAACCTAATTGTCACCCCAGAGAATCTCCCTATAGTTTTGGCGTGCGTTATTTATCTGTTAGTTATTTTGCTTTAGTCAGATTTGAAGAAGCAGAATTAATTGCGAGTGAAGAGAGTAATGCCGCTTGGCTAGTGGTAAAAAAAGTTCCCCAATTAGCTTTCGATCACAATAAAATTTTAGAATACGGCTATCGGCGCTTGCGAAATAAATTAGAATACAGTCCTATTGCTTTTGATGTCTTGCCAGATAAGTTTACTTTAAATGAAGTTTATCAACTTTATTGCACTGTTTTAGGAGAAAACTTTTCTGATTATTCTAATTTTAGAGCTAAGTTATTGAAATTAGGAATTTTATCTGATACTGGGGTGAAAGTTTGTCGAGGCGCTGGTCGTCCTGCTAGTTTATATCGTTTTGATGCCGAATCGTTTGCACCTTTAAAAGATAAACCACTAGTTTTTATTTAGTTAGTGGTTAGTTGTTAAATATAATTGTCTCAATTAAAAACTCTAATTTATCTTTTTAACAGGTTTTTTTATAGGTTTTTTTTCCTTAAATTCCTTTTTAGGGGATGTTCCTTTTTGTGCTGCTGCTTTATCCTTCTTGGATACCTTCAAAAACCTCGGTGCTTTCTCCCTATGTTCGGCGATCGTCTCCACAAACCCCCAAGCATCACGACTGGGTATGAATTTAGCTTTAACAGAAACAAAGCTGGGCTGTCCTTGGTCTTTACCTGCTTTGGGATCGAACCTAAAGGGTCTAACAGGTGCATCTCTCCACAATAGGGGGATATGACTGGCTTTCATGAATTTGGCTTTGGTTGCAGGTTCCGCTTGTTTTATATACTCCAATCGCTCTTTGTTGAAGTTGCGGAAGATCGAAACACAAGGAATTCTAGATACGGGAATAAACTGCCACAACCCACATAGCTTGAATTCGTTATCTTTTAAGTACTCTGAGATTCCTTTAGGGTCTTTTCCTTTGTCAAACCCTACTAATTGGAAAGAGATAAATGCTTGTTTGTCTCTTGAGGGGAAATGGGTTATGCGAGGATAAACTATGAGACGTTGCGTATTGTTATTCGTAGCTTCTATTTCTTTTTTGAGTCCCGTATAAGCCAAATAATGGGGTCTGGTGTAAAAAAGTGGGTATTGTTTATTAGCGATCGCAATTGTAGCTTTATTATCTTCCGTAAAGTTGACCTCGCCAACGATAATTCCTACAGCCTGAAACATTGCATCCGAGGTTTCAACTTTACGATCGTTCGATGTACTTTCTGGAGCAACAGTTGTAGATGTATTGGTATCGATCCCGAAGGGATCCGCTTCGCGGCGCACATTAGCACCATTATCAGTAGAGGCAGTTGCTGCTGTATTTTGGGGTTCAGTATCGGGGGTAGTTGATGGGGAGCAGCCGTGGGCGTCTGTCAGATTATCAGCTAGTGGTGATGGTTCGATGTCGGGATCCGCTGAGGCGGATCCGCGTAGCGGGGCGTTAATTTTACTTACATTGCTGTCACTATGTGTATCTTCTGAGTAAGATGGGTTGGTCTCAGACGACGAGGATTGTTTTAACCCGACAATGGTTTGAGAATTAGACCCAGCGGTTTGAGTTGTAGCTGCTGGGTTAGTAGTTTTCTTTTTCTTTTTCTTCTTCTTGGAGGGCATTGCAGGAAATTGGGTATCAGTCCAATTATATTAGTAATTAAAGTTTTTGTTGTTTTTTAATCCAGGATAAATTCTTACACAGAGATTTATGACAAGAGATCTGTAGCGATCGTTCTGTAGGAAAAATAGTCGATCGTACTGAGATTAATTTATCTATAACTCTGGGTTGAAAGCAACTCATTTTTATTGTGTTTCCCTATCACCCCGTCTCCCCGTCCCTCTTACGGTATTTATGATTAATTAAATGGAATTCATATCATTCGTGAGGTTTAAGAATCCCCTTCCTCTATAGGGAGGGGAGGATGTCAAGAAGTAACATTTTGAACTATCTTGAGTAAATGGGAATTGTCAGCAAATCATTTGACATTAAAATTATGAGTCAAACAAAAGATAACCTCAGCGCCATAGATAACGAACTATCTAAACGTCACATCGATCTCGATCCAGGAGGGTATTTTATTATTTATTTAGATCGAGAAGCTGGGCTAATTTGTGCCAAACATTTTACTAACGTTATCACCGAACAGGGTTTAGCAGCAGATCCAGAAACAGGAAAGGTCATTCCAGCAAAAGGGAAGGTAGAACGCACTGCTGAGACCCTATACACTGGCAGAACAGCCAAGGAAATTTGCGTCAAAATATTAGAGCAAACTCAACCCTGCCCTATTACCATGTTGGATCATGCTGGTTATTTAGGGAGGGAATTTGTTCAGGCTGAGAATGCTCTCATTAGTGGGGAAGAATACGTTCAGGATTAATTAGAAAATCCGACGTAGAAGAAATAAGTAGCCATGGGGATAATAGTAGCAACAACGAGCAAACCAATAATCCAAACAGTAGATAGCCCTCGATCGGTATCTTCCGCCTTAGTAAAAGTGCCTTCAGTATTAATCTCATTTTGAGCTATAATTGCGCCTGGATCGGGTTCTCCTGATAAAACAGCCGCCAGCCGATCGCTCGCATCGATTAAAGCTTGATTGTATTTATTCCCCTCTCGCAACCTCAATTCAATAGTATCTGTTGTAATACTTGAGACAATCTCGTCAGATAGAAGTTGTTTTACTTCTTCCCCTGTACGTATGGAACTATTATTGGTCACTACATCGATCGCTACTAGAGTTTGGTTAGCTTGCTCTTCTGCGGTTGGAAACCACCTTTCAAATAGCTTATTGGTAAAGTTTTCAATAGTTTCGTCGTAATTAAGACCGCGAATAGCAACTATTCTGACTTCTTCACCAGTGTCCTTAGCTAATTTCTCTAAAATACGGCTGAGTTTCCCTTCGCTAGCGCGGCTAATTGTCTCAGCAGAATCTACCACCCAAACTGAGTCTCCAGAATTTATTTGAGGTAAGCTGTAAACACCAGTAGCTTCTGCTGGTGTAACCAACAGTGTAGTTGCAAAAAATAGAGATAAAATTGGTAAGATTAAGAGATTAAACCAAAATTTCGAGCGAGTTATTTGAGTAAAGAGCTGTTTCATTAATTTGCGATTCCAATATTTATTAGTTCCAAAATATTATAAAAATACTTGTAAATGCTAACATTTGCACTGCATTCTTGGAGCAGGTAAACAATAAAGCCCAGTGAAAACACTGAGCTTTGTCTTAAATATTTGAATCTAGTTTAGATTACACGCCGATCGCTTGTAACAACGATGGCAGATAAGTGACGATCAAAAAGGCGAAAATTGCTCCACCACAACCGCCAAGAAAGAAACCACTAGCAAATTCGTTCCAGCCTTCTTTAGTGCCTAGATCTTCGGGGGGATTAGGAGTAGTAAGAGTAGCAATAGGTTTGCCACTACCAGTATTAGCGTAAATAGAGAGACAGACAGTAAGGATAGCAATTAATCCTACTGCAGACATTACGCCTGCAAGAGTACTAATATCAGAATCGCGCAAAGGGCCGAGTTTGGTGAAAGGGCCATAAATTAAATAGCCGTGAGCCATTCCCACTTCTAGACCGCGACGAAAGGGCGATAGTCCTTGGCGGTATGCTGGGAGATTGCGAATAAAAGCTCTGCTGAATTCTGAGGAGTTAACTGGGGTTGCTAGATTCCCAACTTGGGGATCTCCACCTGATTGAATCAAATCCATGGGTATTCAGTTCCTCTCGGATGTTAAAAAACTTGAATCAGCCCTAATGTAACCTGCTTTTAGTTCACTTTTTATTAAGAATCTTTATGAGTTATAAATATACTGCTTAGTGAGTCAATAGATTAAGTAGTTCCAAGTACCTAATGTAGAAGATCGTAGGGTTGGCTCGATCCCCCTCGTGTGCTAATGTAACAATTAGGTTAGTACTTTTTAACTCTGTAAATTAAACATAGGAAAATTAGATATGACAGGCGATTACGCAGCTTCTTTCTTGCCTTTGATTTTGGTCCCAGGAATCGGTATTGTAATTGCTGCTGTGACCATGGCGCTTTTATTCACTTATATTGAAAGCGAAGCTGAAGGCTAAATTCGAGCTAAATTTAAACCAAAGTATTAGATTAACCAATCTCCTGCTCCCAAAAGCAGGGGATTTCGTGCTTAATTGACCTAAGTAAAAATACAGTCATGGTTTAGGGCTTCCTGTAGAAGAACTTGGTACTCTTCAGTACTAATGATGTAAGTACCAAACCTTTCTAAGTGGGGATTTTGCATTTGAGCGTCAAAAAGAATAAAACCTCTTTTCCTCAGATGTTCGACCAACTTAACCATTGCCACTTTTGAGCCTTCAGGGATGCGGTAAAACATAGATTCTCCAATAAAAGCACCCCCAATAGCAATACCTAAAATT
Source organism: Prochloraceae cyanobacterium (assembly GCA_030065755.1). Lineage (GTDB taxonomy): Bacteria > Cyanobacteriota > Cyanobacteriia > Cyanobacteriales > JASJDA01 > JASJDA01. The sequence continues at coordinate 10,644 of JASJDA010000025.1, read as the reverse complement.
CCTCCCGCAAGTTTCTCTCCCTGCCAAGTTTCAAAGCTGTGCGCCAAACCTGCTTGATGAAGTTTTAAATATATATTTATCAATTGTGAAGAAATCCAAGTAGTATCCCGATCGGCACAGCCATAGCAAACAGCTTCAAAATCTCGATCGATGGCTACGCTGAAGCGATTTTGATTCAAAACCCGCTGCAAAGACTTCGGATAGCGAAATCGACGATCGAGAGGTACCAGCGCTCTTTGACGACTTGAATACCAACCTAAGCTGTCGGTTTCATCAGCCATCAGAAAGTAACCTTTAGCATACCCTTCGATAATAGAAACGATATCCATTATTTTGTCCGTTTACCAAAATACTCGCTTGCCACTAGGTAGAATTGTTCGCCAATTAGTCTTAGCTCTTGCCAGTTGTTCATCACTTACTTTAGCATCAGTAAGATTGGCACCGCAGAGATTGGCTCCTGTTAAATTAGCGTTAGTAAGATGGGCACAACTGAGATCCGCACCTCTGAGATCGGCATCTGTTAGATTTGTACGGTTTAAATATGTTCGACTTAAATTAGCATTGCACAAATGTGCTTTCTTTAAATTAGCACCACCAAAATCAGCAGCAGATAAATTAGCTCCTCGTAAATTGACTTTCATCAATTTAGATTCGTGAAAATTACTATCAGATAAATTGGCTTTTGCGAGATTGAGTAGGTTTAAATTTTGCTGAGCAAAATCTCGCCTGCCACCGCTATATTGGGTAATTACCGTATCAGCATCTAATTTTTTAGTGGGAACTTTTTTGGCTACTTTTGTGGGTTCGTTAATTGACTGGGAATCGATCGCAGTAGCATACTGGTAATTTCTAGAATAATTACTTACGTGTCCCACAGAAGCGTGATGGGTAGATTGCAAACTAGCCCGTCTGTTGCGGCGCTTGCGAATTGCTGTTGCTAATTGTGTTGTTGTCGATCTATAAGACGACATTACTTCAGGAGATCTACAAATTTTAGTAGGTACTGAATCACTATTTATATTACTTGTTGAATTGGGTTGTGATATCAACCCTTGAGATAAAGTATCAAAGTAAGATTCGATATCTAAGCTCCTTAAGACTTCATCGGCGGATTTATACCGATGGAAGACAGAAGCATCGATCATTTTGGTTAAAACTCTAGCCAAGTTTTTACTGATATAGGCATATTTTTGCAACATTATTTCCCCAGTGGACACGTCGATCGCTAAGTCTTTGGGGGGTTTACCTGTCAGCAAGTAAATACAAGTTGCGCCAACAGCATAGATATCGCTAGCATAAACAGGTCGCATTGCCATTTGCTCTGGAGGAGCAAAACCAGCAGTACCAACAGCGAAAGCCGTTAAAGCCGTTTGACCCCCAGGGGATAAGGTTGTTGTATTAACTTGATTTTTAACTGCTCCAAAATCAATTAATACTAATTGTTTGTCTTGCTGACGACGAATTATATTTGCTGGTTTAATATCGCGATGTATTACTTCGGAAGAATGAATATATTTAATAATAGGCAAGATTTCACTTAAAAATTGTTTTATTGCTGCTTCGCTATAAGTTCCATTCTTTCTTACTTCCTTTTGCAAGTTTGGCCCTTTGATGTATTCTTGTATTAAATAGAATTGTCGATCGTATTCAAAGTAGTCCAGCAGTCTCGGCACTTGAGGATGATCTCCAACTTTTCCGAGTGTTTGCGCTTCTCGCTCAAATAGCTGTTTAGCCATCTCGAAAATACTCGGGTCATCTACTGAAGGTCTGAGTTGCTTGATTACGCAAGGGGGATACCCTGGTAAGGATAGGTCTCTTGCTAAAAATGTTGCTCCGAATCCTCCTTTACCTAAGGTTCTAATTGCTAGATAGCGACCTTGTAATACTAGCTGAGAGTCACAGGCTTGGCAAGTTAAGCTTTTGTTAGGGTTTTTTGGCTGGGAACAGGCGGGATTTAGGCAGTAGCTCATTGGTTTTATCAATCTCGTATTATCCGCGCTTTTAAGGGGGATGCTTTTTGATTTACTCCAATTAACTCTTTTGAGTGATTATTTCATCAAAATTGTTTTTAGGTATATTCAAGCTTCCATTAATTTAACAGACAAGTCTTGTATTTCACATCAGAAATTATGCCGAGTTTTTGCTAGATTCGTACTAAAAACGACAGATCTTTTAGAAACAACTACTATTTAAACGATAAAATTACATAAAAAACCAATAATTAAATAAGTTCAAAATTCAAATTCATCCTAATTAAAATAGGATTAAGTGAAGAAATTGGTGAGGAAAAAGTTAGAATATTCTAGCTGAGTAGGTAAAAGAGAAATAGATGCGGATCTCTTTGAATTGGCTGCGAGAATTAGTAGATGTAACTCTATCTCCTGAAGAATTAGCAAAAACACTGACCGTAGCAGGATTTGAAGTCGAAGATATAGAAGACTTGGGCGAGAAAGCGAATGGCGTTGTTGTTGGTAAGGTAATTGATTGTCAACCCCATCCCAATGCAGATAAATTGCGAGTCACCCAAGTAGATGTAGGAAAAGATGCTCCTCTTAACATAGTCTGTGGAGCCGCTAATGTCAAAGCAGATATTTACGTACCAGTGGCGACTCTGGGAACCTATTTACCAACTATTGACCTAAAATTGCGATCGACTAAACTGCGTGGGGTGCGATCGGAAGGAATGATTTGTTCCTTGGCTGAATTGGGTTTAGAAAAGCAATCTGAAGGCATTCACATCTTTCCTCAAGAGGATCTAGAATTAGGAACCGACATTCGACCTCTGTTGGGTCTTGACGATGTAATTTTAGACTTGACAGCAACGGCAAATCGTGCTGATGCTCTGAGTATGGTGGGAGTGGCGCGAGAAGTAACCGCACTCACAGGGGGAACTCTGCGATTACCCCTGCCGCCAGAGTTTTCTTTACCAACAGAAAACACGAGTTTGAGTTTAGATATCCCAGACTCCCAAGCCTGTCCTGCTTATATCGGTACAGTCATAGAAGGGGTAAAAATTGCTCCTTCACCAGATTGGTTGCAATCGCGACTCTCTGCAGCAGGTGTGAGACCAATCAACAATATAGTCGATGCAACTAACTATATCCTTTTAGAATGGGGTCAACCTCTCCACGCTTTCGATCGCGAACGCTTGCAAGCTGTAAGTGGAGAAAAAAACTTGACAATTGGCGTTCGTTTTGCTAAACAAGGAGAAAAACTAACAACCCTGGACGGAGAAGAGCGAACCTTAGAAGAAAAAAATCTACTGATAACTGCTGGCGATCGCCCAGTAGCTCTAGCAGGTGTGATGGGAGGAGAAGAAACAGAAGTACATCAAGAAACAGAAAATATCGTCCTCGAATCAGCTTTATTTGACTCAGTAGCAATTAGACGTTCTTCTCGATCTATAGGTTTGCGTACTGAGGCTTCTTCCCGTTACGAACGAGGGGTCAACCAAGCAGAATTAATTACTGCACTAAACAGAGCGATCGATCTAATAACTAAATTAGGTGGAGGAACTCCCACTAATCAAGCAATTGCTGACGCGCGACCCGACAATCTCTCTCGTTCCATTGAACTGCGTTTAGAAAGAGTTCGCCAAATTTTAGGGTCAGTCAAACTAGAAAATAGGACGGGTGAAATTGAAACAGCAGATGTAGAACGTATCTTGACAGCTTTGGGATGCAAGCTAGAAAAAATAGAAGATAAAACAGATACTTGGATCGTTACCGTCCCTCCCTACAGATATCGAGATTTAGAGCGAGAAATCGATTTAATTGAAGAAGTAGCTCGTCTCTACGGATATGATAACTTCTGTGAAAAACTACCCGATCAAACTGAATTTGGTTATCTGTCTTTACAGGAGAAAATAAAGCGCAAACTCAGAGAAACTTTCCGCGCAGTTGGACTGACAGAAATATATCACTACTCCGTAGTCAAACCAACAGCAGAAGAAATAGTAATATCTAACCCTCTATTAGAAGACTATTCAGCCTTACGCACTAACCTTATCTCTGCACTAATTGACGCATTTGAGTACAATCAGTCGCAGGGAAATGGCGCTCTCAATGGCTTTGAAATTGGTCGCATTTTTTGGAAAACTGAAGACGGGTTAGCCGAAGCAGACGTAATAGGGGGAATAATGGGAGGCGATCGCTTACCTTTTGGTCGCTGGACGAGGGGTGGTAAAGAGTCCCCCATGACCTGGTATGAAGCTAAAGGAATCTTAGAAAGTGTTTTTGCTAGATTAGATTTAGTAGTAAAATATCGAGCCGATAAAGAAGATAAAAGACTTCATCCTGGACGGACTGCTTCTTTATGGTTGGGAGAAAAGCGTTTGGGTATTTTCGGACAACTCCATCCCCAACTGCGACAAGAAAAAAGTTTACCCGATGAGGTATATGCTTTTGAGTTGAATTTGGATATTTTATTAGAAGCTTTGACAGCAAAGCAATTCATGAAACCTCGATTCCAAGTGTATTCTACTTATCCCGCAGTAGAAAGAGATCTGGCTTTCTTTGCAGCGGATAAAGTTTCCGTGGGTGAAATAGAAGCTGCAATAAAAAAAGCTGGTGGTGCTTTATTAGAAGGGACAGAATTGTTCGATCGCTATCTTGGGGAAAACGTACCTGAAGGACAGAGAAGTTTGGCTTTTAGTTTATATTATCGAGCCAGCGATCGCACCCTTACTGATAAAGAAATCGAACCCGTCCATCAAAAAATTCGAGATGCGCTAGTAGAAAAATTTAGCGTCACTCTGAGAAGTTAGTTTTAGTTGTCAGTTATCGGTTATTTCTTTTTAACTGATAACTGTTTTTAATGTTGTCAATGCATTTCTTTCCAAGACTGGGACAGCACTTTCCCCGCAGACTTGGCAAAAACAAAGGTCAACAACAAACCTACGGCTAGATCTGGCACTACGGAATGGGTCAGAAATACTAAGCCTGATGCTACAAGGACAGACGTATTTGCAATAATATCATTTCGCGAACACAACCAAACAGAAGACATATTCAGATTATCCTTCCTGTGTCTAGTCAACAGGAGCAGACAGAACAAGTTGGCAAGTAACGCTAAAACTCCAACTGTACTCATGATGGTTACTTGTGGTGTTGTACCTGTAAACCATTGATAGTTTGCCCTGGCGAAGACTGCGATCGCAAACAAAAACATGATGATTCCTTTGAGAAATGCTGAGCCTGCCTGAGCTTTACTACCCCTATTAATGACATACAAACTGGTTGCATAAACCAATGCGTCGCCCAGCATATCGAGTGAGTCTCCAGTTAAAGACACAGAATCCGCTCGAATTCCTGACCCAAACTCGATAAAGAACATCGCCAAATTAATCCACAGTACTGCCCAAAGTACCTTGGCTTGCTGTTTTTTCAGTTTAGATAGTTCACAACCTTTATTTTGGCAACAATTGTTACTCATAGCTTTACTATTATATGGGAGAAAAATATATGGTATAAAAAATATAAACTTGACCTAGAACCTATACTTACCCTATAAAATTTAAGCTATTATATCAAATTGTTTAGCTTTATTTAAACTAATATGCTGGTCAAAATGTTCGTTTTGAACGTTATTTTTTTCAAAATATGTATTCGGGAATTATATTTGATGCTAATTATTACGAAATAAAGAAAAACTATAATAAATAAAGTTTTTCACTTACGTATAGCTAGTATTTAGTTGCAATAAGGTTTTCATATAATTATGACAGAAACAGCTACTCTCTCCCAAAAGGCAAAAATCAACTTAGAACAGGGAGATCTAGAAGGTGCAATCGGTTTGTACGTGCAAGCAGCAGAAAGTTTCGCAAAAGAAAAAGCCTATGCTGATGTAGTAACTGTACTTGGTAATTTAGCGAGAATAGATGAAAGTAATAGTCAGGTTTATCTAGCTCAAGCTATCTGGTTGAGTTTAGCAATTGAACTCCCATTTCAAGGTTTACTAAGATTGTTTCTCGCTCTTTTTCAATTGTTACCTCAAGATAACGATATTGTCCCTCTAATAGGTACGACAATTATCTACTCTTGTTCCGAATTTGAAGAAGAACATCCTGAATTAGAAAAATATCAAGAGTTAGGAATAAGCATTTTACAAGCAACAGCTTTAGCTCGCGGAATTGAAGGAGAAGAAGCCTTTAAAACTTGGTTTGTGGAAAATGAACTTGACGACCCTGATTTGTTTTTAGTGGAATTAATTGAAAAATTAGAAGCTTGCGTTGGCGATAATTGGTTGTTCGATCGCGCAGAGTTTAATTAGTTCTGTTAGGGAACAGGGAACAGGAAATAGACAACAGGATATCGACACAACTGTTCCCCGTTACCTCGTTGGCAACAGCCGACGATAAAGATATTTAGCTCTAATTTAGATGTCTCTGTAACTGTTTCTCTAACTTTTCTTTTGAATCGATCGCTAATCCAGGTAAGTTAGTATTAACTGATGTGGGAATTTCATTAGTAGCAATTGGGGTGAAGAAAAGCCAACGGCTACCAGCAGGAAGGGATGAAAAACTAGAAGAATTTTGAGTTAACCAAATTAAGGGTAAAGAGGGGATATTGACTTTAGTCGTATCTTCTTCGGGATTAATAGCAGCTAAAGATTCTAAAATTACCCGATCGCCCTCAATTAAACCTGCAGTCCCTATCCACAGTTTGACATTTAATTGACATCTACGAGCATAAAAATATAAGGATGCTGCTGCAATTACTGCTAATTCAAAACTTTCCTCTTCCCACTTAAAAGCGTTATCTAAACAAATAACAACTTCTTGACCTCCAGTAATTATTTCTAATTCCCTTACTTTAAATTCTCCGAAGCGCGCGCTGGTGCGCCAGTGAATTAGACGCATGGGGTCTCCAAGACGGTAAGGTCGTATCCCTCTGGTCAAACCAACGCTTGCAAGTTGATAGCGGTTGTCTCGCTCGAAAACAGTACTGTCGTCTCGTCCGATGCTATCTATTAAAGGACATTGAGTTAAAGGCAAAACAGTAGGATATACAATTGCTTTAGCTGCAACCTGACGATCGCGACGACACCAAAATAGTCCTAATGGAGCCCCACTTTTTAGTTGTACCTCATGCCATCGATAAACACCGCGTTTTTTAACTTCGCAATTATAAGCCCAGCGATATACTCGATTGGGCGCGATCGCTTCTATTGCCATACTCTCTGGCTCAGACAGCACGTAGGGTAATATATCTTTTGCTTGTAAAAGAGTTTTAGCTTTAGATGTCGTATTTTCTATTTCTAATTCAATTGTCAATTGTTCCCCCGCACTCACAGGAGAGATGGGAAGTCGATTGACTTTTATTTGACGCAGCGATCGTCCTGGAAGTATGGCTCCCAAGACTAACAAAGCAAAGATCGTCCCGCTGATGACATACAGCCATCCCGCCATAGTGTTAGTTGCAGCACCAAACAGACATAGAGCAATCCCTGCTAATAATAATCCACTATAAGAGGGAGAAGAAAATCGTGTTTCCAGCCATTCAGTAAGTCGATCGATAATTGTCATTATTTATTAGTAGTTGTAATTCAGGGTTTGTTGCAGGGTAGATAGGGGAGTTTCAAAGAAGTATTCTCGTTGAAATTGTTCTTCTTCAATTACCCAGAGAAATAAAGAAATTGTATTTTCAACCCCACTAGATAATAGTTCCCTAAAACAAGAAATTTTAATCGACTCGTCGGTCAAATCTAGCTCAAAACCAACAGCGCGCAAGGCTTGAAAACCCAGATTGAGGGAGCGATCGCTCAATTCTAGTTTTTCTCGCAATTGTTTTGAAGTCACACTTTTACCAGTCCTGCTGAGATATTTAGCAATTCCTACTAGCTTTTCCCAAATTTGTTGTGGGTGTATTTGTTTGGGAAAGGAGTAGGCTAGAACTAGTTTTTGCTCTTCGGCGATCGCATTTTTTAATTCTTTATGTATTTCGTCCCAGCTTGTCGGACATTTTTGCAACAGTCTGTATTCCCCATTGCTACTATCTGACTCAATCTCTTTTCCTCGCCAGTCGATAATAGATTCTTCCCAGGAAATATTACTACTATTCAATTGAATATTGGTATCGCTTACTCGCAGTGCAATCAACCGCACTTCATATTGTTTTTCATAGGTATTAACGTCCAACTCAACAACAGCATCGCACAGTCGATCGGTTGGTATTTCTTCTCGATAGTGTCCCCACCAAATTCCTGGAAATCCTTCTCGGACAGAATCGTCCCAAATTTCAAATTTGGTTCTTATATATTGAACCTTTTTCCCTCGTTTATCTTCTAGATTTTTATTCCAAACTTTGGCAAATCTACAATTTTTAATTAATAATTTGGGTATGGGATTTCCCATACCGCAAGGTTCGAGTAATTTTAGTTCTTTAAATAAGGCTGGACCCAATTCTTTAACAGTAACAATTAGGTCAATTTCGACAGTACGTGCCATCAAATTAATATCGAGTTTTTGGCGCAACTGCTGATTAATTCCTTCGCGAAATAGGGGAATGTTCTCTACTGGTAAACTCAAACCAGCAGCATAGGGATGACCGCCAAAACGATGTAATAAATGTGCTTGAGACTCTACCAATTCGTATAGGTCGATATTATTAACCGATCGCGCCGATCCTCTAGCCATGGGAATTTCTTTCTCTGTCTCTCCCCCGCTAGTTAATAAAATGGTGGGACGACCGTATTCGCTGGCAATTTGACCAGCTACTAAACCCAATACTCCTCCTTGCCATTGAGGATCTTCTAATACTATTGCACTAGTAGTTGATAAATCTATCCCTGCTAGTTTCTTTTTGACATCCTCGGTTATTTCCTTTTGCAAAGCTTTGCGGCGAGTATTGGCTAATTCAGTTTCTAGAGCTAGCTTATTAGTACGATCGCGATCGCGACTGGTGAGCAACTCGACTACATAACTAGCATCGCCTTGAATGCGACTGACCGCATTGATTCTCGGCCCAATACCAAAGGAAATATCGGTGGGTCGATCTCCCGTCTTCTGACATAACTCTAACAGGCGAGCAACTCCAGGACGAGTAGGATTTTTAGTTTGTTTTTGTAGCTGTTGAATCCCTTTTTGTGCTAGATAACGGCAATCGCCGCTGAGGTTAACTAAATCGGCAATTAGACCAATTGCTACTAAATCCAACAATTCTTCTAGAGGCTGTTGGGGAAGATCGGGCAAAGTTTCGTACATTGCCTCTACTAGTTTATATGCCACTGCCACGCCGGAAAGATGGTATAGAGGATGGCGATCGGCAAAATAGCGAGGATTAATAATTGATACAACTGAAGGGCGTTCGAGAGGAAGGGTGTGGTGGTCGGTGATAATAATATCTATGCCCAACTCGTTTGCCAGATCGATTTCTTTGAGGTTGGTGCTACCAGTGTCGCAAGTAACAATTAATTTAGTTCCCGAGCGCGCTAATTTTTCAATTCCAGGATTATTCAAACCGTGGGATTCTTTTTGGCGATCGGGAATGTAGTAATTTAGCTGTTGGTGCTGAGGAAAAAACTGTCCTAGTCCTTCCCAAAGGACACTGGTGGCTGTAATTCCGTCGGCATCAAAATCGCCCCATATAGTTAGTTTTTCCCCTGCTTGAAGGGCTTTTTGCAAGCGAGCGATCGCCCATTTCATTTCTTGACCGAAGTCGAAGGGACTGCTGGGTTGATAGCAATCTGGATCGAGAAAACCACTTATTGTCTCTGGGTTGCTCATTCCCCTTTGCCACAAAAGTCGAGCGAGATAATTCCCCTCTGAAGCAGAAGTATATATTTGTAACGTTTCTGCCAACCATTGAGGAATTTGTGGTAGGGGCTTAATTTTCCAGATTTCCTCGTTTGCCTGTGTCTGTTCCATAAAACTTATCCAAAGTTGTCTACTTTAGTGTTTACTTCCTGCTTCCTTGCATTAGAGCTGCTTGGTGCGCGTTCCAGCTCGAATTGAATTCGAGCTGGGTCGCATCCGCTTTTTCCATCACCGTTGGCGGTATGATGTTCACAGGCGTAAATTCGGACAGAACCTGCCCTACTTGTAATATGTTCTTCTGGTGCAAGTTTTAGATTAATTGATGAGTTTAGATCTCTATCGATAATCAAATTACATTGCCCGCACTTATAAACTCGTTCACTGAGCTTTAAATCTAGTTTTTTATTACCACAATTACTACAAAGTTTTGAGCTGGGATACCATAGACCTACGGATTCAACAAAACCACCATAAGTATTAACTTTATTCACTAATAAAGTCTTGAACTTATAAAAGCTAGCATCAGCTAGATGCCGAGCTAATTTACCGTTAGCCATCATCCCTTTAATATTTAAAGTTTCTAGCTTAATATGACGATACTTTCTGGCTAAGCTTGTGGTTAGTTTTTGTAAGAAATCATTTCGAGCATCAGCGACTTTTTTGTGCAATCTGGCTAGTTTTTTATAATATTTCCTGGCATTATTAGACGGGGCTCTTTTTTGTTTTCGATTACCGAGTTGTTTATTTCGATTATGATACTGTAACTTTTCTAGCTTAGTTATCGCTGCCTTTAAAGGCTTGGGAAAAGTTACCATTGTTCCGTCGGAAATAACACAATATTTACCGTCACTAAGATTGACATCAATTCCTACAGGTTCAAAAACCTCATG
>JASJDA010000255.1 GCA_030065755.1 Prochloraceae cyanobacterium | reverse complement strand
CATATTTTTCAATTAGTTCGTCAGTAATAAACTTATTGAGATGATTGACAATTCCTATTGCTATACTGAGATTTCGTTCTTCTTTGGAATTAAATGCAGACAACTGACGATCGTTAACTAATTGGTAAAGAACTTTGGTTTTCTCTAGTTCTCGATCGCACCATATAGTTGTCTGGGATTTTTCTGGAGTTTGGGATAAGTTTTGTGCATTTTCCCTTTCCAATAAATCACTTGCTTCGGAATACTCAGCCAACCAAGCTTCTCCCGATCGTGAAAATATTAATTGATGAGTGGGCGGAGAATTATCATCTCCAAGTATGGCTACGTTGTTTAACAAATGAATAGCTACAACAAAATGCTCTACTATTGGTTGGTAAATGTAATATTTGTTAAAACTACCTTGACGATCGCCTGTTGACCAAGTTGGTTGACGATCGCAATAGTAAATAGAAAAGTACTGGCAATTAGATGGGATTTCTAATGCTTCGGGGAGTATTGGCGGTGTCGTGAAAGGTAATTTCTTCATTTTTTACTCCTATTTGTTTTCGTGGTAGTTACCTAAAACTTGACAGCGGCGATCGATATATTCTTGAACAGCCTCTAATTCTCGAATTCTGACGTTGTTATCTCTTAGGACTCTTGGATCTGTTACGTATTTACTGTTGTGTGTAATTCTGGCCGTTGTTTGAGAGAGGTATTCGGTTAGTAAGAACAACTCTCTCAAAGCACAATAAGCAGCTAGTATTTCCGAAATATTGCTACTCATTGTTTGAATTCCTAAAGATTTATCTTCGGACATAAATTATTCCTCCTTATTTCTTTTTCAATAAGGAAAGTAAATTTTCTTTCTGAGCGATCGCTTCCTCTAAATTCGCTTCTATTTCAAGACGATCGCTTACTGATAAGACTTCATTCAGTAGGGTTTGTTGAACCTCTATTTCCTCTTCTAGTCTCGCTAAGAGGTCTTCAACTCTTACTATACGGAAAATATCATTTATATTAAGGGAAGTCCTTATCGATAACTTATCTGCTTTGACAATTAACTTAACTGCTTTATGAGGACTTCCCTTAATATAAATATATTCGAGACCAATTTGTGTACTACTTGAAAAATGTTTCGCTAAATTATTCATTTCTGTCTCTCAAATTTTAGGGGAATAGTGAATTTATTAGTCTTGATGCGTTAAGATAGAAATATCTATCTCTATATCTGTTGCGAACGTTTTAAATAACAATCGCAACAGTATATCGCTCAGTAATTAACTATTTAACTAATCAGTTAATTACTAATTGCAACAATAGAAAATTATCCTGGTGTTAATGCAGGAGTAGAACCATTAACAGCGGTAGCCATTGAGTTAGCTAGCTGGGCTATTTGTTGTGGCTTCAATCCATCTACACATCGGCACTCTCCCTCGACGATCGGGTCGATTAATTTGCCCATTTCTTCGGCGGAGGAAAGAATATCTATGAGATTTCCTATCTTCTCGTAAGTAGAGTCGTCCTGGTCTTCAGGTAAAACAACCCCCCAGTCTAAGACATACCAGGAAGCGCTTTCAGCTTGACCAATATCGTTAGTTACTGTGCCACTTTTTTTGATGAATTTTGGTATCCAAACTACTTCGCGGTAATCGATTCCTTGTCCTTGTAATAAAGCTGCTTTTTGTCCAAAATTAAGTAGACTTCCTGACTTACCAGATTTTGAGTTTTTTAAGAGGGTATAATACACCAAGTTAAGTGCTAATTGAATCTCATTACCCTGTTCGTCCGAGCCTACTCCCCCATCAATGGGACAAAACCAAAGTTGCCCAATTGGGGCTCCTGCTGCAATGGCATCATTCCCCATGTGCAGATACCTCGAAAACTTTAGTGCAACTAGTTTCAATCGACTTCCGTAGTTGGTATCACCAAGTTGCCAGCACCCCTCTTTGCAGTTATTCTTCAACAAGAGAGGAGAATCTGGGATGTAGATCGAATCGGTGGTAAATCCTGTATTTTGCTCGGTGAAGAATTGATGCCTTGCTCTTTTAGTCATTGTCAATCTCCTATTTCTTTCCAAAACGTAGTGATTTTGATTTGTAAAACTCTGGTCTTTGCGCCCTAAATAGAGCATTAGTACTGGTCAATCCTTAAATTATTCTTAAGCTTTGAATGGTAAGATATTCTTGTTATCTCCAAATCAAGCTTTTAAATAGCCAATGAATAAAAACCCCCAAATCCATCGTTAGGAATTGGAGTTTCTTGTAATTCATTGGCTTTTGTCTGATTTGGTTCTTCGATCGCTGTTTTATTTACTTCTGCTTCATTAAGCTGCTTGTAATTCATTCCGTGGCAGTAAAGCAGGTAAGCGATCGCTTCTGAAATATCCCAGGTCATCACTCCTGTTTTGCATTGATGGGCGATGGCAAATATCCCATCCTTTTGTTCCACTACTCTGCCTAACAGTTTCGTCTCTGGAGAGTCCTTAGACGGGTTAGGGGACTTAACTAACACTTCGTACTCTGACGACATCCAATCGTCTGTACGGCGCAATATACAGCCTGCTGGGGGATTGTTTGGATCTATCTGTATCGTTTCTTTTTGAGGAGTGATTGTTTTAGCGAGAGATTTTCCTTCAAACTCTGCTCTCATATCCTGGTGTTTGCAGGTTCTCTTTTTACCCGTGCGAACTTTCCAGTGCCAAAATTGACAGGTGCAATGACGATCGCTTACCTGGTAAACTGCTCCAGTTTCTAAGTTGGTTACTTCGGAGTATTTAGAGTTCCAGCGATATCCCTGAAATTCTTTGGGAGAAATGAATGTAGCACGTTTTTTGCCATTTTCAGTTTTGTAGTAAGCCCAATAGACTCGTCCTCTGCCAACGTTGTTTTTGTAGTCTATTACTTCTGTTGCTTGAGCTGGTTTTAAAACGGCTAGGATCGCGTTAGAGAATAGATCGGGCGTGCGATCGTATTCTTTAAACCTTTGATCTGTAAGGGATGTATGTGTCATTATAAAAGATACAAGATGTTTAAAAATGGCCTCTGTTGCTAAAGCAGCAGGGCGGTTTTTTTTTGACTAAAGTCAATTTCTGTGCTAATCCGTGCTCTTTTGTGAGGTGTTAGCTTTACTTTCCCTGAGTTGAGATTTTATTTCCAGGCAAGCTCTCTATGGCTGCTTGCTTGATGTACTCGGATATTCCCATTCCTTTTTTCAGTGCTTCCATCTTGATTTTTCTTTCTTCGTCATCAGTCACTTTCAGCCTAATGTTCCATCCTTTTATAGATGATTTATTTTTTGCTACTTTCATCGTTGTTTACGTATCATTTTTTAGCTACAAGCAATATTTTAGAGTACAAAATATATTTTTGTCAAAATTATATTTTTGTCAAAATTATATTTTTACGATTAATATCTTTGGCTCAGTGCTGGACTCTGAATGGAAGCAAAACAAAGAAAAGAAAGGTTTATTGCTCTACTTAGCGAACTTTTAACTAATTTTGGTGGAGTTAAAGCCAAATTAGCTAAAAATTTAGAGATTAACTCTTCTACTTTGACTCGTTGGTTTCAGGGAAAAACAGATCCAGCAACTTTAGAGTTAGCAAATTTTGTTCGTTTGTCAGAGATAGCAAATCTCTCCACCGACGAATTAGCCAGAATCATTGGCATAAAAGTCAATTCAGACCAACAAACACTCGACAAATTTAAAAGCCTAATTGAAGAGCTATTGTCCTTTCAATCAATGGAGCAATTAGGAAAAAAACTGGGAGTTACTTACGGAGCTGTTAGTGGTTGGGTTAGTTCGCAAAGAAACATAAATCCAGAACGAATACCTATTGGCACAATAACAGCTCTGGCCACAGAAAAGGGATGGACAGTTGAAAGATTATTGATTTATCTTGGCATAAAAAATCTAGAAACAGAAAAAGACTTACTTTTTAAGCTTAGATCGGGAGTAACTCTGATTTCTTTGCAAGAACAAATCAAACTTTTAAGCTTATTGTCCGATCTGATTCAAGAAAAAATAACACAAGAAAAAATTGTAGAAAAAGTTATAACTATCCAAAATGATCTCACTATATGCATAATCCTCGAAAAAGAAGATAATACGATCGCCTCTTTATATTCAAGCAATTTAGCAATTCACCTTCAGTTAAAACCAGAGAACATAAAGATTGCCACTCCCCGCTCCATGCCAAAGTCCCTATCCTTTTTTGATGTCTTGTTGTTTGATCTTAATAATCAACAGTCTCCCTGTATCCCCCTGATAGAGTCTCTAGACTTTGATGGAGATGTCGTTGCGTTTGTCGATCGTTCTTTACCACAAGATATACAAGATCGTCTTAAACAGAAAGTAACTGAAGTTATAGTCAAGCCCATTTCTTGGAGCGAGTTGAAGCAGAAGGCTTATTTTTCGTAGGCGCTATTCAGATTTGATGCGGTTAATCAGAATCGAGTTGCTTAATTTGATTTATCGTCCTTTGATATTGTCGAGTTTTTCCTTGTTTTTTATAAAGTTCTGCTGCCTTAGACCAAGACTCTTTAGCTTTTTGTTTTTCTCCTAAATTTTTATAACCCCAGCCGCGATTGTAGTAATAAATTGCTTCATTAGGATTAATCTCAATGGCCTTGGATGGGGACAACCGCCTCGATCGCTACGTCCTAAAGGACGATCCCGCAGGGATCCGCGTAGCGGCGCGGTAGATTAGTCACACAAAAGAAAGATAAGCGTAGCTGATAGATTTTTCAACAGCAAAATTTCGGCTTTGATGATAATTCTTAAATTATTCGTGTAAATATGAAACTAGCGATCGAGGATAATTAAAAATAACTGTCTCACGCAAATAGGAGACAGTTTAGAAGAAAAATGTTATCTGAATTATATCTTGATTATTTGAAAACTTATCTAAAAGATTCAGAATTATTAATATTACAACTCTTAGTCTGTTCACTGCAATTTCATAAGAATGTTAAAATAGAAAAGTTATCATCTAATCTCCCTTTTCCTATCAAATGTGACAGTAGAAGGAAGAAGATAAGAAGATTTTTAATTCTCCCTGTTCTTAGTGTAACATTATTGTGGCTACCTTTAATAAAAAAAATAATTGAGACTCAGTTTAATCTTGGCGAGCGCTTGACAATAATTATCGATAGAACCCAGTGGGAAAAGAACAATATATTAATGGTGAGTATTGCTTGGAAGAATAGAGCCTTACCGATATATTGGTTGTTACTTAACAAGCAAGGAAGTACTAATTTCTACGAACAAACTGCAGTGCTTAGACCAGTGCTGCGTTTACTAAAAAAGTACAAGCTATTGGTTATTGGGGATAGAGAATTTAGAAGTACTGAATTAGCTGTCTGGTTAAATAAGAAGAAAGTTTATTACATTCTCAGATTAAATAAATCTACAAAAATTAAACCAAAATATCAAAAATACCAATCTTTAGATAGCCTAAACATAAAACCAGGAGACCGCATTATACATAAGCGATCGCTTGTAACAGAAGAGAGCACAAAAGATAGATTTAATGTAGTTATTTATTGGAAGAGAAAGAAAAAAAAGAAGCAATTAACTGAACCTTGGTTCCTAATAACTAATCTAGAAAATAAAGACGAAGTCATCACAATTTATTCCCAACGTATGGGGATTGAAGCTATGTTCAGGGATTGTAAGAGTGGGGGCTATAATTTAGAAGGAACTAAGGCTAATGAACAACGCCTTACTAATTTAATTTTACTAGTAGCGATCGCCTATACCGCTAGTTGTTTGAAAGGATTAAAAATCCGTTTAACTGGTTGCCAAGAATATATTAGCAGACTTAAAGATCAAAAGGCAAAATATCATAGACATAGCTATTTTTGGACGGGATTATACGGTTCAACCTGGTGCATGGGTATGGATATGTGCTGGGAATTGGTCGAGAAATTAATGAGAACAGCTCCCAATAAGTTGCCATTTTATCAAAAAGGTTTGAGAGCTATGAAGCTTATACAGAGAGCGCTTTAGCGCGGTTGTCCCCATCCAAGGCTTCATCGTAAGGTTTACTTTGCTTTTTGGCAATTAAGTCCATTATCCTTTTCCAGATATAGTCTTCCTTGCTTGCTAGTGCTTCTAACTCTTGAATTCTTTTTTTTCTGGCTAAAATTCGTTCCTGCTCAAGACGTTCAGCCTGAATAACATCAGCACTTTTTTGTAGTTCTGAAAATTTACGAAAACCCGCTTTAGGAGTAGGGATTGTTCGAGGATCTAATGCTAATTCTTTCAATCTATTAATTAATTGTAAGTCAACATAAGGCTCTCGTTTTATTAGCTTGAGTAAAAACTTATTTTTTTCCGCCTCCGAAAGAGCATTAAGCCAGTTTGACAAAGGCAATTCACTAGGAGGATGATAAATAGAACTGGCTTGAGCTGCTGCTGTTACTAAATCCAAATCAAGTTCTACTAATTCGATAAATGCTAATTGTGCCTCCGAAAGTTGGTTTAAATTAGGAGGAATAGGAGGTTCTTGGGCTTCTTCTTCTGCTATGGCTGGGCTTAATAGATCGGCTACTCGCAACCAAACCAAATATAGTAAGCGTAAATCTCCAACTAAAAGTTCTTCTCGAAGTGGCAATAATCTTGGAAGCCATCCTTCTCCTTCTACCCAACCAACTAGTCCGTTTTCTTCAAAAATTTCAATATCAATAATGATATATTTATTATTTTGTGTAATAGTGATAATATCTTCTAGTTCATAAGGTTCAAACCACTTCCTCGCTACTAATGCTCTAGGAAATTTGAACATAAGTTGCCAAGTCCCCCAGTTAGCAATATAAAACATTACATCAAAGTATTTCGTTAATACTTCTTTTGGATTTCCTCGAAAGTCACCAAAATGGTAGGTGAAAATTGCAGCAGTTGGTGTTAATTGAACGCGACTGGAAAGTTTGTCAATTTCTGCCATTTCCTCTCTACTTAGTCGGCGGTCGAGAGCTTGAAATTCATAGTACTGGTATTCACTCATGCAAGTTTTATTCTAGTGTGGCCAATTTCTACTCTGATAAACTTTTTTGCTGCTGCTGTTGCGGACAATTTCTCGAATTGTTACCCCCTTCGGTAGATGTCCCATAGTTTGAGCTTGAATTAATAAATTTCCTAATGCTGTTGCTTCTGGGGGACCAGCGACAACTTGACAGCCACAGATATCAGCAATCCACTGGCACCCGCAAAGTGTTACGGGCTCCTCCACCCACAATATATAAGACCTCTATCTGTTCTCCAATAACCTTTGACAAAGCACGAAGAGTTTTCTGGTAGGTTGATGCTAGACTCGATAAAATTACTCGCACTAGTTCTCCCCGATGTTCTGGTACAGCCATGCCCTTGGAGCTGCAGTAGTTAAGAATCTTTTGCTGCATATTGCCTCGAAATCGGAAACATGGCTCATCGAAATCAATCAAAATGCCAAGGTCGGGGGCAGCCGCCGCTTCTGTGAGGATTGTGTCGTAATCATAAGATTGCCCTAACTGTTTCCACTCTCTTTCGCATTCTTGGAGAACCCATAAACCCGTCAAATTCGTCAAAAACCGAACCGAACCGTCTAAACCGACTTCGTTTGTAAATTCCAGTTGCCTCCCTACTTCAGTCAAAATCGGAGAAGTCCGTTCCACTCCCAGCAACGACCAAGTACCACAACTCAAATAAGCCCAAGCTCCACTCTTTGGAGCAACAGGTACGGCAGCAACGGCACAAGCGGTATCGTGAGAGCAACCAGCAATGACTAATACTTCTCGATTGGTTTTTAAGGAACCTAATACAGTTCCCGAAGGCACTATTTCAGGCCAGCTATTTGTGCTCATACCAATTTGTTGCATCAGGGGATATGCCCAAGTGCGGCTTTGAACATCGATTAAACTGGTGGTACTGGCTAGGGAAATTTCTGCTACGGCTCGTCCACTGAAGCGATAGTTAAAATAGTCCGCAATCATGATTCGATTTGCCGTTTGCTCATATAAAGCTGACTCAAATTCCAAGTCAGCTAGAACCTGGCTTAGAGTATTTGTCTCTAAGAACTGGATGCCAGTAGCCTCATACAGTTCAGAAGCACTTACCTGCTGTAGAACCTTGTCCATCATGCCCATTGTTCTGGGACTTCGATAGCAGTAAGGATTGCGAATTGGGTTGCCTTCCTTATTTATAGGAACGTAATCGAATCCCCAAGAATCAACTGAGAGGCTACACAAACGGGGATTGGCATTCAAGGCACGTTGAAGCCCAGTTTGAAGTTCGAGCCACAAGGTTTCCAAATCCCAGTATAATTGCTCTCCTTCAGAGATAATGGGAGTAGGGAAACGATGTAATTCTTCCGTCTCGAGGCGAGTGCCGTTAAGTAGTCCCAGTATGGCACGACTGCTGGAGGCTCCTAGATCGAAAGCCAAATAAGCATTGTCTGGATATTTATTAGCCAACATAAGATATTATTATATTGTTTAATTTGGCTTTGAGCTATACACAGACACGCCCTAATTTTTAGATAAACAGCCACTAATGCATTGTCCCAATCTGTTAAACTCCATAGTCTGTCCGCTTAAAGGAACATGGACAGGCATATTAGTTAATTCAATAAAGCGAGCGGTTCTGGTGCTTTGAATAACTTGACCGCCTCTGGTTGCCATTTCAATGGCTACTGAAGCAATAACAGATCTGGGCTTGACAAGAACATTGACCACGTAAGCAGCTTCAGTAGGCCCAGTGGTAAAAGTATCTCCGATATTGAGAACCACTAAAGAAGCACCATATAGGTCTCGTACTACAGTTTGCTGCTCAGCAGTAACACCAGTATCTCCTGATCAACTCTAGGTATATGGCGCTCGCCAAGATGATCTCCATGAACACGATCTAAAAAACGGAAGCTATTTCAAATGCTTCAATAAAAATTCGAGGGTATTGCCTATCTGTAGAACTTGATTGGGGCGAGAGTATGCGCCATGACCTTCATCGGGGAATATAATTAACTGAGATGATATCTTTTTTGCTTCTAGGGCTTTTTGGATCTGAATAGCTTCTGTGACTGGTACGCGAGGATCGCCCTTCACCTTGAATAATTAAGATAGGATCTTTAATACGATCGATATAGTTAATCGGCGAAAGTTTTTCTAAGACAAGACGATCGCGCTCTGGATCTCCGTATTCTAAAATCCGCACTGGACGTCGATAAGAAGCAGTATTTTGCAAAAAAGTAATTAAATTACTCATTCCCACTGCAGAAACCCCAGCATCATAACTACCGGCAAATTTGCTCATAGCCATCAAGGTTGCATAACCGCCATAACTTCCTCCCATAACGCCTATTTTCGGTACTTGACCGTTTTTTTGCCAAGCTTTGCGGATATAAATAGCAGCATCGGGTATGTCAGTAATTACGTCTAATCTTTTCGCACCATTATCCGCATTGACCCATGTTTTTCCATAACCGTCACTACCTCTAACATTGGGTTTAACATAATGAAACCCGTTTGAAGTAAATAACTGTGCTAAAAGACTAAAACCAGGTTTAGATTGAGATTCTGGTCCGCCGTGAAACTGCACAATTACAGGACTTGGTTCAACACATGTTTTCGCTCGCCAGACAAACATCGGTATTTGGGTGCCATCTCTGGCTGGATAATATTCTAAAATTGGACTCACAAAGCCAGAAACGTTCATTTCTGGAGTACTGGGAAAAGTTAATTGTTTTAAATCCTCTGTTTGCCAATCATATAAATATCTTTGTGTTGGGGTTTTGCCATTATTTACCGATATACTCATATAGCGACCGTCATCGCTGAGAGAATTGAGAGAAACTTGAAGCGCATCTTTAAATAATGGTAATTTTAACTCTCGATAACTTCTGGCATCTAATGCTTTTATTTCCCCGTAACCCTTATTATTGATTGAGTAAATTATTTTTCGCCGCTGGCGATCGAGACGGAAACTTTCTATTTCTTGAGGTGAATCTGGAGTAATTGGAGTAAATTTTCCGTTAATATAACGATATATTCGAGCGTATTCGCCCAATTCTGGGGTTAAAACTAGTAGTTCTCCCAAAGATGCTCCATATCTGGCCCGATAATCTTTGTTTTCTCCTATTCCAAGTATTGGTTTGAATTTTTTCGTCTTTTCATCAAACTCGTGATATTCAAAAGCAAAGTTGCCGATTTGTTTGACTACCAAAAATTGGCCATTTCCCCTGCTATCCCTAATAAACCATCTTCCAGGTCTGTCGAACAACAATTCTTTTTTCCCAGTTGCTACATCGTAACGGTAATTGGCATAAGAATCGTACTTAATATCATTAGCGGCATAATAGACACTTTTCCCGTCATTGCTAACATACAGGAAAAACGTTTGTATTTTGTCCTTGTGTTGAATTACTTTTAAAGGACCGCCTTGAGTAGACTGAAGATATAAACCAGGTGTTTCCAGTCCTAATCGATCTCGCGAAATCACAATAAAATCATTTTTCGGACTAATCCCAACTACTTTGGTACGATCTCCTCCTCCTGTCATTTGTACCGGAAAAGTTAATGGGCCATTGATTCGCCACACTTGAGATACACCAGTTATATTCCAATTAAAAAATAATTTTGACCCATCTGGGCTTAACACACCTCTTCCTGGGGCTCTAATATCTAAGATAGACTCTACTGATGCAGCAACAGCCTCTGGTACTTTTGTGGGGGGATAGGATTTTAGATCGGCTTCACTCACACTCAGTGCGAGCCAATTGCGATAAATTTCTTGTCCATAAGCAATGAAACTTGTAGATAAAACAAGTAAGATACTGGCAGATAAGATAAAGCTTTTTGAGACAATTCTCATCGAGCGCACCCCTTTTTTTCACTTCTTTTCCCAGAAGTTTAAATTTATTTGAGTATTATCTCAGTTTTTTAGTTTCCTGACTGAGAATCTCAAAAATACGGTTACTTGTGGCATTAAACTGTAACGTGGTTCCTTCGCTGTTTACGAATCAAATCGGATTGCTATATTAGCTCGGTGGTTATAGTATAGTTATCTTATAAAGCGCTTGAGGCCAGCGATTTCTCAGCTGAATTTATTAATACTAATGTTCTAAGCAAAAAGTGACGAACAGAAAAGTTGTTATTGGAGTAATGGGACCAGGAGAAGGCTCTACAAAGAGCGATCTTTACCGTGCTTATCAGCTTGGTCAACTCATTGCTAGACAAGGATGGGTGCTGCTTACAGGGGGTAGAAAAGCTGGAGTTATGGAAGCTGCTAGCATTGGTGCTAAAGACGCTGGGGGTCTGACGATCGGGATTTTACCAAGCAATAATACTCGCTCCCTCTGTGAAGCTGTAGATCTGGCCATAATTACTGATATGGGTAACGCTCGCAACAATATCAACGTCCTTTCTTCTGATGCCATAATAGCCTGCGGCACCGGTATTGGTACCGCTTCTGAAATAGCCCTAGGGCTCAAAAATGGCAAAAAAGTAGTGTTATTAACAGATAATCGAGAAACTCAAAGCTTTTTTACTAGCTTATCTCCAGAAAATGTTTATCTTGCCACCAACCCAAAAGATGCTGTGGAGTTAGTTAAAAAAATTCTCAGCTCATTGTCCTCGCAATGAATCATAGTCCAATTCCCTTACAGCTCCAATTCAGGCTCGCAATCAACGACTTTTCCTTTGGTTAAGTATTCTTCTAAATAGTTTTTCAGAGTTTGAGCCACATCCCGACAGAATATTCGCTCGCTTTCGACGTTCGAGAAGTAAATAACCTTTTCTCCAATTACTTCAAGCAATTGTCGATCTTGCTGGGTATCAGTGAGAATTAATCGTTTCGTCATAGGGTTCCAGTTAATTTGGCAATGGTTTTTGTGGCTAGTTAGGGAATAATTGTCTTCGCTGCGCTTGGTTCCGTGCTTGCCACATTCTGACAAAATTTTCGAGATCGCGATCGCAACTTTATCAAGCTCTGGGGTTAATTCAGTCGTTAAGCTCTCATTGTTCTGAGTGTCTTGTGGGTCGGTTGAGGAAATATTTGTAATTGGGTTGCAATCGTTGGTTTTCTGAGTATTTGTAACAGAGTCTCGCTCAGAGTTAATCTCAGCAAGTATCTCAATTAGCTCAGCACCATCCAATGGCTCAATTCCAGTGAGATATTGAACTCCGTAGAGTTTAATTAGTTCTAGCAGTAGCTTTTTCGATTTCTTGGAATTTTTCTTTTCAGGAATAAAAGGTAAAGGAGTTGGTATAACTGCTGCTGGGGTTAAAACTGTACTGTCTGGTAAGGATAGGATTTCTTTTGTTGAGTACGGTTCTTCGGGTTTATTGCTTGAACTGTGGTGAGTTAATTCTAATTGACGTTGCGGTCTCGTCGTTCCTTCTGTCCCCGTTTTTAGCGACAATGACGAGGTAGAGGACTCATTGGCTAGCTTATTTAGGATTGAACGAGTGTTAATCTTTAGAGCTTCTATTTCGCGGGTTTGGGAGTGTAGATCAAATGAATAGCTAATTTGGCGGTATTTGGTTAAACCAAAAAAGCTGTAAGCCCTACCCAGTTTATAACCTGGGTAATGTATTTCATCTAGTTGATAGCTGATCCCCTTGATACTGCCGTCG
>JASJDA010000254.1 GCA_030065755.1 Prochloraceae cyanobacterium | reverse complement strand
AGAGCATCTGGAGAAATTAAATAAACAAAATTATCTGCTCCTTCAATTCCTCGATTTATTTCCCACTGAAATTCAACTCCTGTTTTAATATCTGCCTTGTCAGTCCAAATAGTCATCCCCTCTTTCATCAAGGTTTTGCCTATTTTTGCTTTGATATCTTTGTCTTTTTCCGAGGCAGCTAAAAACACCTGGGTCATCAAATTATTGGCATTTTTATTACTTTCGCAAATATATTCACCATGCCAATCTGTAGGCAAACAAGGAGCTTGAGAATCGCTAAATCTCCTTTTCAACCATTCATTAGCTAAGTTTCTTTCTTCTCCAAGTAATAGATAATTTGTTTGTTTATTATTCTTCGTCCACTCTAGACCTTTAACTAATAACTCAGTATGCTTTTGAACGTAATCATTTTCTAGTTCGATCGTTTCTATTAACTTAGTCAAAGACTCTTCAAAATTATTATTTTCTTCTACAAAAAATATCCAGTTGGTTTTTTTTATAATTGTTCTAATCCCCTCTGGCATTTGCTCCCAATAATCGTCAGAATCGACGTGAAGCAAAGGAATAATACGTTTATTATATTTAACAGCTAATTCTATTTCCTTGTGACAATATTCGGATTTAACTGAATGGGGTGCGATTATAAAAATAAAATTATGGCTTTTCTCTATACCATCATCAATTTGATTCTGCCAGTCTACCGCAGGGGGAATGTCATCTTGGTCGAACCAGACTTCATAGCCTCGTGCAATTAACCTGTCATTAAGTTTTGCTGCTAAAGCTTTACTGTCAGCGCGCCCGTATGATATGAAAGTATCAAAAAATTTGCTCTTTTCCTGGTTGCTTGTCTGACTCATTTTCCTTTAGACCCCACGATAAAAAACTGTTTGCAAGATAAATATTAAGAAACTTTTTGAGTCTCCATTAAGCGTTACAATATTTTGCTGTTCCTTAATTATTGATTTTTGGGGTAAATTTGTAAGTGAGAAAAAGTGAGAAAAAGTATGGGAGTTTATTACTTTTAGATTATTTTTACAAACAGTCTCTAAAACTTAGATTTTAAACTTCCGTCTCGGTTTTTTTTCGACCTGTCCCGTTTCTATCTGAGAAGAACGATCGCGGATTGTCAATTTTCCAACTACTTGGTGCTAAGGGAATTTCTTTTTGAGAAACAAAATTTAAAAATGCTTCAGTAACGTCACTAGTAAATAGAGGTTCATTATAAGTAGAAGCCACATAAGCCTTTGCCGTTAACTGAATCGCTTCTGGTGTTTGAGCAACATAGATCTGCATTGGCTTAGAAGGTTCGTAATATACCGATGATTGTATGGCGTTCCAAATGGCATCTTCGGCTGCTTGTCTTTGTGAGGCACTAATAAACGAGGCTAAATAAAAATTCATCACGCATAAAGAAGAGCGATCGCCCCCATTGGCAGAAGTTAAAACCTCATTCCAAAGAGTATGAGTAGGAATACTAATTTGGTCGTCATTAAGAGTTTTTAAGACTACAAAAAAAGTATCGAAGCTAATTACTTTGCCGCTAATGCCTTTGAGGGTAACTCGATCGCCAATTTGAAAAGGTTGTTTAAAAGCAGCAATAGTTTTAAATGCTAAACCGCCCAGAAAACCTTGAACTACATTTGTGGCATTAAAGAAAATCAGACCTAATAAGACAACAAAGGCGATCGTTAAAGCACTTCGACTATCTTTATTTATCCCGACCAAAATAAAAGGCACAATTAAAATCGACGCTAACAAAAGTCCACTTTGAACTAGCGCGTCAAGTCGTCGAGATGCCAGTTTTTCAGCATTATTGATTAAAATTCGATCTGTTAATCCTCGATCCTTACGCCGCTTCCTAATACTTCTGCGCTTTAGATAACGCCATAGTCCATAGATAACTTGAGTGCCAATAACTATCCCCAGATAAATTAGCACATTTGGGTTAGATAGTTTAGTGATTATATACTCCACTAATTTTTCCTCTATTAGTTATCATATATATCTAAATTGCTGAGCAAATCCAAACCAATGGTTTCTCGAAGGCCAAAAATAACAACTGGCAAAGCTGCAGTTGAGATACGATAGATTGTTAGATCTTGTGAGTCTACTTTTTCGACTACACTTATATTTTCAAAGATACCAACAGTTCTTTGCCCAAGAGTGTAGTTCAGGTCAAGATCCTTAGAGACTTGCTCTAAACTTGAGGGTCCATTAACCAGTAAAGTCGCTAGAGTTCTTAGCTCTTCTTGGACTGAGAGTCTAGAAATTATCTTTCTTAGAGCTAAATATTGTTTTGCTAGTTTTTGAGGTATATTTTCGCCAAAACGTTCAAAATTCTCTAACTTTTCGATTATTTTCGACCACTGTTGGTATGTTTTGATAAATTCGTTGTTGTGTTCGATCTCAAATGGTAACAGGCAATCAAAATTCTTCGCCCCTTTGAGAAAACTATAAGCAAAGGCATCAATGTAACAATAGAGGCTGTCGATATTTTCGCAGGAACTTAAAGCCCCCACAAATTTTTTGATAGGTTGAAATCCCTGAGTATTTTTACGAAAAAGTTGCTCTAGTTGAAAAATCTCACTGACCTGCTTCTGACTTAATTGACTAGAGAGATATTCAACATAATTTCCCTCCGACAAAGCTGCTTCGTGTAGTTCCGTAGCAGTTAATCCGGTTAGGTTTTCACAGTCCCAACCTGTAGTTAATTTAGCAGTCAGTTTCATTTGATTCTCCTGATTTTGCATGGCAAAATCAACTACTAAAGTTTAAAGTTAGATCGTGTAGTGTAATTCTCTGGTAAATGAGAATTGCTCGGCATATTTTTTATTTTGCTTATAGTTAATTTGATGCCTATTTGTTTTTTTCTAACTATTAAAACCCTAGCATTTTTTCTCGATCGTCAAATACACGAACCTCATAAAAAACCTCATAAAAAAACTCATACTGTACTTTTGCCAAAACGTCCCTCACAATTTCCAAGACATCCTCAAGGTAGGGTGTTTACTCTCTCAAAAGCGATCGAGAATAAGTTCGTGCAGCTTTGGTATCAAAAAAACCGAGATTGGCAAAATCACCTAGTTTGAAAGATATTTTGTACCATTTTTTTATTGCTATTGGCAGCAGCATTATCTAGTTCGGCAATTTCTCCATCACTCAATTGCCATCCCTTAGCACCGATATTGTCCTCAGCTTGTTTGAGGTTTTTTGCTCCAGGTATGGGGATAGTTCCTTTACAGATGCACCAGTTAATTGCTACTTGGGACATGGTTTTATTTCTCGAAGATGCTACCTCTTTTAAACAATCTAAAAGAGGACGAATTCCTGGAAGTAATTGCCCGAACAAGAAACCTCGGAGTCCTTTGGGTAAAGAACTTTTATCGGAATATTTACCAGTTAGCAGTCCTAACCCAAGAGGACTGTAAGCAATTAATTTGATTCCGAGTTCGTCGCAGACTTCTTTAACTCCTAGTTCGGTTACTGGATATGTAGAAAGTAGGGAATATTGAACTTGCAGTGTCGCAATAGGAACTCCGCGCGAGGAGAATTTTTTATGGACTCGTTTGAGGCTTTTAGGTCCGAAATTTGACAAGCCCACTCCTTTGACAAGTCCTCGATCGTAAATGTCTGCAAGCCCGTCTAAAAGGATTCCCTCTTGCCAAGGGGCATAATTACCCGTAGACCAATGCATTTGCACTAAATCTACGTTTCTTCCCAGTCTTTTGGCAGATGACTGGCAAGCTTTTACCATCGAATTGCGGGTCAATCTCCAGGGATAAGCAGCGAGTTTAGTGGCAATACAAATATTATCTTTATTTTCACCACTATATTCTCTGGAGAATTGTCCTAGAAGAGTCTCACTTCGTCCATTTAATTTTCCGGTTCCGTAAGAATCAGCAGTGTCAAATAAGGTCACGCCATTTTTGACACAAAGGTTAAAGACGGCTTGTAACTCGTCGTCCATATTTTCGTTGTATCCCCAAAGCAGTCTGTTCCCCCAAGCCCAGGTTCCGCAGCCGAGGGTAGGTAAAATGAGTTTTTGGCGATCGACAATCTCGCTTTGTGTAGTTTTCATAACGTAGTCAATTTGTGACTTAGGCTGGTCAACTAACTATTGTTTCGAGGCACGAAGCCCCGTCACTTTAGTGGGGGGTGCTGACGGTTTATCAGTGCGTAACTTCTGAGAGTAAAAAGAAGCAGACTCTTCACCTTTACTACATTCAACCGCAAATTCAATCAAATGATGACCGAGTACGCTAATACTTACTAAATTTTCAATATCTCCTGTTTTTAGTTTAGAGAGAATCAGTTTCCAGAAAGTTTTGCGATACCTGCCAAAAAGACCGACTCGCAGCAGAATATTCCCTACGATCGTTAAGCCTTTGCGAATTTTTGACCAATTAGTACGTGCTGAACTATTAGGAACTTTGATTCTGTTGGGATATGTATGCTCGAAATTGTAGATAAATCGCTCGTACAAAAACTCTGGTTCGTAAGCGGTTGAAATGCAGTGTCGCCACATTTGAACTACTTGTTCGTAAGGCATCAAAAACTTAACGTTTGATTCTCTGGTTTCGTCAAATACCAGTCTTTCCTCTTTTTCTAACCTCCGCCACAATCGAGTTTTTGGTAAAGCATAGAGGAGATTAATAGTTAGAAGAGGAATTTGAGAGGTGCGAATAAATTCTAGAATTCGATCGGCTGTTTGAGGTGTATCTGTATCGAGTCCCATGATGATTCCCGAAACTACTTCCAAGCCATAGCTATTAAAAATTTTAATCGCTTCTAGAATTGGCATACTGAGGTTATGTTGTTTGGAAATAGATTGAAGGGCTTCTGGTTCGGGGGTTTCAATGCCACAAAATACTGCAGTAAAATTAGCTTGGCGCATCATTTCTAGCAGTTTGGGACTCTGGGCTAGATTTAGTGTTGCTTCACAGGCAAATTTTGTAGGATAACCATTGCGTTTTTGCCAGTCAATCAAGTAAGGGAGCAATTGAGCCAAAGCACGGCGATTTCCTGCAAAATTATCATCGACGAAATAAATTACGTCTGGGCTCCCCGACGCGAAAATAGCATCGAGTTCTGCTATAACCTTTTCTGGTGCTTTGAAGCGAGGATTGCGACCGTATAGTACGGGAATATCGCAAAATTCACAATTATAAGGACAACCACTAGAAAACTGAATGTTACAATTCAAATATCCGTCGAGATTGGCTAAGTGATAAGCGGGAATAGGAAACTCATTGATGGGTAAGCGATCGGTAGTTTCAAAGCGAATTTGTTGCTTAGGACGCTCAATATGACGATCTAAATACTCGATCGTCAGATCTGTTCCATCTCCCAATTCACCTATATGTAATATGTCAATATCGGGGTAATATTCGGGACAAGCAGATACGGAAGGGCCTCCGAGAACTGTGATTTTTCCTTCTTGATGGGCAATTTGATTAATTTCATTAATTTGGTGGCGCTGAATGTGCATTCCACTGATAACGACGACATCTGCCCACTGGTAATCACTTTTTGTCACTGGGGATAGATTCTCGTCAATAAAGCGAATTTCCCATTCTTGGGGATAATAGGCAATTGCGACTAAAATTCCTTGAGGTGGCATTAAAGCTTTGACTTTATTCCCCATTAGGGGGTATGCGTGATGAAAAGTGCCAAAGGAACGACTGTACTTGGGAAATATTGCCAGAATGCGTCGGTGGTTCTGGGGAATATAAGGAGTTTTCTCAGTTTTTTTTTGAGCCAAACTATTAATCATCCAGACAGATTCCTCACAAAAATTAAAGATGAATAAATTTTTTACTAACTTATAAAAGACTACGTATTTTTTGTGTTATTGTTAACCATTTTGTTGCTAAATTCATACGCAATCGAGTTACAGAATGTTGTTAGTACTTGTCAAA
Organism: Prochloraceae cyanobacterium; assembly: GCA_030065755.1. Taxonomy (GTDB): domain Bacteria; phylum Cyanobacteriota; class Cyanobacteriia; order Cyanobacteriales; family JASJDA01; genus JASJDA01. The sequence goes on along the minus strand of JASJDA010000254.1, from coordinate 6,581 downwards.
CTAAGCTTGCATATAATTTCAAAAATTTACTTAAAAGAAAAAATGCTAGCTTGTGTTTTTTTTCGCCTGCAAACGGCAAAATCTTTAGTTTTGAGCTGATATATATATTCTCAGAAGTTAATCTGCTTTTGTGAGGCAATGTCAATTTTTTACAACAATTTTAGGAGTTTACCAACAATTCTACAGCTACGGCGATCGTCTAATGGCTCTTTTTTTTGCTTTTGCAGATCTCATAAGCTAGACATCTTTAAAATGAAATTGAAAATAGATCGGAAAAAATAAGCACTTGGCTGGAATTTGAATCTTTAATAAGAATAAGTTGAAAGCTATCTCGCAGAAATCTGCTACGCGGCGCGACAAATTTTCTACTCAAGCACATTTCTCTTTACAAGAAAAAATTAGGATTTCTCAATGTTCTGTAATATAAAAAATATTAAATTAAGCTTAAAATTTTGTGTCTTATTACCTTCTATTTTCATACCTGTCACGATCGTCCTAGATGGCTCTTTTTCTCATATTCCCATCCCTCAAACTATATTAAATGCTTCGAAATACCCTACCCATTCTACTGCTGACTTCGTCATTAGACCTCAATTTGCTATTGCTGATTATTTTTCCCAAGGATTAGCGCGGGTAAAAATTAACTTTAACAGCAAAGTTGGTTACATTAATACTAGAGGAAAACTAACGATCGCTCCTCAATTTGAATATGCAGATAATTTTTCTGAAGGATTAGCAGGAGCGCTGGTCAAGAATAAATGGGGTTTTATAGATAAAACTGGCAAACAAATAATTAAACCATTATTTGACGAGTTTCAAGCTTTTTCTGAAGGATTAGCCGCAGTATATATAGACGAAAAATGGGGTTTTATCGATAAAACTGGCAAAATTATCGTCGAACCTCAATTTGACGATGTAGGTTCTTTTTCTGAGGGATTAGCTGCCTATAGAATCGGAGAAAATAGAGGTTTTATCGATAAAACTGGCACTCGTGTTATAGAGTTACAAGTGCGACACGTGAAAAGTTTTTCTGAAGAATTAGCTGCGGTTAAAATTGATAATGACTCTGGTAAAATGGGCTTTATCGATCGAACTGGTAAGTTAGTAATTGAACCATTATTTGATGAAGCTTGGGGTTTCGAGCGCGGGATAGCACGAGTAAAAATAGGCAAACAATACGGTTTTATTGACAAGCAAGGTAAGTTAGTAATTGAACCATCATTTGACATTGCTTGGGATTTTTCTGAAGGATTGGCGCGGGTGAGAGTAGATAGAAAATACGGTTATATCGATCGCAAAGGTAGCTGGGCGATCGAGCCTCGGTTTTATGTCGCTCAAGACTTCTCTGGTGGAGTAGCTGCGGTCAAACTAGGCAAAAAATACGGTTACATTAACAAGCAGGGTCGTTTTGTCCTCATGCCTCAATTTGACTATGCTGGTCCTATTACGGAAGGGTTAGGCTTAGTCAGAATTAAAGGAAAATTGGGTTTTATACGCATCAACAACTCATCTCGTGATGCAGCACAGGGAAGGTGGGGAAGGTGAGGAGGATGAAGAAGTGTGGGGGGTGTGGGGAGATGGGGAGAGTAACAAACAGCACACAGCCAAACACTCCCCTATACTATGCGGGTAGAGTCCAGTCGATCGGTTCTTGTTTTGCTTGTTGGAGTGCTGAATTGATCTTGGAAAAAGGACGAGAACCAAAGAACCCGTATTTTGCCGAAAATGGTGAAGGGTGAGGACTTTTAATTATTGTATGTTTGTCGTCGATTAATTTGATTTTTTTCTGTGCTTCTTTTCCCCACAAGACAAATACGACATGAGATGTTTGTTCGTTGACAATTTCTATGACGCGATCGGTAAATATTTCCCAACCTTTGTTTTTGTGAGAGTTAGCTTTATGAGCGCGAACAGTTAATACTGTATTTAACATTAATACTCCTTGAGTAGCCCAGTGAGTGAGATTTCCGTGATTTGGAGGCTTAATATTGAGATCGCTAGCTAATTCTTTAAAAATATTTTCTAAAGAACGTGGAATTGATACTCCTTTTTTAACAGAAAAGCTCAAACCGTGTGCTTGTCCTACACCATGGTAAGGGTCTTGACCGAGAATTACTACTTTAATCTTCTCTAATGGGGTTATTTCTAAAGCTGTAAATATTTCTTCTTTGGGGGGAAAAATCTTAGTTTCTTGGCCCTCTCTTTCAATAAATTCTAATAGTTTTACAAAATAATCTTTTTTCATTTCTTCTGCTAATACAAAATTCCAACTCTCGCTTTTTATTAAATAATTGTTCGAGCTTATTTTCTGCTCTGTTAAATTTATTTTTGGCTCAGTAGGTTCGGACATTTTTTTTGTTTTAGTTTCGGCTAAATTACTTGTGGAAGTATTGAGGTCTAAAAGAGCTTTAGCTCTTTCTTTCGATCGCTCTTCTGCTACTTCTATTGTTTCGGCTCCGGCCATTCCAGTGGCTATTGTAATGCCGTTCACTACAATGCTAGCTTTTATTATGTACGTGTCGCAATCGATCGCTACTAATTCACTAATTAAATTGCCTTGAGGATAGCGAATTTTAAATTGAGTTAACATTATTTTTTTTAGTATTATTTTCCTATTTTTACCACGCAGTGCCGAAAGCTCCGCGAATAACTATTATTTAGTAATAATATTGTTCGGAAAAATCAAAAATTTCTCTGATTTTCCACAAAATTCCTTGTTCGCTCGCTTCAAATCAGGTTCGACGATCGATTTGTGAGAAATGCGGGTACAGTTAGTCGTTTATTTCCTCGCAGCTTTTTTTGATTCTTACTCCTAATCACATTTTCTTTCAAGACCAGTCGGAATCGTGTAAAGTTTAATTTTCACCAAAATCTCAAGCTAAACATTGTGAAAAAATCTCTTTACCATAAGAAGTATAAAAGAAAAAAGCAGCCATGCAATTCGGGATCTTTTATGAACATCAAATGCCTCGTACCTGGCAATATCGAGAAAGCAATGAGTCGCCTTGCTCCACTTTCTGAACTAGAATCCGTCCTACTTAATTAATTATTATGCCGTTGTCTGTGTTGTCTCAGGTGAGGATGTCAACCCCCAATCCTTCCTCTCAAGGTTTTGGCAATTTAGAGACCATTCTTAAGCTTTTAAACCTCTTTGAGCTGAAAAAAGAGCTAGACCAACCCATCTGTGCCATAACCAGCTTGTCAGAGCTGCAAAGACAAACTGAGCTAATCCTTGAGACCCTGGAAAGAGCCTTTGAGATGGCCAGTGAGTCCTGTAGTCACTGGACAATAAACGGCTTATTTGGCTCGGGTGTGATTGCTTCAAGTTTGGAAAAGTTAGTTCATCTCACTCATCAAAAATTGACCCCATCATACCTGAGTGAAACTTCAGACAACTGGCAAATTCGGCAAATCAGTCACACTTTAGTCGCGGAAATAGCAGTTAATATGTCTCTCAATTGCCTCGGTCTTTTGGCTAGTATCAATCCCATCTTAACTAGCCTAGGAATCATTTCCACGGCTGTGGTGGAGACCTTAGTTCAGTATACGCTCAATCTTTTGGCTGTCGAGTCATTTTCAATTTTTACAGTTCTAATTCGTCAAAGACTGACTGAATATCCGGAATTTAGAAATTTCCTGGCTGAATATAGGCTTTACACCAATTTCTTTCAAGCTCATCAATACCAACAAGTTTATAATCTGCAAATTCAAGGCGATCGAGACATTTTCAATGTATTTAAGCTCATTGACACCTTTTCTGGAGTCACCAATCGTCGAGATTTGCTCCACAAGTTAATTAGAATTTTGGAAAAAGACGAAATTTTTCAGGATAGACTTAAGCAAAAATTTGCTCAACTAGGAGGAATTTTTTTGAAACTGAGCGAAATGCTCTAGCCTTTCCTAGTTTGGGGCTGTTAATAATTAATCCCTACGATTGAGGATAATATTTGACTATATTTTTAATTAACTAAAAGCATACCAATTCTCATAAGCTGATGTGCATTTAAACTGCATATTGTTTGACTAAAGATTACTACTGGAGTTTTACTGCTGTACCGACCGCGGTAATCAAAAACAATACTCCTTGCTGGTCTACATTAATAGTACCCGTATCTATTTCAATACCAATGACCGCATCTGCACCCAAGCGCTGGGCGCGTTCTTCTAATTCTTTGATAGCATTGAGTTGTCCTTCTTCAAATACCCGTTCGTAACTTCCAGTACGTCCCCCCATAAAATCTCGAATTCCTGCAAAAAAGTCTCGCAAAACATTGGTACCGAAGACTACCTCAGCAGTTACAACTCCTAAATATTCTTCAATAACAGCACCTTGAATGGTATCTGTGGTTGTGACAATCATTAGTTTCTCTCAAATAAATTTTTATCGTTTGCTGTTTGCTGTTTGTTATTACCTATTCCCTCTTCCCTGTTCCCTGTTCCCTTTCAATTACCATCAATTTCTTTGAGAATCTCGGTTGCTGTTTCGCAGAGACTTTCGTGACACTGACCGTTGCTTGCCATTATTCCGCCCCATTGCTTGACATCTCCTGTATTATATGTTAAAGGATTGCCATTAAAGTGAGTAAATTGACCGCCTGCTTCAGTTAGAATCAATTCTGGCGCGGCAAAATCCCAGTCTTTGGGTGCAGATTTACCAGAGAGGGAGATATATACGTCCGATCGCTTTTCTAAGATAGTAGAGATTTTACAGCCCACACTACCTACATAATTTGTATCTTTAAATGGGAGTCGATCGATTAGTTCTTTGAAGCGATCGTCTCGGTGGGTACGACTGACAACAAAATATAACTCTTCTATTTTGTTTCTCTCGGACACCTTTATTGGGGAAACATTCCCGTCACGAGTCTCGACAAAAGTCCCCTTATCTTTTATGGCGAAGTATAGTTTTTCAGTTTCCGGTACTACTACAACGGCTAATACTGGGCGATTTTTATGTGTTAGGGCGATGTGAATGGCGTATTCGCCAGTTTTATCGATAAAATCTCTAGTACCGTCGAGGGGATCTATGATCCAGACCCACTCTCCTGGTGTGGGTTCATTTCCCTTGTGTGTCTCTTCGCTGAGATAGCCAAAATCGTCAGTACCTAGGGCTTCTTGGAGTTTTTCTAAGATATGATGGTTGGTGGCTAAATCGGCACTAGTAACGGGTCCGTCTTTTTTGTTCTCATCTACTTTGAGATTTCCTTGCGCTTCTCCGCGATAATAAGATTGCAGTATATCAGCCGCACCCCAACCTACCGAGCGAGCGATCGCGCTTATCTCTTCTAACTTCTCAAAATGGTTGATGCCCAAAACTGTCACCTATCGCCTTAAATATTTTCTCCATCTGGCATTTTAAAGCTCGATCGCATCCATTGGCGAGTCCCGAAACATTTACAGGAGTGGGAGGCTACTTTAGCTGCTGCTGTTAGGGCATTCTTAAAGTTTTGTTGCAGGATATAGTGACAAAATGTACCGTGAAAAACATCCCCTGCCCCTAAAGTATCGACAACTTTTTGAATTTTAGGAACTTCTAGTTTTCCGTAGATACCATCAGAGATATATTCAATTGGCTTTTCTCCGTTAGTAATTGCTATGTGGGGAATTTCTAACTTTTTTAAATAGTTAAAAACATCTTCTCGATCGCGACAATGAGGAGGATAAAAGTCTGCAGAACAAACTGCATAATCTACGTAAGGTAAAACGTTTTCAAAACCTGGTTTCCAGCTACCACCGTCAATTACTACAGGGATATTTTTAGCTTTAGCTTCAGACGCGATCGCTTCACTTATTTTCATTTGATGGCCGTCAATTAATACTATTTCAATTCCTTGTAAAAGATTGGCTGGTAATTGTTCGGTATTTGCTTGAAATTTAGCAGCATTAATAGCAATTACAGATCGATCGCCTGTAGATTTAGTCACAAAAATAGAAGCGACGGGAGGAGATTCTACTCGTCGATCGTCCAAGTCTAGAATTTGTATCGAATAAGTTTCTAAATCCGAGCGAATCAAATTAGTAAGAGGATGACTTCCTAAAATACCTAATATGCTGCCACTATTTCCTAAATAACTAAATGTTACTGCAGCATTTGTAGCTGGTCCTCCCGCAGCAATAGTTTGGTCTAGAGCGACAATTTTCTGATTTTTTTCGGGTAAATTAGCAGTTAAATAGATAAAGTCTAAAGTTGATAGACCTACAAATAGTCCTTTTTTGTTCATCGATAGATAGTTCTGATGAATTAGAAAGGATGAAGGATGAATTTTCATCCCTTGACTTTCATCCCTCATCCTTTTTATTAACTTCTGCGAGGTTCGGGAATAGAAATATCAACAGCTCTTACATTTTCATCCAAATTGCTTAAAGGTGGTTGAATTTGATTGCTATTACCAACTACTAAAGTCACAATTCTATCTGGCTGTAAATATTTTTGAGCAACTCGCTGCACGTCTTCAACGGTAGTTTCTTTGACAGCTTGCTGGTATTTAAAGATGAAATCTGCAGGATAGCCGTAGTATTCGTAACGCATTAATCGCGATAAAGTTTGACTTGGTTTCTCGAAATTGAAGACAAAAGAATTG
>JASJDA010000024.1 GCA_030065755.1 Prochloraceae cyanobacterium | reverse complement strand
GCAGGTAATTGATTTACCTTCTATTTTCTAGGATACATACAACTTAATTACTGCGATCTATTAGAGGGGGCTAATTCAACTGTTCGATCAGATGCTCTGCTACTCTCAAAGCGTTAGCAATGACTGTTAAAGCAGGACTTACAGCAGCACTAGAAGGAAAAAAACTGCTATCGACTATATAGAGATTATCGACATCGTGAGTGCGACAGTTGAGGTCTAATACTGAAGATTTTGGGTCTTCTCCAAAGCGACAAGTACCGCATTGATGTGCGACAACTTGAATGGGAACGGTTCCGTAAGGATGGATGCCAAGAGACTCTTTATCTGTGGCTTTAAGTACTTCTTGCCAGCGATATAATAGGCGATCGTGTGCTTCTAAATTGTTAGGAGTGTAATTTAAGTGTAGCTTGTTTTCACTTAAGCTAACTCGATTATTAGGATCGGGTAAATCCTCTGTCTGCAACCACCAGCCTAGAGAACTTTTAGCTAACTGCTTCAAACTAAATCCTGGCATTAGTTTAGCAGCAACAGATAAAATTGGAGGAGACTCCGAAAAAATTACGTCTTGCAGAATTCCCCCCGAATCTTGGACGTGTCCCATGGGATAGGGAAAATCTTTGTCACCCCAGTAAAAATCATTGACGTACATAGTGCGTTGAAACAATCCAGAGTTAGGCTGAGGAGATCGCTGCAGGATTACCGTCATCAGTTGTTTCATCAAATTCCGTCCCACTAGATCGGAACTGTTAGCAAGTCCTTGGGGATGTTTTTCATTAGCCGATCGCAATAATAAAGCAGCAGAATTAATCGCACCACAAGCAACTACGACAATATGACCCATAAATAGATAGGATTGTCCTTTTATCTGGGCTTCAACTGCTTTAACTTCTCTTCCTGAAGGGTTAGTATGTAAAGCTACGACTTTAGCCGATGTTTTTAAAGTAACGTCGAGACCAGCCCTTATTGCGGGACTGACTCCCGTATCTTCTGCATCGGTGCGTCCTTCATCGCCAATGCCAATAGGTAAATAGGCTGGATGTAGTTCGTATTTGGATAGGCGATCGCCGATTTCTTCTATTTGAGGGATGCGATCGACTGGTGGGAAAGGATAATCTTCACTCCTTGGTGGTTCTGTGGGGTCGTCACCTGCTTTACCGCAAGCGCGATATAACTTTTCGGCTTCGGTGTAATAAGGTTCAAAATCTTGATATTTTAAAGGCCATTCTGGAGAAATACCATCTTGATGCTGCACTTCCTCGAAATCTCGTTCTCGCAGTCTTAATAGTACCCCACTATAAATTTTAGTATTGCCACCAACGCAGTAACTCATTTGAGGCTTAAATGGCTCTCCTGCACTGTCATACCACGTTTCTGGGGCGTGATAATCTTCTTTTTTGAAAATCTCTACTTCTACTAACTCCGAACTTTCTTTTTCGGTAAACTCTCCCTGTTCCAAGACCAAGATTTTTTTGCCAGCCTCTGCTAGTTTGCGAGTTAGGGTACCTCCACCCGCACCAGTGCCAACAATAATTACATCGTAATAGCGATCGTCGATAATCATTTTTAGTTTATTGTTAATTGATTATTGCCAGACGTAAATAAGAATAAATAAAATAATCCAAATCACATCGACAAAGTGCCAAAATATCGAGCTTGCTTCAACGCCAAATTGCCCTTTTTCGTAATTACCAGGAATAAAAGAACGAATGAGCATAATTCCTTGAAGCAGAATGCCAGTCATAACGTGCAAACCGTGAAAGCCAGTTAGTAGGTAGAATGTTCCTCCAAATACACCAGAGGTAAAGCCAAAATTAAGGCTTTGCCATTCCACTGCTTGTCCGTAAATGAAAAAGCTTCCCATTGCCATAGTTGCTAGCCAAAAAAAGCGAAATCCCCAGAGATTGTTTTTGTGTAGGTAACGTTCGGCAATATAAATAACAAAACTACTGGAAACTAAAACAACGGTATTAATAGCAGGTTCTCTGACTGCTAACCCTTCTACACCAGGAGGAAGCCAGCTAGGGCTTGTAGTTTTATAAAGAATGTAGCCAGCAAAAAAACTGAGAAACACAATGCTTTCTGAAAGCAAAAAGACGACAAAGCCGAACATACTATTGCGCGCTTCGTCATGTTCGTGTGCTATTGCGTGGCTAGACTGATGTAGTTGATTTTTATCTATAGCGCCATCTAAAGTAGTCATACTTGTTAATTGTTGATAGGTAAAATCTTGTGACTGTTCTGCTGTTTATCTGGGATTCCTTATGCTTAACCCTAGTGGGAAAGTCAAGCCATGAAAATATTATTTCTATTTATATTAAGGAATTCCTGCGTGGTGCGTCCTTAATATAAATATATTCGTTACCCGCCCATATTTTCAGTCAATGGTTCTTGTTTGCCATAACCATAGGGTTCGGAGACAACAATGGGAATTTCTTCAAAGTTTTCTACATCAGGAGGAGAAGATACCAGCCATTCTAAACCGATCGCCCGCCAGGGATTATCTGGGGCCTCTTTACCATTAATCCAAGAAGCAATAATGTTGAGTAGAAAAGGTATAGTAGACATACCCAGCAAAAATGCCCCAATACTAGCCACCACATTCCAAAAAGCAAATTCAGGATCGTAAGAAGCAACCCGTCTGGGCATTCCCATCAAGCCTAAAGGGTGCATGGGAACAAAATTGAGGGTAGTACCGAGAAAGGTCAACCAAAAGTGCAACTGACCTAGACTTTCGTAGTACATTCTCCCAGTCATTTTGGGAAACCAATGATAGATGGCAGCATATAATCCGAAGACGATCGCGCCGTAGATGACGTAGTGAAAGTGTCCCACTACAAAATAGGTATTGTTAACGTGAATGTCTACGGGAACAGAGGAGAGCATAATTCCCGTAATGCCAGAAAAGACAAAATTAATTAGACCCCCCAAAGCAAACAGCATCGCCGTATTGAGACGAAGTTTACCGCCCCAAATTGTAGCTACCCAAGCAAAAACTTTAATTCCTGTCGGCACTGAAATTAGCATGGTGGAAAACATAAACAAGATCCGCATCCAACCAGGGGTACCGCTGGCAAACATGTGATGTACCCAGACAACTGCGCTCAATGCCACAATAATGAAGGAAGAAACAACCACTACTCTGTAGCCAAATAGGGGCTTACGAGAATAGACGGGGAAAACTTCCGAGAAAACGCCAAATACTGGCAAAATCATCACATAAACCGCAGGATGGGAATAAAACCAGAACAGGTGTTGAAATAAAACTGGATCCCCTCCGGCAGCAGAATCAAAAAAGGTAGTACCGAAACTTAGGTCGCACAGCAACATGATTGAAGCAGCAGTCAAAGCAGGCAGCCCGAACAGTTGAATAATTTGCGCTGCTAATACCGTCCAAACAAAAGCAGGCATTTTAAACCAGCTCATTCCAGGGCAACGCATCATCACGATTGTAGTTACAAAGTTAACGGCCCCCATAATCGAGGAAATGCCAGAAAGTACTATTGCTAACAACCAAAGAAGTTCCCCATTAAGCCATTGTTCGCTCGGATTTTGAATGCTGACGGGAGGATAAGACCACCAACCCGCTTGCGCAGGACCCCCAGGTACGAGAAAACTGAGAATAAACAGGAATCCGAACACGGGAACCATCCAGAATGCTGCCGCGTTGAGACGAGGAAAAGCCATATCTCGCGCCCCAATCATCAGGGGAACCAGATAATTGGAAAATCCAACCAGGACGGGAAACATCCAGCCAAAAATCATAATCGTGCCGTGCATGGTAAACAGAGCATTATATACCGTGCGATCGACTAAATCTGTTTCGGGAGTAATTAATTCTCCCCGCATAATCATGGCGAAAATGCCCGCGACGACGAAGAAGAAAAAGGCTGTAACTATATATTGGATGCCAATTACTTTATGATCGGTGCTAAAGCTAAAATATCGTCGCCAACTCAGAGGTTTTTCGTGGATATGCGGGTCAGTGTTTGAGCTTTCTGCTGCAATTTGAGTCATAGTATTTTTGTTCTTACACTTTTTCTCTATTTTCAAGAACAGTTAAATTTTTCTTCCTCTCCCCTGTTGGGGGTGTGGGGAGTGTGGGGAGTGTGGGAGGTGTGGGAGGTGTGGGGAGAGGGATTTATTTGTATACTATGAAAGTCATTATTACTGCGATTAATCAATCTCCCCCATCTCCCCACTCTTCCCACACTCCCCCATCTCTCAATCTTCCCCCTCTGCTTTCTCACGGATGATAATTAACCATTGGTGAAGAAGCGGGGACAACTGTTGTCCAACTTGCTTTAGCCGATTGTTCTTTTCTCTGAGCATATTCACTAGCAGCCTGATTGGGGGCGGGAGAAGGACTGTTTTTAGCTGCTTCAGCTAGCCACTTTTGGTAATCTTCGATCGACTCTACTACCACATCTGCTTGCATAGCAGCAAAATAGGTACCGCTATATTGAGAATCCCGCAGCCGATATTTACCCGTGCGAATAGGGGTAAATTCAAAATCGATGTTTTGTTGCGGAATAATATCTTGCTTGACTCTGAAAGCAGGAATATAGAAACCGTGAATTACCTCCTGCGATCGCAAAACCAAATGAGTGCGGAGATCGACTGGTAAGTGTAGTTCGGTGCTGGTAATATTTTGCTCTGGGTAACGAAACACCCAAGCCCATTGTTTGGCTTCTACTTCGATGTTTGTCGTAGGTTCGACACTTTCATCTATGGGTTCGGCATAAGCAGGGGGAATCCCTTCTGAGATATGCAGCATGTGGGCCATTTCCATCGGTCCCCTAATGGACATCTCTGTATAGGTTTGATAGCTATATACTGCAATCCACAATACCAGCAAGAAAGGAATTGCCGTCCAAACGACTTCTAAGGTTACATTGCCTTCAATGGGAGGTCCGTCGCTGAGATCGTATCTTCCTGCACGATGGAATAGTATAGAATAAACTATCGTTCCCGTGACTCCCAGAAAGATAAATGTTCCCGCAGCCACTAAAAAACTAAATAAGTTATCTACCAGCTTAGATTCGACAGAGGCTTGAGGAGGCAGCCAGGAATAGGATAATTGCCCGACCCAGATACTTATTGCTGTCAATCCTAGTGCGATCGCCGTTAAAATTGCGATCGTTTTGAGTTTCATTTCCGCACCTCATCTCAGTAAAGTATTGGGATTTTCTCCCATGCGTAATAAATGTCCAGCCGTATTGTGAACGCCAAAGTCAGCAGCTAGTTGCGCTCCTAAAGTACCGTGTACGTACATTAAAAACATAATTGCGAATCCAGCTAATAAATAACCCAGCCTTACTTGGCAACTGGTATCGTTGCGCCAGATATAGCGATCGAAACCTCGCCAAACAGTCATAGCTATTATTAGTGTCAAAAGTAAAACTCCCCCTACACCGTGCCAAAGCATTGTTTCCATTGCACCCAAGCCCCAAGCACTCTCTATTTCTGGTGGGGAATTTACCAGCATAATTTCATAAAAACCTGCTGTCACTGTAAAGAAGGTGATAATAGCAGAAGCTAGCATGTTGTACCAACCCACATCAAAGAAGTTAGAACGAGTGGCAGGAATTGACAAATATTTAAAAACTGGTTTGCCAAACGGAAACAAAAACCCGACTACATCGAAAGCGATACCAATGATAAATAGCCCCAGAGTTAAATGCACTAAGTTGGGATGAATTGGGATTGGATATGGAAGTCCGTTAGCACCCAAATCTAAGTGGTTAATCGCTTCAGAGTACATTACAAAAGTCCCTCCTTAGCTGCTTCGACGATTTCGACTGTATGTAGCCCATAGACCCATACTAATTCATCCCCTAGATAGACTTGGAAAAATACTAAACAGGTTAAAAGCGCTCCAATTCCTAAATAAGCAAGAGGTATTTTTTTAGGGTCTTGCGATCGAATCACGTAACGCCAAGCTGTAAGGGTCGCAATAATCCCAGATAAGGACCAACCAATTAAGGTGTGTAGATGTAATACTGGTTCGACAGCATCATAAGCAAGGGCTAAACCTGCTTCTATTTGCCCGAAGATAATGGCAATGAAAATAGAAATGGTGGCAACAAACATATTCCACCAACTCACCTCATACAGTTTGTAATTACGAGTAAAATAGCCGATGACATCGCAAAAAAAGGCAAATAAGACCATAGCGATGACAAAATGAACTACGATCGGATGAATAGTATCAGGATAGGGCAAATTATGGTCATTAAGTGGTGGCAGTAAACGCTCGAACATCCCGTTCTCCTTGATAAAATTGCGCGAATAATTCAAAAAATTATCTGTAAATTTTGTTCTACACTCCAGTTATTTTGACTAAGTTTTAACTCCCAACGCTTCTACCAAATAATGAAGACGATCTATGTGAATATGATAATTCAATTTAAATTAATCTATTTAATCTTTATTTTTTTGTTAGCAAAATGCAGATAACTATGTTTGACTAATTGTCATATTTAATTTGTGTAACTATTTTTTTTTTTTAATAGATAATGCAATAAAATTGAAGTGTATATAACTATTTATAAAATCTATAATTATTGACACACAAATAAACAATAGAGGTATTGTCTACTATAATGATAGCTTGGTTAGTTGCGAAAGAATTGTATAGCTTGAAACAAAACATTGAATTGGTAAAAATAATACTCAACAATTAAACCGAAAAAATGGTATTTTGAGACAACAAGCAGGTCGTTGGCATCGAATTCGCAAATAAATTTTAATGCTAACAAATCAAGCTAAAAATGTCTGTTTAAAAGGAAATAGGCAATAGGGGAATCCCATGGCTAAAGCCGAGGTCTTTGAAAAGTAAAAAGTCAAAAGTAATAAGTGCGAGAGCGCAGAGATCTGCTTCGCGGTGCGAAGATTCAAAACGCCCTAAGTCGGCAATCCGACGGCGCTTTTATTACTAGTTGGGCTTCACAAGCTTAGTGGTTTTAAACCCGCGCCGACTTTTGACTTCCAGCAAAGCGAGATAAAATTGGCAAGCTAGTGAAAAATTCAATTGTTTCGACGATCGACCTCTTTACCCTTCTCACCGAGGCGGACTGGGATTTTTGGCACCGCCATCTAGCTTTTCTATGGTTGTCAGATAACGATCCCGATTGCGATTATCCTAGAAAAGAGCGCGTCGGGATCGCAAATGATTAATAATCGCAAAAATCTAATTCAAATCGCCTCGATCGGGGACGTACACGACCAATGGGAACTGGAAGATAACATAGCCCTCAAACATTTAGGGGTGGATTTAGTATTGTTTGTTGGAGATTTTGGCAACGAATCTGTTGAAGTAGTAGAAAAAATTGCCTCGATCGATCTTCCTTTTGCAGCAGTGATGGGCAACCACGATGCTTGGTATACAGCTTCGGAATGGGGTAGAAAAAGATGTCCCTACGATCGCAGATACGAAGATCGAGTCGGAAAACAGCTAGATGTATTAGGAAAAGCTCACGTCGGCTATGGAAAGTTAGATTTTCCTCTCTTAAATTTATCTGTAGTTGGGAGTCGCCCTTTTAGTTGGGGTGGTTCTAGCTGGAAAAACAAAGATTTTTACCTCGATCGCTTCGGTGTCAACAATTTCGCTGAATCTACAGATCGTATTATTGGTGCAGCTAAGGAAACCAAGCACGATACTTTAATATTTTTGGCTCATAATGGGCCCTATGGGTTAGGCGATCGACCGGAAGATATCTGTGGCAAAGATTGGGAACCAAGGGGAGGAGATTGCGGCGATCGAGATTTGACTGACGCGATCGCTGAAGTACGTAACTTAGGAAAAAAAATTCCCCTCGTAACATTCGGTCACATGCATCACCGCTTGCGTCACACTAGATCGCGATTGCGTACCGCTGTTATCAATAACCCAGACAGCACTGTATATTTCAATTGTGCTAGCGTACCTCGGATTATTGAGAAAGAAGGCGATCGGTTGCGTAATTTTTCCCTCATCTCTTTGGAAGACGGTCTAGTTTCTCAAATATCTCTAGCCTGGGTTGGATCGGATTATCAAATAGTCTCCGAGCAAATCTTCTACCAAAAACAGCAAACTCTACCCCAAACTGTTTCGAGTTAGTGCCAATAACTATTTCTGTTGATATGATATAAATTAGTCATTTCTTGGAGAGGTGGCAGAGTGGTCGAATGCGCTCGACTTGAAATCGAGTGAACCGCAAGGTTCCGTGGGTTCGAATCCCACCCTCTCCGTTTTATGAGGTCAGAGAGTCTAGGCAGGGGGTGTCACTGGAAGCTGTACACTAACACTTTATTTGTCATCGGTAACAGATTATTGTCGTCTTAACAAATTATTTGTCAGCACTTATATTAAGTAAGATTTCAGGAAAGGGTGGGATTCGCTTTCATTTTCTTATCAACAAATAAGATATTCTTCTTGCTCGAAGATGATTCAATAACCACTACTATAGTAAACCCATACCCTTATTGCTGGGAGCGCACCTTATTCCTATCTCTCGATAGCAGCATCAGGGCGAGTAGTTACCAGGGTCAGAAAGCAAGATTATTTTTTAGAATAACCAAACTAACCCAAATTTTTCGTAGTACAGAGGTTCGATCGAACATGAGCTACGGCGCGATTAATTATTAATATTCTTCCTTTTCAATCGGTTTGATTGCCAGCGATCGATTGTAAACGGAGTGAATAAGCAAAGTATTTACAAGATAAGTTCTTTCAACCGCTCTCATTGCTTGAAATTGATTGCGACTTGGTAGTTCTTTTTTGCCGTGACATACAGATATCTTTCAACCGCTCTCATTGCTTGAAATCGATTGCGACCTTTTCGTAATACATAATAAAATAAGTATAGTTTTCTTTCAACCGCTCTCATTGCTTGAAATCGATTGCGACTGCGATAAGTTAAAACCCTTGTGCGGCAGTGCTTTTAGAAATAGTTTGCGCGAAGCTATAGTCAAAAGTCCATTTCAGCCGCCAGGCTCAAAAATACCTACCAATAAAAATCGCCACAATCCAATCTCCATAAGGCTTGTAAGAGTTGCGCGAGACTCATTCAAAAAAAAGTCAAAATTAACAACCTCAAACCAATAGCCAGAGAGGATTCCCCCTCGATCGGGGATGATTCAGTAGCCACTACAGCAGTACACCCGCGCCCTTTTTGCTGGGAGTGCCCCTTATTCCTGTCAAATGACAGCAGCATCAGGGTGAGCAGCTACCAGGGTCAGAAAGCATAATTACTTTTCAGTAATCAAACTAACCCACATTTTTCACAGTACAGAGACTCAAATAGAGCATGAACTGCGGCACTATTGATACATCCCATCTTATTTAATTTTCAAGGTACTGAATTAATCAAAGAGGTTAAGATTTATGAAGCCCTTTTTATACCAAAGTTGCCATATTTTCAGCTTTTTCCATTGGACTACCACGAACGGATTGCTTTCCTTGTTTAACAACAATTCCTAGTTTTTTGGCTTGGGTCGTAATATTGTCAATTAATCTGCCATAACTCCAATTATGGATATTTATGCGATACTGCTTAGCATATTTTTTTTGTCCTTCTTCATAGCCTGGAATTTTCACTTCGGCTTTGGCTTTAACTTCACTTTGCACTATTTCCCTCATATCTTCTAATTTAGGAACAACAATTAAGCTAGCTTGATATTTTTTGGCTAATTCTACAGTCGCTTTGGCTATCAATCGGTCTAGATGTTGTCCCAATTTTGATTCGCCCATTTGATTTTCAGCAGAACGTTTTTGAGCTTTATGACGTTGATGAGACAGAGTTTGTTTTTGTTGTCTTTGACGATTGAGTAATCGATAGTTTTTTCCTAAAAGTTGTTTAATATTGCGATATGCGATCGCTTTTCCTTCAACTCGATCGACAATAACAACTGTGGCTGGTTTATCTAACCCCATTGCTACGCCAACAACAATATTTGGTTTTCCTTGATAGAGTTGATGACTAGGACGAGGAAAAGGATTATTTAATTTAGCTAATGTCGATCGTTTTCGTTGAACAAAGGCTTGCTGAGTAGGACTCAATTCGCCAAAATCTTTCATTTTGGTAATGGTTTCTAATAGCTCAGTTTCTTTTTCTTGACGAACTTGTTCTGTTCTCTCTGCTGACCAAAAACGGGTGTCTACAGTACAGTACAAAACCAAGCGGTTAGCGTTCCAAGGTTCGCCTCGATCGCGATCTTGTTTCCAGGCAAGTTGTGCCGATCGCAAAGTAAACAAACCGCTAGAGTGACTATCCTTTCCTTCTTTCTTTATTTGTTGGTCTTCTAAAAAACGTTGAAACCAATGTAACTGTCGGCGATCGCAGTAGATCTCGAAGGTATGTTTGCTTAAACCATTAAAACGAACGCACAGACGACCTTTTTCGTTTTTGTGCCATTTTAAATCTTCATTTGTTTCAAAGATGATGGGAAAAGGAAGGGATTTTGGTTTAGTCAAAAGGGTATCCTGCCAAGAACAAGCCTCTCGATCGTCTTTTGGAACAGTAGTGGCAGCAGTAATTAGAGTTAAGAGCCATTCTTCTCCTGTTAAGTCCCTTCCATGAGGACGACTACCTTCGATTTGGTCAGTAAGTCTTTCGATTTTAATTGCTACTTTACGGCGACGTTGAGCAAATTTTTTGCTGTCCTCTGGTTTGTCTGGTTTGGGTAATTTACTGCCATTTTTAAGCAAATAACAAATCGCACAACGAATTAAACTATCTTCAGTCTCATCATATAGATCGAATAGAAGAGATGACTTCGTAGGTATGCGCTTTCTCTGAGAGTTAGTTTTAGATTTATCGATCGTAGCTTCTATATCAGTCAGAATTTCTTTGGCTTTTTTACGGAGAATATCGAGACTGCGTTCGCATTCTTTTAGTAGTTCGATGTCGCTTTTGAGCATCGACAACCAACGATCGAGTCCTTCCAGTTTTTGCTGTCTGTGTCGCTGTAGTTTGAGCCAAGATTTGTAAATATAGTTAACTAATTTGATTGTTGAGAGATAAAACCGAGATGGTTGACCTTCATAGAGAGGATCGGTTTTAAGAGATTTGCAAAGATCGCTAACTACACTCACAGGTAATTTACCCTGAGACTGCCATTCTTCAAAGTCTCGATCGTCGTTGATTCGCCTTAGTAATTCGTTAATTAAGGGCGTGTTTTTTTCTGCCATTAATCCCCAGAGATGATGGCGAGTTTCTTCTGTTGCCACGAGGCGACATTGAATAGTAATTTGGTTCACTATTTACATAATTGTTTAATAAAACCATATATGTATTTTACCTCACTTCTGTAAAATTTTTTCTATGGGGGAAAATTTCTTTACAAGTAAGCAAGCAGCAAAGATTATTGGTTGTTCTCTGCGCCAGTTACAGTATTGGCGAGAAAAGGAAGTAATTGTGCCAACTATTGAGGGTTCTGGTACGGGGAGAAGTATTTATTATTCGCGGTCTGACCTCGTACAGTTGGCAATAATGGAATATTTGCTTTCAGTGGGTTTGAGTTTTGCTACAGCTTCTTGGGCATTGAAGCAGTTGGTTGAGTCTGATTCTGATTATGCTAATTCTGAAACTGAGAAGCGATGGATGTTGTGGTGGGACGATCGCTTTCGATCGCTCATCTTAGTAGAGTTTGATAGGGAAAAAGCGATCGCATCTTTAGATAAGGGAAAAGCAATTATTCCCATTTGGTTAGATGAAATTCATCTACACTTACAGAACAAGATTCTCAGATAAATAAAAGATTAATAGCTCAAAAACAAACAAAAATTGCCAATTTACGGGCTAAGACGTTGTCATTCTCTTACTCCCATACTTCTTTGATTTGATGTTCACTTTCCGCACGTCAATTTGTCATATGCTTTGTAATATATTTTTGGGCTATTTTGGCGATCGCAAAACAGTAATTTTTGGACATTTTGCGGGAGCGCAAGCGCTGCTGCAAGCAGTTCGCCAAACGCTAATTTTTTGACTTTTAGCGATCGCGATCGGAGCCTCGAAAACGTAATCTTCATATATTACTTTTTGACGTGCGGAAAGTGAATTGATGCATCACCAAGTCCCGTTACTTCAATACATACCTTACAAGTAGCCAAAGCTTATCAATCTCAGTTTTTACATCTTGAATGCTTATTTCCCAGTCATTAATAGGTAAGTCAATCTCTTTGATAACAAAAGATTTCATAGATCCTATTTTCGTATCATTGAAAGTTTCTTCTCTTGTCTTGTGTTTTAAACGCAATTTAGAAGCCGTTAATGCCAAAGGTGTTACCAAATAAATATCAGTAGCTTGAATTTTTTTATCGCGTCCTTTGGTGAAAATTGGCAACCGATCGCTTAAGTTATTAAGTGTTAATACTCTCTCCGTAGCACCTTTTGGAGGATTCATTGCTTTATACCATTCACTAGCAAATTCATGCTTGAGGTCAAATGCAGCAAACAATCCTTCTTGACGGCTTAGTTCTTCTACGCTCTTAATATATTCCAGTACAGAATCGGAAGCAGGTTTTTTCAGCTTATCTCCTCCCTCAACAGCCGTATAGCGCATTTGCAAAACAACATCTGTGATGGTGTCATAGTCAAACTGTCGGAACTCACTGGGTAGTTCAATTTTCCATTTGCTAATAGCACCAGCACCCTCAAAAGGTAAATAGCGATCGCCTTGGAAGTTAAGTTCAAATACACCACTGTCATTTTGACCCGTACTCACAGCGATCGCCTTAATCGGAACATTAACGCTGCTGAAGCGATCGTCGGTTTTGTCTATTTTTTCAGGATAGTCGTTTTTATCTTTGGCGATCGCACTGGTGCGGAATTTATGTTCCAGTAAACGCAAAGTACAATTCAAGCTGGTATAGGGGCCGACTACACAGGGTATAGTAAGAGCTACGGATTTAATGCGTCGCATATAGTGACCAGGAAAATCCATGTCGAATAACACTTCGGGAAGGGCAAATTCACAAGTTCCAGTTTCCTTGAGTTGAAGCAAGGCTAAGGGATTTATTTGTCGTAGGGAAATTGATTTGGAAACTTCGTAATCGTAACCGCGTTTTTCTTGGTATGCAGCTTCCAGTTGTTTCAAGCCAAGATACAGTCTTTCTCCCGCTAAGAGTCCATCGCGGGCTGCATCCCAGTAGCCAAACTGGATGAAGTTGGAAGTTGTCAACCCTCGCTCGAAACGGAAAACCTTCTCTGCCTTTTTAGCAATGTCGTATGCCAAGGTATAGGCTTGATAATAAAGTGTTTTGATTTCACCTTCCATCCAAGCGTATAATTCTTGATTGGTGTATTTATTGCGGAGAAATTCTTCTACTTCTTGGGCGTTATCAATTTGTTTTTGCTGATTGGTAATTTCCTGCTGAGCGATGTTGATACGAATTTCTTGGGTGAGAATCTGCTTATCAATATTCTTGATTTCGTACCCAGCGATGTTAGCTTGTTGGACGCGATCCTGTAATTGACGCAGAAAACCACCTTTACGGGAAGCATTTGTAGATTGATAAGACAAATCATTGGAGTAAGTCTGCAAGCCTCTAGCTACCGCTTGTGCTGCATTTCCCAGCATCCATCCTGAAGTGACAACAGAAGTCATACCAATACCAAAAGGTTGGGCACTAGCTTGAAATGAAGGAATTATATGAAGAATACTAGCAAGGGTTTCTGTAATACCTATGCCAATTTGCCAATCTGCTGCTGCACTAGCTTTATCCATTTCTTCCTTCTCATAGCTAATTAGTTTTAAACTACTTTCCTCAATTGGTGGTTCTATCTGATTGGCTAACTCATTAAAATCAGTGTCGCTATCTGGCACAGCAGCTAAATCTTCTCCAATGAGTTGGAGATAATGCTGCAAGCGATACACAGGAGATATTCGGTTTTGTTGGAGAGCTTTTAATGATTTATTAGCCTCTTCTAACTGCTGCTTCCTCACTTCCATTACCAGGTTGTGAATGCTGCTTTCATGACTAGCTCTTAATTGAGATAGTGCTTCTGCATCTTTTTTCTCTTTAGCTGAGAGAAAAGCATTACCGAGAGATTTTAATTCGGTGCAGAGTTCTAAAGCTTTTTGCAGTAGATAATAGAAACGGTAATTCGGTGCGGGGGTATTCAAATCATTCAGTACGCTTGATAAGCTAAGACCTTTGGCAGCAGCTTGTACCAGTAATGCAGGATCGATAGGAGGTTCAAATAAAGGTAGTTTGCGGAACACTCCTTCGATGTTCTGACAGCTACGGATCTTTAATAAGCGATCGTCAATAGTTTTCCGAAGACCTCTGAGTTTGGGATTGTCAGGGATGCAGAAGTATAACGAAGTGGCAAAGCCAAAAACATTAGCTAATCCTATTACTCCATTACTCACGCCAATAGGAAAAGGAGTCTGGTTACTAAAGGGAAACGCCAGCTCTAGCTCAACCATTGCGTTACCAAACGCATCCCATTTATCTAACAAAGATTTGTAAGTTTGGGGCTGAATTTTACCTCGTTTGGGAATTTTTTGTCCTCTTGGTCCGTAAATATGTGCAGCTAATATGTATAGTTGGGTAGCTTGATTTAGGGTTTCGATAGTATCTTGCCGAAAGAGATAATCACCCCAAGCTATCAAGATTTCGATGTATTTCATCACTACCCATTTCATGTAGGCAACGGGACGCTGACGAGCTACTACATGAGGTTGAAAAGGCTTTTCGCGCCATTCGCTAATATCTTTGTCTGATTGATTAGGTTGTAATCTGTTAAAAAGTCTTTCTAGGAAATTTTTGGCATCAATTTCTTTGAAGGGTAGAAATTGCCAGAAACGTTTATTATCAGAACCTTTTGCCATCGGATTAAAGACATAATGACACATCTTCAACGCCTGTTCAAACTGTTGTGATTTCAGCAACCGATCTACTAACAGCATCGGTGCATGGAAGGCTGCTTCCCAGTTATATAGAGAGTAAGTTCGTTTTAATTCATGGTAAATATCACTATCATTAATTTTCCCAAAAGTATCTTTTTTGAAATCCTCTTTTTCGGAGTCATTCTTTATATTAGATACTTTATTAAGATAATAATCATAGAGAGAATCGAGATCAATACTTGTTATTTTCCCTAAGAGTACATCGGCAAAGGGATGATGAAAATTTATAGCGGAGGAGTTAATATGAGCTGTTGAACTAGCTGCTGATAAATTAAAATAAGGCTCTTTATTAGATAAAAGCGGGTTGTTTTTTTCTACAGTCTGCAATGAGTGAATCTCAGTTTTATTTATATAGTGAAAATCAGTTTGTACTGTAGAATCAGGAACTAGAACATTATTTTTAGCAATTTGACTACCTGTAAAGTGAAATGACCCTGTTGAAAAATGCCGATAGACTTCAATAACAATTTTATTGGTGAAAATTCTAGGAATAAATTCATAGGAATTTATCTCTGGTGCTTGTCTGGGAGTTAAATTTTCAAAGTGGTAAATTGCTTCAGCCGAAAGCTGTTTTTGAGTCCATTTACCGTTTCGGTACTCACTCCAGCCCATCTTAATTTCCCAAAATTCATTAGGCTTGTTTTGAGATTGCTTTTTCTCTTTGCCAATATGTTCTAATGTTTCATTATCGTTTTCTAGATTAGGAGATGTTTTCTTCATAAATTGTGGGAAGAAAATCAATAAACGCTTATTCCAAACTACTGGAATTAAATACGTACCGTTTTCCGTAATTTCCTCTTTTTCATCTTTTCTATCGTAACTGGGGATATCCACTTGAACTTTTTCCCAGGGATACCAGTTTCCTTCTTTTATATGGAAATAGCGGTAGTAAAAAAAGTATGGTGCATTTCGTGTTCGAGAAAAGATGTGTAGTTTGTTTTCTTCGTTGTCAAGATACAGTCCTACTACTTTAAGGTTAGCCACCTCATATACTTTGAAAAGGTAACTCTTTATGGCATCTTGGACAGTTTGCCGATCGATATCTTTTTGCAGTAGTTCTGACTCTAGTTCCATATAAAATGGACTCTTATCATCCCGAAGTTCGGGTTCGATCCAGTTTTCAGGATAGAGGAACACTTTGCGATTGGCTTCCCAAACGCGATACCGTTGCATCCATTCCCAGCGATCGCGGTCTAGAACTTGATTGTCAACTCCATATTTCTCTTCTAGTCCTAATAGACAACGCTGAATGAATAATTGAATTGAGGAAATTCCCTGTTTAATGCGTGAAGTTTCCATACAAGTATCCATCTGCACATCAATCAGGAAAAATTCAAACAAGCTATCAGCATCCACTACTCCCCATTCACGCAGAACTGGTTGCACCAGCAAATAATCAATTAACGCTTGTTTTTGATGATTGCGTAACTCATCGTTTAAAGGTTTAACTACTTGTTCCCAATCTTCTCGATCGAATCTTGCCCGAATTGCCTTGCGGATGTCTTCGGCGATTTGGTGACAAACCCAGAATTTAGATGTGGGTTTTGCCCACTCAAACAGCCTGTCAATATCAACCCCAATTTTGTCAGCTATTGCCAACGCTTTTTGTAACTTAACTAAGTTGACTTCGTTACAGAAAGCATCTAAACGGTTAAGGTCAAAATGCTTTTCTTGGATTAGTTTTTCAATGTTTTCCTTTTTCCAAACAGTGGCAGCAGCTATCTTGGCAGACAACTCGGTAAGATTTTCAGCATTCTTCGCCCAGTTAAATAAATCTAGTAAATTTGTTTCAGTTCTCGGTAAGGAGTTACGAAGAGTGGTATAGGCGTGCAGACGCTTCCAGTGTGGCAGGGTAATCTTATTGAAATCAAAATCATCAAAGTCAGCAGAATTTTTTTTATTTTGCCAGTAACTTATTTCATCGGTACTCAAGTTAAAACCATTGACTAGCAAAGCTGCTTTAGATAGTTTTTTAAACACTTCCTCTACTTCTGACCCTTGCGAGTAGTCGGGTAGTAATGCGGAAGTTGGAATAGGGGTTTTAGCTAAGGTTACTGTTTTCCACTGAATATATTGAGGTTGTTGTCCACTTACTTCCAGCCAGTATAATTTTCCACTTTTTAACTTTTTCGCAGTCAGATCGGTTGACCAAACGTTAGAAGGATCTTCTTGCTGGTATTTGAAAGGAATTATCTCACCGTCTAGGATCAGAGGTGGCGGTTGAGTCTCACTGATAGCAATAAACGCATAGGCTTCATCTGTTGGTGGAATCATGTAACCTTTCCAGTTGCCACTGCTTCCTGCCGATCGTGCTTTGATGTTTTCTAATATACTGATGGCGGATTGATTAGATTCCTCCACTTTTAGTAAATCTGATAACAGAACGTCTGTAATGTCTGTCGGCAAACTCATTGCCCCTGCCAGAGTATCGACAATCAACCGATGTGCCAAATGCCGCCGCAAAAATGGTAGGAAATACTTGAGAAAGTAGAACCGTTTGTCGAGAGCCGTATTACCGTCAGGTGGAAGAACATCACCCGCAAGTAATTTTTCTTTTATCTCAGTTGGGTTTGGGAAAATGCCGAACCGTGCGTTGTTAAAGAACTGTATGTCATTAAAGATATTTTGAGGCTGTTTGCTAACGCGATCGATTGCCTTTGCCCAATTTGGATCGCTAGAAAGTGCTTTAGCCTGCGTCCGTTCCTCTTCGGTCAAAATACCTGTAACTTGTAGTCCCGCACTGGGTGGAGTTGCATCTTTCTGGTTGCTGTATTTGAGTTTATTTGCTAGGGTCTTTTGTGACTCTGGAATATTAATTGTGAGATTCAAGGGAGCATTCGTTGCGTAAACAGTCTTTCCTTCAAGTAAATTGATAATTTGCTCAACTACTGACGGCTCAAAAAATAACCCAGTTTTAGCACGGACTAATTCAGCAGTAGCTTCTTCCTTATTCTCCTCCCTTACGTCTTTATGGTCGCTTTCAATGGCATTCAAGCCATCATAAAGCATCTTGGTAATTTGCAGGATGGTTCTCTGGGATGGAGCAACTGGACGTAGAGCATCATCGCGATCGTCGATAATGTAATTAAGTTGACGGAAGCTAAACCCTGCATTTTCCATTTTGCCCCAAGTCTTCAACATTTCCAGAGTGTTGTAGGCGTTTTTAAAGGGATCTTCTCCAAATAACTCAATTGCTTCAAATAGTTCTGTTACTTTAATACCTAAAACCTTTGCTAGCAGACTATGCCGATATAATACCGATACATTAGCTAAGGTCAAGTCATCTTTAAGTTTACGAAATTCAGCGATCGCTGTGATATCGTCGGCTTTCAATCTCAAAGCAGCCATTAGTACGGGCAGATGCTCGGAAATTTTGGCTGATTCTGTCAAGTAATTGCCATTTCTGTCTGGTTTAAATACTTTGTCGATACCTAGCAGATTATGAGTTAAAAATAATCTTTTATAGAGAGATTTTTCGCCATTGGTACTGATATTAGCCCAAAAAGTTAGTAATTTTGCTAATTCTAATCCTGTTTTGTCCAGCAGTTTTTTGACTGCTACTAACTGATGCAAAAAATCAGGTGTAATCTTAGCAGTAATCTTTACCAAATCGGGACAGTCAAAATCATCTGTCGGTTTATTGTAATCTCCATTGTTATCGCTGCTAGTCTTGCTACAATCATCTTTAAACACCTCAAACCCAACATAATCGCATTCTTCGTCAGATTTAGGTGATGTATCATCATCTGCTGTAAGGCGATCGAGTCCAATTAGGGCTTTGTCGGTTTCATCAATTGTCCAGCCCATTTTGTGCCACAGTCGAATAAATCGCTGAATGCGATCGTACTCTTTAACTTTTAATTTTGTTCCATCGAGGTGAATTAATCTCACTTTGTCAAGGTTGCAGGTATCTTGGGCAAGCCAAGTCACTTTTTGCTCACTTATAAAGATTCCTGTGCTGCCATTATCTATCAAAGCAATATCATTATCCTTCTCATCTTTAATTGTGATGTATAAGAAGTCGCTATCATTCTTGTTATTCTTATATTGATCAATAAACGGCTTACCATTAGTATCGACAACTTGTCCAAAAATTGTTACGTTACCGATAATTTCCCCATTAGAATCCTTGATTGTTCCGTCATTGTGTAATGTGCCAATGAATATACCAGGATCTCTCCATTTAGTCTTTAAATACAATTTTCCTTCAATTGGCAGCTTTGGTTCTTCTCCAGAGTCCAGTACTATTAATTTCCCGATTCTTTCAAAATAACAGTAAACCCAATTCCGCAAATCACTGTAATCCATAGACCAATTCGGTTTTTGTTGCTGGCAGGGATCTGGGTGCAGAAAGGCATTTATTAGTGGGACTAATGGCTGGAATGTTTCTAAAAAGGCAATCAGTTTGGCGAATTTAACTTTAGGATTGCTACTGCTGTTATCCACCAAATTTTTTTGCAAAAACCGATAGCTAAAGCGAATGCTTTCTAAGATGGTTAAAGCTCTACCTTGGGGGAAGTTGGGATTAATAAACTGGGTTTTTAATAACTCCACTAAATCTACATATTGAATACCAGTGCGCGGCAAAAACTGCTTTTTCACAAAGGTCAAACCCTTTTCTTGGTTTTCGTCTGTACTTAGCATCTCAGGTTCAGTGCTGTAGCCATAGTATTTATGAACTGGTTTAACCCCGATGTTTTGGAGATATTCGTCTTTTGAAGGAGGTTGTTTTAGGGTGATATCAAAATACTCTTTTTGCCAAAAGGCTTCTTTGGTTAAGATGATGTATTCTTCTTGAGTTAACCCCGGAAACTCTGCATCCGCTGCCCGATCTAAAGTTTCTTGGTGTAGCTTTTGTAGTTTCTCTTCATCCTCGGAAGTAAGGCTTACATTCTCGCAGCTTATTTTTGTAGTTCGATATTTATCTTGTAGTTCATAACGGCTAGTTTCCAGGTAATTCAAAAAGATTCTGATAGCATCAATGGGCTGATGATAGGGCAGGGTAAAGGGATAAACAGCACTTTTCAGTATGCAGTATGCTTGATAATTAGTGTGTTGCGGTTGAGCGAGTAGTTCGCTACTGGTTTCATCATCAACGTTGAAAGTTTCCAGGGTTGCTTGTTTGGGATTCTCGGTATTATCTTCATACTCATCTAAATGGACAACAAAGCTTTCCATCACTTCATTGACCAAATCTACATAGGGTAAAACGGTGAAAGTATTTTCGCAGGTTAATTCTAAACAACCTAAATCGGGACGACGACGGAAAAGTTTTTCTAAAGGGGTATTGGCAATACCTTCTTGACCTGTATTGGGCTTTTTTGGGTCGAGGTTATTATTTCGCAGAAATTGTAAAAGTTCTACAAAATAAGCAGCAGGACTATACACAGAAGCACATTCTTCACACTCACAGAAGTCCATATCACCGAACAGCTTTTCTAGGTTGAGAGGAACTCCCTGTTTATCTGTATCTTTCTGCAACCTATCCATACGGGTTTCTAGAGACTCGGAACCATCCATAATAGCTAATCCCGTTCCCCGCACTGTTTCTCGCATTGAGATCAATGCTTGTTCGTTGCGGATGCGATTATTCAGAGCATTGGTGTAAACTTGTCGGGCGGTTTCTTCTCCTAAAGTGTTACTATAACTTTTTATGAAAGTTGATTCTGGCATTTCGGTAATGGTAAATGCTGAAATCAGGTTGGCATCCATCAAAACTGTCACAGCTTCAGGAATGGGACTAATTGCCTGTACCCTTTGGATATTTTTAAGCTGGTTGACTACTTCTTCCCGTTGTTCTTCAGCAATATTGGTGAAGGCTGCTTCGTTTTGTAGGGCGGTATAAACGGAAGTGGTGTGAATATTAAAATCGGGTTGGTTTGCCAGAAAATTAACTACCCCAGCACGAACATTTGTATCGGTAATGGGAACTTCTTCTTCCTGTACCATTCTTTGCAGAACGGCAGTGGGTTCGACTGCAAACAGCTTATGTTGCAAAGCTACAGCGAATTTTTGTTTTTTCTGCTCATCATCATCAGTTTCTTCTACCATTGTCTCTGGCACAGATTGGGGATCGACGATCGCAGCTAGCCTAGCAACATTAAAATTGAGAGCCATATCCCTGAGATTATTTACTGCTGAATCTTCGGCGATCGCTCTAACTAGGGGTTCGTTATCTTCTGATAAATCTGCCACAGAATATGCCAAGCTTACTTTTGGTAAAAGTTCTGATGCTTTTTGTTTTTGTTCTTCAGATTCCGATAATCGTTTTTCTATATCTGACAAAGCAGTTGGCAAGTCACCTTCAGCATCCCGCAATGCTGTATCAACTACTTGCTGTTCATCGCTAGAAAGAACTGTATTAAGAATATTAATTCTGGTTTCGAGGTTAAAAGGTTGTGAAGTCATGATCGTTACCTGTTTAAAAATTAATGCGAGTTAAATAAAAGTTTTTTAAGTCACAAAATATTTAGACTGAAATTGCTGGAATTAGACAAAGAAGATAAACTTATTGCCCGTGAAGAAGGAGGACGATTAGTGCTAGAAAAGCAGGAGACAATCAAGCAAAGCCTTAAAGCTTGATTTACTAAAGTGCCAAAAGATCCCAGTTTAGCAGATGAGTTAATCGCAGAACGACGTAAAGCAGCAAAAGAGGAAGCCAGTGAATAAAGTTGGTTTTGGATGCTTCTGCTTTGCTGGCTTATTTGTAAAATAAACCAGACGATGAAGTGTTTCCAGATAGCATATCGGTTATATTTGTTCATTAATCTGCCAATCTTCGATATTTAAGTCCTGCACTCGATTGAACTCTCGAACGTTATGAGTAACTAATGTCAGATCGTGAGTTAAGGCGATCGCTGCTATTTGCAAATCATAGGGACTCACGCACCTCATAATCTCCCTGGGGCGATCGCTCCAAGTCAGGAATACTTCCTGCTGTGTTTTGCAGGATAGAAAGCCATTCTGTTTTTTGAGGGCGAATAATCACCATTACATCCTGATTCTTGAATTCGTCAGGAAGTTGTAGTTGTAAGATTCCATCTGAGCCGATGTGGGATTTTAAGGTAATTGGTTGCATTGGTTTTCTCCTGTTTTTCTATGATTAGTTTCACTTTTACAAAGATTTATGAGGTTTTTGCGATCGCGCAGTGCCTAGCCTTTGGCGAGATCGCACTTTAAGTTAAACTATTAAACTAAATGAATCCAAGTAAAAGTAGGATGAACCTTGTTAAATAAGCGTTTATCGCCTGTGTAAAAATCTGCTTGAAATTTTTGGGCTAATGCTAAGTAATGAGTATCATAGGCAGCGGAAAGGTTTAATTTTTGTGCAAGTTCAAAAGCTTGCTGATGGAGTTGACGTTCATTGTGAAAGCTAATGGGTAAATTTAGGGCATTACTCAGAGATTGTTGAGCTTCTGCTTCCAGTAATTGTCCTGCTCGTCTCATTCGATGAAAAACGTTCGTGACTTCGTAACACAAGAGGGTAGGAGCAATAATTTGGGTTTGGCTTTGTTCCCATCGATCCCATAAGGTGAGATAGGGGGATGTTTCTGAAGGATTGTTAACTAATTTAACTACGAAATTCGCATCAACACAGCTTATTTTTTCAGTCATGGTTTTTCCTCACTGGGAAACAAACCCGCCATTAATTGCTCATCCCGTTCTTCTCGCATTTGATAGATGATTTCATCAATATCTGTTTCAAGGGGTTGACCTCCACGCCGTTCCTGAATCGCTTGAGCATTAGCCAGAATTTTAGTTCGCAAGCTTTGCCAACTGGATTTTTCTGTTAATTTTTCGTTTAATAACTCTCGTTCTTCAGGAGAAAGAGCTTGGATGACATTAGCTAAAGATTCAACAAGCTGAATATTCATGAATTTATCTTTTTTCTAGGGTTCTTTTTCTAATTTTTACTAAGATTAAAAGGTTTCTTGGCGATCGCGGAATGCTTTTCTAAGGCGATCGCTATTTTCTAAAAAAAGACAATATCGCCCTTGGGCAGCTCTCAGTATGAATAACTTATGTTGAAGTTCAGCTGATACGATGTCGGAATATCGAATTTACCACCATGAATAACATCCATCATTTGATTGAAGTCCATTTTCGTGGATGCTGGATTCAGCAGATTCGTTATCGATATTGAACCTTCTGCTCCAAGCGTGAGAGTACCTGACCCAGAACCAAGAATCGGACTAAGAATTGGAATACGTGGGAAATGAATATTTGGAATACCAACCTTGGCTCGTGCAAATCCATACGTTGGGAGAGACTTACTCAGGTTTTCTCCTTTTGTGATGTTTTCAATTGAGGGTACGGTCAGTACTCCACCTAATAGTTCCAAATTGATGCTGCCGCCAGTTTGTCTACGGTAGATTCCGAGCAAAGGTGCTGTTACATCGAACAAAGTACCTGCAGGTGCTGCAACAAGCCCAAGAGCATTTACCTCCTGTGTTTTACCGATCTGCCCCCAGAACTTTGTTACTGGAATGCGGTTAAGTAGCTTCAGGCTTGCATTGAAGCTTAGATCTCCTTCATTTATCTTGCTCGCATGCGACTTGGCTTGCGTAAAAAGAGCACTTGGATAATTTGTATTACTGAGTAAGTCAATTGCTGTTTGTGCATACGATTCGTTGTTTTGGGCAAATTGATTTGTATGTATCTGACCTTGGAACTCTACTCCGAAAAATGATGTCTTTGCCGAACCACTAAAACGTAATAATTCTTTCCCTCCTTTAGAAGAAGAAGATACACGAGAAATCCGAGCACGCAAATCATAATTTGTCGGAAATGCACCTATTCCAGAGAAGTGCTGATCTAGCGCAATTTCAGTGCTGATGCTTAACGATGAACTTTTAGGTCTATATGATAGATAGGTACTTCGCAGATAAGCTCCTGAAGAAATAACATTTAGTTTAGAAAGCGAACTATCTAGTAGAGAGATATGCTCAGTTTTCGCGAATTGAATATTCCCAGCAGCAGCCAAGCTTGGAGATGTAGATCTCGGGTTAAGGCGATGATGGAGAAGTGACAAGGGATTAATCATCATCTGTCGGCTAGTTATATAGTCTCCATACTGAGCCTCTGACCCATTTAGATCTCTAAGAACTACAGGATTGTTATGCGCGTATTTATATAAATTTGACCCATCTCGTAAGCCCATTGGATCGGTTTTACTCCAACGCCCAAGCCAAGGTACGTAATATCTAGCATGGTGATAAGTGAAGCCGCTCTCCTCATCTCTCTCTTTCCCTGTATATTTATACCGTTTAGGTGTCTCAATTCCTTGCTTTATAGCCTGATATGATGTACTCCCATACGGATAGTACTCCTCATAAGAGATCGCCTTCCCCTGCTTATCTAACTCTAAACTCACCGATCCCAAATGATTCCCTAATTGATAACGAATGAGTTGGGCAGGAGCGGTATCTGTATTGGCAGTATCAACTGTCCGAGTTTCTACCAGAGCAATACGCTGCTGGTCATCCATGACGTGGAGGGTTTCACGTTTTAAGGTGATTGTTCCCGTGCCATTACGTTTTCTAAAAATCTCAAATCCTCCCAGATAGATACGTTCTTCCGTCAATCCTGGGGATTTTTCGACAATCTTACGAGTGCGTTGACCAGCAGCATCATAGACATAGTAAGCAGTTCCTCCACCACCGAGATCGGCTTGCTGTAGTTGGTCTTTGTAATCCCAGTGCATATTAGGAGCAGTAGGGTCGGCATGATTTTCCAGATGGGGCATCCGAATCATGTTGCCGTGAGCATCATGAAGATAGGAACTAACAACAGGATTATTGCCAGTTAGTCTAGTGTTACTCAGGCGATTACTTTGCTTGGTTGGTTCGAGTAAGCTGGTTTCGTTATAGGCATATTTACGAGTCCAACTTGGATGGGCGGGTTTGCTGTCCTGATAATGTTGCATTGAGCGTATATTTCCCACTGCATCGTAAATATAACGCTTAATATAATTCCCCATCGCCTTGCCATCACCTGGATGATCGAGACGAGTATGAAATTTGTTGAAGGCATCGGGCGCTGTAGGAGGATTAGGCTTTCCACCTGTTTGCCCTAGATGTTCCCGTCCCGTCGCTTGAACTAACCGATACAGAGGATCGTATTCATAGCTCGAACTTGGCTCTACCCGTTGGTTGCGGAAATAAATAATATTTTGAATATCAGAATGGTCATAAATATGGGTGATATTGCCTACAGGATCGTAGGTGTAGCGCAGATCCTGCACGCTCTGATTTTCAGTTTCATTAAAAGGAGACTGAGGACGAATGGTTAACATTCGGGTCAAACGAAATGTTTTGCGATCGTACTCATAACTGGTTGTGGCTTGATTGCCATATTCAATTAAGGTTCGCTGTCCCTTAGCGTTGTAGTCAATATTGGTAACGGCGTGTAAATCTGCGGTGATGGGGTTAAGAAGGTTTGTGGGTGCAGTGCTTTGGCGCAACCACACATCAACCTTTTCTAATAAATTCGCTTCATTGTAACTAGGCTGGATCGCATTGGGACGAGTAGTGCTGTTATGGGGAGTCACCATCATCACAGGGCGATTTAGAGCATCATATTGGGAAAAGCTGGTAAATACACCCTGAACCGAAGTATCTAGATTGCTCATGGCAGCATCAGCGATAGCATTTAGATCGGTAAGAGTCGAAAGTGCCGACCAATCTACTGTTTGCTTATATTCCGTAGCCAATTGTCGGCTACTTGATAAAAGATTACCTTTAAAATCAAATTTTTCGTTAGTAATTACCCCTGCTTGGTCGTAATGCTGGTAAAGTTGACCCCGCAGATTGCGATCGACTTCCGAGTGAGTTTCACCATAAACCAACCACTCCACTAATTTTTCCCCATCTCCAGCTTGTGTCACAAAACTATGGGTCGGTCGCTGTAATTCATCGTAGGACATTCTAAAGGTTTGATTGCGGCTGTCCCAGCGTCGAATAGGATTTCCTGCCACATTATTGAGCAGCCAACGCTCTCCCGCTTCCATGCTATGTTGATGAATTACATTTCCTAGCAGGTCATAGTCGTATACCATCACTTTGCGCTTTAAGGCATCAGTCACAGAACGCTGATTCCCCTCAATATCAAGCTCAACCCGCGTTTCATATTTTTGCTCGGAACCGCTAGCATCTGTGCCATTATCGGCAATAGTAAGAAACGTGCGTCCTAATACATCTAAATGAACGACGGTAGGTGTATTGGCGTGTTTGGCTGTCAGCCAAGCTGCTCTTGTTTCTTGCGCTGCTGGCTCGGAAGCATTAGGAGCGGGACGACCGCGATCGTCGTACCATTTACTTTCCAACACCGTATCATTTTCATCCCCAGTTGTCTGATGCCACGCATCAAATTCTATTTTAGAAAAAGAGCCATTTGGTAAATCCGTCCTAATTACTCTCTCTAAAGGATCGTAGTGAATAATCGGAGTTACCCCACACTCCACTAGATCGGTTTCATCTTCGTAGATATGGGTAGGACTAAAGAAAGGCTCGTATTGCTTAACTGGTTTACCTTTGTTATTAAAAATCGTGCGTCCCGTGCCAACCCAACGGGGATCTGTGGGCTGTTGATTCTGGTTACAGCGTAAAACCCCTTGAGCATCACGCACGGGAGCTAACCCTGGTTCAGCCTGTATTTTTTGCTGTATTTCTCGACCAAATCCATCGGAGTAAGTAAAACTTACCTGAACTTTAGACTGTCCCCCTTCACTCACATGAGTTTCTCTGGCTAAGGTGGCTGCAAAAACAGGTTTTTTCGAGGTGATAAACCTGTCTAAATCGTAAATAATCCGCGTTGTAGCATTTCCTAACAGAGATACTGCGGTAGATAAAGGATTCTGGGAGAAGTCATTAAGCTGCTGTTGAGAGAGATCGGCCTCAAAGTTCTCTAAAGAATCACCTTCCTGGGGAGAAGGCTCAACTTTACTCTTCACTGCTGTTCCCGCAACCATTCCCAGAGCATCAAAAACTACCTGTGTGCGATTCCCATTGGGATCTGTAATTTCCTCTGGTTGGAGAGTTCGATAATTATTCCGCACTTGAACAGTATTTCCTAGAGGATCGACTGTCTGAGTACTTAACAATCGATAAATATCGTAAGTAGTTTGATAGATTTGCTCAAAAGGATCTTTAATCTGACTCACCATGTAGAACTGAGCGGGATCGAATGCTTGTCGTCCCGAAGGTATCCACCAATTGCCCTCTAGCTGAACATATTTCCCTTCTTGACTCAGCAGATTATTTAATTCTCCAGTACTAATCTTGCTGTTATAAATTGAGTTAAGTAGCCCAGGAGTAAAGGCTAACTTGAAGCTTTCACAAGGGAGGGCTAATGATTGTAATTCACCTAAGTTTAAACGAGCTGGATCGGTGGTATTTGCGCGATCGTCAGCACGGTAAAAGGTTCTAACCTGCTCGATTACCCGCTTTTCAATTTTTCCAGCAGTAGGTTTAAGTTCATAAGCAAGGTTACTAGCATTTTCCACCTGTTTTCGCACTTCCTCTAAAGTGTAGAGATTGGCAGCAGGTAATCCTGTAATTTCATAAGTAATCGTTTCAATCGGAATGCCAATGCGATACCAATTATCCCCATCAGGCTTATTAATAACTCTGTTTTCGGTATAAGTAACGAGAGTTTGACCTTGCTCTGGATGTTCGGGAGTTCTGCGC
This sequence comes from Prochloraceae cyanobacterium, assembly GCA_030065755.1. Lineage (GTDB taxonomy): Bacteria > Cyanobacteriota > Cyanobacteriia > Cyanobacteriales > JASJDA01 > JASJDA01. Next base: position 9,091 of record JASJDA010000024.1, on the reverse strand, counting down.
GGATAGGCGATCGCAACTGATTTTAATACATTTCCCAATACATCCACCTCTAGGGTCATTTGATGAGCGATGCGAGGATCTTTAGGATTGCGTTCGTAATTATAGGCAATACTTTGCCTTGGATGGGTAAAAAACACTGCATATTGACCGTCTTGTTTTGGTTGCAGCCAGCGAATATCATAATTACTTTCAGTGACGGTATAGGGATGCTGACTTTTATTCGAGTCGTCTAAAGCATAAACTTCTTGCCGCAGAATTTGTCCTTTCAGCGCTCTACAAACTTCTCGTTCTTCCTCTGCTGTTAAAGGATACTTTAAAACTGAACCATCTGGCTGAGTCAATCCCTGGGGTAAGAGGGTATCTGGCAGCAACAGCGCCTGGAATTCCTTTTCGATAGACTTTTTTTGTTCCTCAGTCAACTCAGGCTTAATGCGATGTCGTGGTTCTCGATAGTATTCTTCTTTGGCAAAGAAATTAGAAAGATGCTCTCTATTTATGTAAGCTCCCGTATGAAACCAGGTCTTGGTTAGAATTGGCGGTACATGCAGCTCTTTTGTTAATACATTAGAACCTCCCTCCTGTTGAAATACCTTATAATTTTCGGTATCTTCTTGCTCGACAAATCCAAATCCTCTAAATTCTCGTTCTTCTCCATCAAAATAGCCGTGATGATAGCGGTAATTACTAACAAAGCGATTTCCCGTAATGCGATCGTAGGTTTCTACTTTTTCTAAAACTTGTACGGGGAAGGGCAATTTAGTAATCCAAGGTTTACCTGCGGCTTTATCCTTTAAATAAAACTTAGTCGAAGCAGCATAGTGCAGTTTAGTTTCAGCCCCCATATTATTCTGGATTGAAATCATCAGATGCGGTTTCTGTCCGCCCATTAAATCGATGTACTGCATCTGTTGGCCTGTATAGCTTGGTAAAGGTGAAGACCAAACTAGACAAGCCGTTCCCTTTCCAAATAAATCGATCGCCTGGACTGCTGCCAAATTATCTGTAGCTGGAAAATTAGATAAAAGATGGGGTTGACTCCAACTATTTCCTCCTTGATTAAAGCAAATACTAATGGTTTCCCTGCCCAAATAAATAATATCTGTTGTCCCAGAACCATCAATATCAGCTAGTCGAATCCGATTTTGATTGAATAGTTCGGGACGATCGAAATAGGGAGCAGTACCCATTGTTACTTTGGCACCAAACCGCCCGTATCCTTGATTAGACCAGTAGCATACTTCTCCATTGCGAATACGAACTAAATCGTTGAGTCCATCTCCTGTCATATCTGCCAAGTAAATAGACTGGGTTCGATCGGCAAAAACTAAAGCTGCACCTTGCTCTTCATCGTGAAACTTACGAACAATTTCTGCAGTGCCAAATCCCTCTTTAGCTTGGGAAGGATACCAAACAAATACTTCATCTTCAGTAATTAGAATATCCCCATGTCCATCACCATTGAGATCGATAAATCTCAAATTAGGATCGTTCCAATTAACATTAGGAATACATTTAAATGGAATCAAAGATTGCCAACCATCATTTTGGCTTCGCTCGTAATAACCAGATAAATCTCTATCTAGCAGCACTAAGTCTTGTTGTCCATTTCCCGCCAGATCCATCAATCGTTGCTGGCTATCTTGTAAATTAGTTACTGATGGTTTAGTAGCTACTAATTCTACAGGTGCAAAACGAGCTTCGCCCAAATTAGCTTTGTAAAATAAAGCCGTTGCCTGTTGGGTTAAAATTCCTGAAATCCCCTCTCCGTCTAAATCTACCCATTGATATTGCCCTCCATCTAAACCGATGGGTAGATTTTCTAAGTTTTCTGGAGTAACAACTTTAATTTCTTCGTTGATTTCAGGTCTACTGTAATCAAACTCTAATGGTGGATAAGATCGCTTTTGATAATCTGTTTCATCCCCATTTTTGACATAACCTGTTTGGGTAAGTGAAGTGAGATAGGTAACGACTGGATTTTCATCATAGCTAAAATCGGTCGAGCGAACTAAATGCCAAGTTTTGTTTGAAGTATTTATTTTTCCCGATTCATTAAACCGATGAAACATCAATACTCTTTGGCAAAGACGCTGAGTTCTAATTTCAAAACCAGCGCGGAAATTAGAAAAAGCATCAGCACGATGATGCCATGCTCCTTCTTTTACTGGAGTCGGATTATTTAGATCGTGTTCGCCATAGTCGAAAACTACTTGAAAGAGCCATTCATTCCGTTGATATGGATTGCGGTTGCCATAGAAAATACGTTTTAAATATTGATTCGCATAGCTGCGAGCGTATGCCAGTCGATTTTTCTCTTGAGGGAATGAAATATCTACGTCATCTGAATTCTCTTGTTTGTACTCGTAAACGATCGCGTTTCCCTTGTCGTCATAGCTTTCGCACAGTAACCATTCAAATATGCGTGCGGAATCTTGAGGATCGACAATGCGACTGTTTCGATCTTTACCGTAAACGCTAGTAATATTATCTTTAGTTATCGATCGCCAGTGTACGTCTCCAGTGTCTTGATGTTGCCACCGTTCGATCCGAGCAAATAGTCCTTCAATTCTAGGTCGATAGCGCAAAATTGTATAGAGACCTCTATGAGGAAAACTAGATAAGACAGACTCAACAGCATCTGTAGGGATTAAATTTCGATTAATAACTGTATCGGGATTAATATTTTCTCGAATATTTTTGACCCATTTCTCCCCATTTTTTACTAAATAAGGAACTAGATCCTCAGCTCCAGAAATTCGATCCCTTTTGTCGCCCTTGGTTGAAGAAGTTAGTCTGTCTTTTTTCTAAAGGCATTCAATAAAAAATGAATTATGTAAAATTTGCAACTACTATTATGAAATCACAACCTTAATATCGAGTTAAAAAGAATAAGATTTATTCTATAAATCTTTACAATAGCATTACATTCCTTTACTTGTTTTAAGTGTTAATTAACCAAAGGAGTAGAAAAGGAGACAGTTACGTTGAATATAGATAGGAAAGCGATCGCGCCTAAACTATCTTCTGGTACTTAACCATCTCTACAAAAGGCAAAAAACACCGCGAACACCAACCATCAACCCACAACGCAGGAATTTGAAACCTTGCCTTACAATTCGGACATTCCGACAGCAATCGCAACTGATGGCGATCTCGAAGAGATCCGCGTAGCGGTGCGCATTTATTTGTCTGCTTAAACTGCCATTCTATTCGATGACAAGGCACTTCTACATAACAAGCAGCACACAAACGAATCGGACTTAATTTCATCCCAACGCCCTTGGGTGGTAACATCAGAGACAATCTATCCGCATTTATCCCCACTACCTTTGCCAACGCCTCTAACTGCTGTTGATTAGGAGGCGGATTAAAACGAAACTTTTCCCAACGAGCGATCGCACCACCCAACCCCGAAATTTTTCCCAAACCACTGACACTCAATTCATTCGCCCTTCTAAATCTCCCCAAAAAATGACTAATACTCTCTCCCTCTAATGGTTCAACCAAAAACCACCAAGGTTGAATATCCTCAACTTCCATCACTTATACTCCGCTGCTACTTCTTTTAAAGTTGCCAGATCGATCTTGGACAGACCTTTTTTTAAGGAACGTATTGCTGCTTCCCTGAGAATCATATCCAGCAAGCCGATATAACCTCCCGTAGCTTGTGCTAAAACTTTCATCATACTTTTAGCCGTTAGATTAGAAGGGACTGGTAGTTTTAAAATATCTCTTTCCCAAATAGCGATCGCTTCCTCGAAGTCTTTCCCAGACAACTTACCAAAGCGATGACAGGCACGAAAGCGATTATAAACCTGTTCATCTCGTTTAATTACTGCATCTAAACGATCGGTTCCTACCAACACTACTGCAATATCTAACTTGTCAAAAATATCTCTAACTTCGGCAAAAGTTTTCGGTTTCAAGCGATCGGCTTCATCAATAATTAGCATTTCCACTTGACAACTTTTAAGAACTCGAAACATTCTATCTCTAATTTCTGCTACCGTTCCCTTGGTCATCTGATATTTAAGATGCTCAATCACGGCTTTAAATAAATCCTTAGCACCGCATTCTTGAGGAATTTGAATATAAACTACAGGTACAATCGGAGGCTTTCCTACTTCCTGAATTGGCTTATTTCTTAATCGATAAGAATTACAAGCGATAGTTTTTCCAGTTCTTGACTCTCCTACTACTCGACAGGATTGTCTTGCTTGACGTTTTCCTTCTAGCCATTGATGAAGAACTTCTACCTGTTTTAGAGTAACTATTTTTCTTTGATTTAATCGCTTAATTTCTGCTTGTAGTTTATCGCTAGGTAACTCAAGATTGCCTAATTGTTGTGCTATTTCTTTCGCTTTATTTACTGTCATAATCTAAAACCCATAGTCATCTATTAAATCTTGGTAATCCAATACTTCTACTTGAGGAATTTCTTTTGTAGGTGGCATTACGTCTTCATCCTCATCAAAAGTTTCAGTCTTAATAACTTTTTTCTGAGTTGGTAATTCTGCTTGTTCCTCTTTTTGCCTTTGCTTGCGGGTTTTGTTATCTGGAAGAGTAAATAAAGAGCGATCGCGTACTTCAGTTAAAATCGAATTATTACTAATGGTTTTTCCTGCTTCTCTTATCTTCCGAATACTAGCTTTCGCTTCATCTAAGGAAATCGTTTCTGTTTCCAAGTTTTGAGCAGTAGCACGAGCTAAAAATGCCTCTTTATTATCTTCTTGACGATAAACTAAGACTTGCGTAATATCTTTTGGGTCGTAGCGTAAAATTACTGTTTCTCCAGCATAACCAGCTAAATTTTCGCCTCGATACATCAAATTCTCAAATTGAAGATAACCCCCTCTTTGAATCTTGCGCCTAGCTTGTTTCATCAAGCAAATATCTAAATCTCTTTCTTGAATATTATCTGGTGTCGTTATCAAACCACTATCCCATCTTTGAAATCTAGTTTGATCCCCCATTCTGGCATCAAGACTTTGATTATAATTATCAACAATGTAACGGACTAATAAACGCTCCAAATCTCTCAAAGTAAGAGTTGCTTCTTTTTCTGCCTCTTTTGGTCTTTCTTGCACGTTTGACCCTGTATAACCTGGGAGAGTTGAAAATAGCTCAGTATTCAAAGTTTTAAAAGGTCTTTCTACTACTCCTCCCTCGGAAGGTCGATCTCGCAAATGGCAAACAAATCCTAATTGAACAGCAATTTGGTTGAGATGTGAGGAGCGAAAATCTTTTCCACCATCAGTATAAAAGTGTTGTGGTAAACCATAAGTTCCCCATTCTTCATGGAGTCCATATTCTATTCCATAACGCTTGAGTAAAATTGCGTGACGTAGAGCTAAAGCGACTACTTGAGAACTGGGAGCATCGTAACCTAAATTAATCCCCATAATGCAACGAGAATAGGTATCTATGACAGTAGTTAACCAGGGACGAGTTAATAATTCACCATATTTATCTACAAGTAATACATCAACTCTTGTATGATCGCATTGCCACACGTGGTTACTATACTCAACAGAAATATCTTGTCCTGCACGGGTTTTAACCGATAGCTGCGAACCTCGCCAACCAGGAGAACGAATGCTTTTGGCTTTTTTCTTCTTCTCTATCAAAGGATTGAGCATTCGATAAACCGTCATGTGAGAAGGAGATTCGATTCCCATTTCAAGGGCTTTAGCTTTCGTTCTCAAAAAAACCTGTTTCGGTGTAATTCTTTTACTGCCTTTATTTCCCTCCTGATACGTCTTGATAATAAATTTCTGCAACTCCTCATTAATGCGATGACTTCCTCGATCGGAGCGTTTAGTTGAATTTAATCCTGCTAATCCCTCCTCTTCCCATTTTTTAACTAATCTCTGTACCGTTCTTTTGGATTTACCTAGGTCGATCGCTGCTTCTTGTAGTTTTAGTCCATAGGTTTTGCGATCGCATGGTTCGAGTAGAGTTTGAATCACCTCGATCTTCTTTTTAGTCTCTTCATCTAGTTCGGCGATAATTTCATTTTTTTCTCGATCTATATCGCCGTTATTGTCCACAATTGAGTCAATCATTTAAACAAAAATGTTTGATTAATACATATACGTATTATATACTTAAAATGACAAATAATTTGTGAATAAAAGTAAAAAACCTGAAAAATTATCTTTTCAGGTAAATGACACTTAAAATGTTATGTCTCTGGAGAATGACATCTAATTTGTTAACGAGAAACGATCGACTCTTGAATCGAAAAGATGAAGCTTTAATGGATAAAATCTATATATATCAGTAGTTTTAGGATTATTTATCTTCGACGACAGTAATTTGTTAAGACAACAAATAAAATGTTACTGTACAGGAAGCATAACTTTTCCGTGACGGAAAGCTTATACTTCCAATGCACTGCGGAAATTTTATACTTCCAATTTAGCAGAAGTGTTGAAAGTTAATAATACTCGTTTCACCATTATCGAAAGCTTTAAAATAATAATCAAAGACATTAATTCAAAAAAAACATGGAAGCCATTGCTATTCCCAAGGGATTTAAAGTAACTCCTGAACAATTCGAGCAACTAGCATATGCCGAACAACTAGCACGAATGGAGTTAACTAAAGATGGAGAATTAATTGTTATGAGTCCCACTGGTGGTGAAGCAGGAAGAAAAAATTTTAACTTATACTTAGATTTGGGAAATTGGAATCGTCAAACAAAACTCGGAGAAGCTTTTGATTCCTCTACAGTGTTTGTCTTACCTAATGGTGCCAGAAGAAGCCCCGATGTTAGTTGGATTAGATTAGAACGTTGGAATGCATTAACCCTAAAAGAAAAACTTGGTTTTCCTCCTGTTGCTCCCGATTTCGTTATCGAATTAGTAAGTCCCAGTGACATAAAAAATCAAAGATACGAGGACTTACAGGCAAAAATGCAAGAGTATTTAGACAATGGCGTTAGACTTGGTTGGTTAATCGAACCTGAAGCAAAAACAGTTGAAATATATAGATTTGGGCAACAAGTAGAGATTTTAAATAATCCTCAAGCCCTATCAGGAGAAGATATCTTACCTGGATTTGTTTTAGATTTAAGCGAGATTTTTTGACGATCGATCTTAATGAACGATACTGGTTTCACCTAATAGGCGATCGCTTTAAGTAATTCTCATTCTTATTAATTTTTCTCTAAATATCTCATTTTTAGCCTGATTTTCGGCAGATGCAGCTACATTTTCTTCTACTGCCCAAAGAAGGAATAAATTATTCAATTTTTATAATACTAATTTCTTAAAGGTGCAGATTACCATGAAATAAAAGTAGAATGATGAGCCATATAGATTCATTTAAACATATGATTGTAGGAGATTTCATAGGAATTCCTGTATACTTTCCTTTGGAAGATATAGATGGAGACTTTAAATGCACAACTAAACAGCTATTAATTGGTGGAGGAAGTGGAGAACATCCTGCGCTAGTTATTAAAAATCCATTAGCAGCAACAGCTATGTTTCTTGATGAAGAAATAGATGGTCTTAATTTAAACGAAGAACAACTAAAAGCATGGAAATCAATATATAGTCAGTATATGTCCTGGGATTATGAAGAAATTATCCAATTCTATGAATGGAATATTGAAACATACCACAATTTTTATGAACGCTGTAAAAATGATTTTTTACCAAACTCGTATCGAATATATGAGGAAAGCAAAAGCATTGAGGAATGGTTAATATTGGGTTTTGGGGAATTCTTTTTCTTTAGTATGCCAGAACTTGTAAATGAAATAGTCTCTGGGCTTGACGAGCCTTACAAATATTTTCAACATATTCGGTATAACAATATCCTACTAATACCTCCAAATATGCCAGTGTATGCGAATGGAGGAAATGCATATATGTCTAGATTAGAAACAAACATAACAAATAAATCAACCTGACACCTAGCGACGTAGATTATTTATTAAGGTGTTATCTAAACAAATAATACTCGTTTCCCCATTAGGACGATCGATTAAAGTAATTCCCATTTGTTGTAATTGTTCCCTAATGCGATCTAGCCTTCGGCGAGGCATTGCGCGATCGCACTTTGACAGAAATTTCTGCTTTATCAAAAGATTTACAATAGCGATCGAAGACATTTCCTTAAAAACAGAACAATGGAAGCCATTGCTATTCCCAAGGGATTCAGAGTAACTCCAGAACAATTCGAGCAACTTGCACACGCCGAACAACTAGCACGAATGGAGTTAACTAAAGATGGAGAATTAATTGTGATGAGTCCCACTGGTGGAACAGCAGGAAAAAAGAATCGTCGTTTAACACAACAATTAGGAAACTGGGCGGATATCGACGGTACAGGAGAAGTATTTGATTCTTCTACAGTGTTTGTTTTACCTAATGGAGCAAGAAGAAGTCCTGACGTTAGTTGGATTAAATTAGCAAGATGGAATCAACTGACTCAAACGCAACAAGACGGATTTCCACCTATTGCTCCTGATTTTGTTATTGAGCTGGTAAGTCCTAGTGACATCAAGAACCAAAGATACGAAGACTTGCAGGCAAAGATGGAAGAATATTTAGATAACGGAGTGCAACTAGGTTGGTTAATCGAACCATCAGCCAAAACAGTTGAAACATATCGATCTGGGCAACAAGTAGAAATTTTAAATAATCCTCAAACTCTATCGGGAGAAGATGTCTTACCTGGATTTAGTCTAGATTTAAGCGAGATTTTTTGATGAACGATACTGGTTTCACCTAATGAGCGATCGCTTCGATAGTAATTCCCACTTGTTATAATTGTTTCGTAATGCGACCTAGCCTTCTTTTTTCACCAAAATGTCGCAAGGAAGCCCCTTCTTCAAAAACGAGTGTTCGTTGAGAACACGATGTTTTAAGGAGGGGCTTCCTTGCGACCAACGAACAAAACGCCCGATCGGGCATCCTTATTTACGATCTAATCTCATATTAGTGAGTTTTAATTGTGTATGAACCAAGTTCTGACGCTAGTTGTAAAGCTTCAAACCGATATCAAACAGCAAGAATTGTTGAAAGATACGGCTAATGCTTTTGCGTCTGCTTGTAATTGGATTAATCAAAACGTCAAT
>JASJDA010000253.1 GCA_030065755.1 Prochloraceae cyanobacterium | reverse complement strand
GGCTTCTTCTTCTGGTTTTAAACGATCGCTCCTTAATAGAGGTTTTTGTCGGTCAATTATTTCCTCGCTGGCAAAACTGAGAAATTCTTTAAAGCTAATATACTCAATCGCTTCTAACTTGTCTTGGGGTATTTCATCAATATCTCCTGCTTCTTTTGAGACTTGTCCCCACCACGCGATCGCCACCCTATATCCCCAGCTCTCTAAGAGATCGATCGTCTTCTTATAGACATGAACTACACTACGATTATTGACTGCTCCTGCATCAGCAAACAACACTATTCTTGTAGTTTTGTTACAGCCGAGAAAATCTAAATATTCTTTTAATAATTTCTCACTCCCTGCAAAATTTCCAGAACTTGCACCGATTACAGGAATTCCTAATCTTTCTGAAGCTATTTGGGGTTTAAATCCTATTCCTTCTGCTAAGCCTATAATATTGTTTTCGATCGTGGTTTTGGGCATATATAACGCGATCGGCAGCTCTCCCGATCTGAGGTGCGATGTCGGTCGATTAGCCCTTTTTCGTTCTCCTGCTAGCCAGACGTATTTCTGCCCGTCGGTTGGATTATTTAGCCTTACCTGCCAGCCAATGTACTTTCCCTGACCGTTGGCGATCGGGCACAGTATCCCATCCCCTCTTACTAAAAGACTTCGCCCTCCTTCCTTCACCCCTGGTAGGCGATCGCTTACTGGGCTATGAAGCTTCTGCCACTGGCTTACCGACTTACAGCCGCTTTCAGAGATTAGTCGATCTTGCTCTTCAATATTATCTGTGATTACTGAAAAACGCGATCGCAATTTCTCTCTATCATTTTCAGTTAAAGCTAGCTGATCTAATACTTTTCTTATTTGGAGATCGATTTCCTCGATTGTTAACCCTAATTCTCTAGTCTTACTTTGCTGCTTTTCTCTAGTGATCTTCTTTAGTCTTTGCAGCTCTCTCCACCCTGCTCCTGGGGTAGATTTATTATATGATGCACGTGTGCTGATGTGCCGCCACATCATGGCTCCAAGTGCGTCTGGTCTTACTTCCTCCCAGTCTGGCGGCTTGGCTTCTCTATAGCGGCAATGCACCAATAAAGTTTCCAAGCTTTGCCTACAGTCTCTTCTCAGCCCCCAGCATATTGGGCATTCACCTCTGGTGAAATATCTCCAGCTCATAGGGAAACCTCCCATGAACCCAACTGTATTGATGTAATTATCAAGCTAAACTCACATACGACTCCACGACCACAATCCATGGTTTTTTCTCCAACAGTTAAGATTTACAGAGGCGCAAAGTTTTTTTACTTACTCAAAGGCGCGATAATCTGGTTATGACGATGACTCTTGCTATGTAACTTCAAGTAAGTGAAACTTTTCACCAGCAACCGAAGTTACGATCGCTTTTCTAAGATTTCCTACTGGTAATACTGCATTTAATAAAGTAACTAAATTCTCTTTTTGAACCAGCGCTTCTCGTAAAGAGTAAAAATTCTTACAGTACCAACCTCGCTCTTTATCTCTGAGTCTTTCGATAAAATCTTCATCTTATGTTCCTCAACTTGTAGAAACTATTGCTTTTAATACAATTGATGCGTTAGGATATTTACTCAATTCTTTATATGGTTGCGATTGTTCTTAAGCCAGTCGCAACCCATTTTGATTAGTAATTAACCCCTTAACTACGAGCTTAATTACTAATTGCAACAAGCGAAAATTATCCCGCTGTCAATACAGGAGTAGAACCATTAACTGAAGCATACATCGAGTTAGCTAGCTGGGCTATTTGTTGTGGCTTCAATCCATCTACACATCGGCACTCTCCCTCTACGATGGGATCCATTAACTTACCCATTTCTTCATTGGAGGACAGGATATTTATCAGATTGCCTATTTTCTCGTAAGTAGAGTCATCCTGGTCTTCAGGCAAAACATATCCCCAATCGATTACGTACCACGAAGCACTTTCTGCTTGTCCATTTTCATTAGTTACTGTGCCGCTTTTTTTGATGAATTTGGGTATCCAAACAACCTCTCGATAATCAATTCCTTGTTCTTGCTGAAACGATATCTTGGTATGAAATTCCGTTGTATTGCACTGATTGCTTTCTAGAATTTTGTTTCTAGTCCAATCCCGTATTTTTCGGAACTAGAATTCCCAAAAAGTATTCGGTCTTTTTGTCCAGCTCAATATCTAGAGCCTTTACAGCTTCTAGTGCCCTTTGCTCTTGCTTTATGTGATGGGTTACAATCATAATAATTTTGTTTTATTTAGTAGCGATCGCCAAATTTTACTGTTTTGTTCGATCGTTTTTCAGTTTTTGAACTACTTTGAGTCAATTTTTGAACTTCCAGCAAGAAGTTCTAATCTGTCGTGTCTTTAATGTAACCTCAACACCCCAACCTGTCAAGAGGTTGAAGTGTAATTATTGGGTTACAGTGAGGTCGAGTGGTAGAGTACCCTGGTATTAGGAGGCTCTTTAATGTACACATTAGGAATGAAAGCAGTTTTAAATATCAGTAAGGTTTGGAAACCGAATGATACAGTTGGAAAAGTAGCTGAAGCATTAGGTGTAAGTAGAAAAACAGTTAGCCAGCTTAAAAAAGGAACAGAAAAAGGAGATTGGATTACTCTAATTAAAGTTTCTGAATACTATGGTGTTAAGCTGGAAGAATTGCTAGAAATCGAAGATGATTGATTCATTAGCTGTTAAATCTTAATTTTTGTGATATAGTAAGTTCTCCTTGTTAATACAAAGTCCTCTTGACTACAGAAGAAAATAGGCTTAATTTTTAGAAAAACAGACAAATCCCCACCATCCCTAAATTTCCCTCAGTCCGTGGTCGATGATTTCTTACTCGTAATCAAAATACCGAGAAAATGCAGTTATCACAACCTGAAGCCGACCATTTTTTTCGACTGTTCAAGCCTCTCTTAATTTATACCAATCAAAAATTTCAAGTAACTACAGGTCTGAATAAGCCGGAAGATATTGAAAACTGTCCCATTTAAGGGCTAAAGTGGGACAGTAGCTAAAGGATACCGATCTTTCTTCAGAAGTTGCTTTACAATATAAATTACCCTCAAAATTCAAATCCTTTATTTATAAAGGTTTCAGCACTCATTTTTTTCTTAGCGACCAAAATTTCTCCATTGCTAAACAAACACCACCCTGCGTATCGGCATAGCACCCTCCGCGCTGACTAAACGGTTTAGTTGCACAAAAGAGAAGTGAGGTTCACGGTCACGCAAAGCGTGCGCGAAGCTCGCGCATCGGTCAAATCCCGAGCGCATAGTCAGCTCTCGATCGCAATTTAGTCTAAAGTCCAGTTCATAGAAACTAAATGAAATATATTTGTAACATTTAAAAATTTAATAGCAAAAAATTGCCAAAAATGGTACTGAAGTTGGATGGAGCTAGGCTTCACTTTTCGTCAAATTTCACTGACGAAGTTGTCCACTGCATTTTATAAGGTTCGACCAGCCGATTCATTGGATATGTTGATATGTTTTGAATATCCTGACCCGCTTGCTGCTCTTGCTTGCAACCCCCAGGATAATGACTGTAATCTTTCCCACTGAATCCCTTCCAAGACCATCCTAATCCAACGACGAAGAGACTGCCCCCATTCTTGACAAAATTCTCGACTGCATCAATCTCGGATTGGGTAAAGTCACCCCATGCATTTCCAATAACAAGAATGTTACCTTCCCTGAGCTTAGTTTCGTCAATGGGAGCAGCAATATCCTCTAGCGTATACCCCCATTCTTCGAGCGATGATATTGGTCTAGCGAAAGGGCTTCCTTTCAAAGAGGCTATCTCGCAATGCCCGCTCGAAATCAGCACTTTATTACCATCACTTGATGGATTTAGCCAGCCGAAAGCGCTCATCAGAAATATACGGCCTATCTTGACATCAGCCAGGACACCGTCATGTCCTAACGCCAAAACTTTACCATCACCGTAACGCCGAAGCATTGAAAATATTTTTCCCTCTTGTTTTGGCAACGTTATCCAGGCATCATCATCATCCAAAATCTTTATCTCACCAGAAACCGATTTTTGCTTAACTATGTTATCAAGGAAAAGTTCTTCAAGCACATTAATATATTGGCTCTCTAGTTTTTGATTAGTTTTATCTAGTTTTACCTTTTGATTCCAAACAATAGAGCCTACTACAGCAAACAATATACTAGCAGCGATCGACCCCCAACGAAGTTTCCTTTCCTTCTCAAGTTTCCTTTCCTTTTCTCGCTCTCGCTGTTGGCGTTCTTTCTCTTGTTTGAGTAATCGAGTTTGCCACTCCCTGCTAGCATTAATAAATTCCTTTTGTTCGCAGGTAGCTGCTGGCTGTTTATTTTCTTGTTCCACTTCCTCCAACCACTTTTGAGCAGTGTCTAATTCTATTCCCCGCAGGAGCAAATCGTCTCTTTTCTCATTTTTTTCCCATTCCCGCGCCCTTTGCCACCATTTGGTGTGACTTCTCACATGATCTCTATCTGTTTCGAGAGTTCTGACCAACTCATTAAAATTAGCGCTAAAATCTCCCCCGTGCTTCTTAAAATCAATCCACTGTATTTTGGCTAATACTGGATGCAACTCGCTAGACGATACTTCTGTGTGCAGTATGGTAATAATGCGTTTATTCAATTTTTGGGCATATTCAACCTCATCCGCACAATAAGGGGAATTGACTGAGCGAGGGGAAATTACAAATAAAAAGTTATCGCAATTTTCGATTCCCAGCTTAATTTCCTTTTCAAAATCCGCCCCCACAGCAATGCTTTGTTGGTCAAACCAAGTGGTTTTTCCCAATTCCTGAAGTAAATCATTTAACTTTCTGGTCAGATCGGAATCAGCACGAGAATAGGAAATAAATACTTCTAAAGATTCATCTTTAGGATGATTATGACTAGCATCAATAAACTCTTCGTGTAAAGCTACGGGCGGATGTTGACTTCGCTCAGACGCGACTTTAAACCAAGCCCTCATATGTTCGAGATTGTAGCCCCGCAACAACAGGCTAGGGTTGTGATTTTGCTTCTTCCATTTGAGCGCTTTAACTAAGAGGATTTTGTGATACTCGTAATAAGACTTATCTTGATTTAATTCCTTTAATAATTTCTCCACTCCTCGAGCGTATTTCAATTCATCTTCATACCCTGTTAAATCGATAAATTGTAAGGCTCTAAACTGCGGTGGAATTTCATCTAAATTGGTCGGTTTAATTAGCAGGGGAATAATACGCTTATTATATTCAAATGCTCGTGCTAATTCTTGCTGACAGTAGTCCGATTTCAGAGCATCTGGAGAAATTAAATAAACAAAATTATCTGCTCCTTCAATTCCTCGATTTATTTCCGACTGAAATTCGACTCCTGCTTTAAGATCGGCCTTATCAGTCCAAAGAGTAATCCCCTCTCTCATCAAGGTTTTGCCTATTTTTGCCTTGATATCAAAATCTTTTTCTGAGGCAGCTAAAAACACCATGCTCATCAAATTATTGGCATTTTTATTGCTTTCACAAATATATTCACCATGCCAATCATTAGGCAGACAAGGAGGCTGTGAATCGTTTAATTTTCTCTTCAACCACTCATTAGCAAAGCTTCTTTCTTCCCCTACTAATAGATAATTTGTTTGTTTATTATTCCTCGTCCAATCTAGACTTTTAATTAATAACTCAGTATGCTTTTGAACGTAATCATTTTCTAGCTCGATCGTTTCTATTAACTTAGTCAAAGACTCCTCAAAGTTATTATTTTCTTCAACAAAAAATATCCAGTTAGTTTTTTGTATAATTTTCCTAATCCCCTCTGGCATATGGGACCAATAATCGTCAGAATTGACGTGAAGCAAAGGGATAATGCGTTTCTTAAATTTAACAGCTAATTCTATTTCCTTGTGACAATAGAGAGATTTAACTGAATGAGGTGCGATTATAAAAATAAAATTATGGCTTTTCTCAATGCCATCATCAATTTGATTCTGCCAGTCTACCGCAGGGGGAATGTCGTCTTGGTCGAACCAGACTTCATACCCCCGTCCAATTAACCTGTCATTAAGTTTTGTGGCGAACTCTTTACTATCGGCGCGTCCGTATGAGATGAAAGTATCAAAAAAATTGCTCTTTTCCTGGTTGCTTATCTGACTCATTTTCCTTTAGACCCTACGATAAAAAACTGTTTGTCAAATAAATATCAAGAAACTTTTTGAGTCTCCATTAAGCGTTACAACCTATTCTTGTTCCTTAATTATTGATTTTTTGGGGAAATTTGTAAGTGAGAAAAAGTGAGAAAAAGTATGGGAGTTTATTACTTTTAGATTATTTTTACGAACAGTCTCTAAAACTTAAGTTTTAAATTCGCGTTCAGGTTATTTTTCTACTCTCGGTTTTTTTCGACCTGTCCCGTTTCTATCCGAGAAAAACGAGCGTGGATTTTCAAGTTTCCAACTACTTTTTATAGAAATCCCAGCGGAATCGCCTTTCTCCCCTTTCGATAGAATTTAACTTAAAATTTGACGATTAAGTTCTTCTGAAGAACTTTCTTTTTTTAAGAATTCATGAGTATGAATCATCATTGCACTTCCCAAAATACTTAGTGATATAAGAATGATGCCAATAAAAATTTTGGAGATAATATATTGTTGCTTCATAATTGCTTGGACTTTGGACAAAAGAAAAAATATGTTAAGTAGTCGTACAAAATTAATTGGACATTCTTGTTGCGATAGGTTATCGACGTAGCAAGGGTTTTCGGTGATGAAGAATGTCCAATTTATTTTGGACAGGTACTTAGCGTAATTTTTGACTCTGTTGGCTCAAGCAATCAGAGCGTAATTTAAAATAATACACGGGGGAGAGAACTGCGTCCTCTCCCTCGAGCGCTTGTTGACTGTCTCGAGCGCTTGTTGACTTCCTCGAGCGCTTGTTGACTTCCTCGAGCGCCTTTTGACCGTCCCGAGCGCTTTTTATTCCAAAACCTTTATTACTTCCATCCTTATTCCTCCATCTGCCCTCTGCCCTCTGCCTTGGAAAAGTTGACCAATTATTGCTTGGTGCCAAATATGAGGTAATAATAAGTATGTGAGTTTAATTTAATCAACTTGTGTTGTTTACTTACATTAATATTTCTAGCCCTTAGTAAAATCAATGACAGCTAATTTTGCATTATTTGTTCATGACAAAACTACATTTGAATGGCAGAATGCATATCATCTCGCTCTGGCAGCAGAATTAAGCTACGAAAAAGCCGATAAAATAGAAGGAATAGTCACAGGATGGGGGTTTGAGAAATTTAAGTTCATTCAAGCACCCGACGGCACAGAATGTTTCATTATGTCTAATAAGAACATTATTGTTGTCTGTTTTAGAGGAACTGATCAACTTGAAGATTGGATCACAAACTTAGATCTTGAACTTATTAAGGGGCCATTTGAAGGAAGAGTTCATCAAGGTTTTTATACTTCTCTAAGCGGTGTATGGCAAAGAATTGAAAGAACGATTGCTAGTTTTCGGGGGAATAAACCTAAATCTCTTTGGTTTACCGGCCACAGTTTAGGAGCCGCATTAGCTACTTTAGCCGTAGCACGCTGGCGAGAAGAGGATCGTCCTGTAGATGGTCTTTATACATTTGGCCAACCTCGTACTGGCGATCGTGAATTCGCCAGAAACTTTAATTTCGATTTTAAACCTTATACTTTTCGCTTTGTCAATAATAATGATATCGTAACTCGTATTCCTTCGCGACAGCCTCTTAAATATAGTCATGTAGGAACTTTTAAGTATTTTACTGAAGCTGGAGAATTCAGAGAAGATATCAGCTATTGGAATCGGTTTCTCGATAGAATGCACGGACGCATTGCAGATATCCTTGAATGGGGTAGTGATGGCATCAAAGACCATGCCATTTCCGAATATGTTAAAAATATAAAGAAGGCTTTGGACAACCAATAAAAAAAGATTCCCAAATATAAACCACATCCATCTTGAGACCTGGAGTTTTTGACAATATTCACTAGATGGACAACTTTCTCTTCTTGCCCGTCAATCAGAATGGAGACTCTCCATCCTTAAAAGCCACTCCGATTTTTTCAGGCTGTGAAACCCTGCCATTGTACCAAAGGAGCCAGAGATTGATCTCTGCTAAGTATACTGATGCGACCTTATAGCAATAATTGCCATCGAAATTTCAGGGAACTTTATAAATGTAACTTCTGAGATTTCTCCGTCAATTCTGTTAATTCTTCAAGCAGTTGACGTAGAATATGGCCATATTAGCGCTCAAAAATCAACTGAAGTTGATTTTCTAGCTGGTCTGAAATATCATGGACATCTATTTATTAAAGTTAAGTCTTATACTTTAAATCATTTAGACAATGCTATATTACGCTGTCGAAAATTATTAGAGCATAACCCATCTGTTCTACTACCAATAATTCTCTTTGAACCCACAGCCTATAGTATTTGGTTCGAGCAGAAATCACTTCAACGACTAAAAGCTTCCCATTCCAATTCTCCTAAAGGAAAAGCCACTTCTCATAACAGACAAAAAAAAACGTAATACATTTTCTCTTGCTTGCTAATAAATATTGAGATTTAAGTGCCATTATTTTTTAGAGTTAAGAGCCCAAAAAACCTCAGCTAGATACATACTAGATCTATAGTAAAGCTTATTAATAACAGGTTAGAGCCTACCTAATTTAGCTGAAAAAAAGTAGGTTTGATGCCCTGTACAGGTTGTCTATATTTGGTCACAAATCAGTCACTAACCTGTCAAATCTCTGCTAATTGTTTTATTGAGTCGAAATACTTAAGATGGCCACCTGCTCAGGCGGAGAGGACGCAGTTCTCTCCCCCCGACTCTTACAAACTAAACGGTTTAGTTGAGATAGGGGGTCACGGAGCAAGCGCATCGGTATCCCCGCAACTACTTTTTGCTTTTTCTTTATATTTGCCCAAATGGGATGCTCCCTGAAAAATCTAAAAAAGATTGATTACTCCTCAGTGGTCAATTGTGAGGGCGATTGCAGATTAATTCTGGAAGCGATCGAAAAGTGGTGAACAACTGTTTAGGGAAACTGCGAAGTCTATTTGGTCAGGAAGCACAGTTCTTATTAGAAGCTTGTTTCGGCAAGCGATTGAGGGCGCTCTGGGTCGGAAAATGGGAAGCCTATCATCTGAGTTAGGATCGTAAGGAAAAAGAGCCATTTGACCATGAATTCCCCAAACAAATCAGTTTTAAAACTACTACCAGAAGAAATATTAGAAATATACCCAAAGGCAATGTTTTTATCATGTGTAGCAAAAATAAGGGGAATTGGTATTAGAAGCCATTGTAAGGAAATTGGGTAGCAGTACGATTATATTAGCAATTTGTCTGATTTCTATCTTTATTATTTGAGTAATTTTCGTCAGGTGAAATAGAAGCAGGAGTGGCTACCGTTATATTTTCTGGTATAGATTGAAGGTAGAGAGAGCTTATTTGAGCAGGCCGATTAATTAAATTGCTTTATGTCTCCCTTTTTGGAAAGCTAGAACTAGATGAAGAGATCGTTAAAGAAATCAAAAAAGTAATAATTAGTGAAAAACGCCATTTAAATGATGTCGATTTGACGTCACAGCAAAGAAATGAGGAAGTAATTAGAATAGACCTCAGTAATGCCAACCTCAGTAATGCCGACCTCAGTAACGCCGACCTCAGTAATGCCAACCTCAGTAATGCCGACCTCAGTAACGCCGACCTCAGTAATGCCGACCTCAGTAATGCCGACCTCAGTAATGCTCAGTTAAGAGGTGCCAAATTTCAGAAAGCTATATACACTCTCAAAACTAAGTTTCCATTGAATTTCAATCCGTGTTGCCAGGGGATGTACTTAATTGCTCCTAATTCTGACCTCACAGGTGCCGACTTCACAGGTGCCATCCTTAATTATGCCGACTTCACAGGTGCTATCCTCAATTATGCCAACCTCATAGCTGCCGAGCTCTATGGTACCAATCTCAAATATGCCATTCTCTATAATGCTAACCTCAATTATGCCAACCTCGAACGTGCCAATCTCACAGGTGCCAAACTCAATGGTGCCGAGCTTTTTGCTGCCAAATTTCAGAAAGCCATTTACACTCTCACAACTGAGTTTCCATTGAATTTCAATCCGTGTTGCCAGGGGATGTACTTAATTGCTTCTAATTCTAACCTTAGAGGTGCCATTCTCTATAATGCGGATCTAACAGATGCTTACCTCTCAGATGCTAACCTTAGAGGTGCCATTCTCTATAATGCGGACCTAACAGATGCTTACCTCTCAGATGCTGACCTCACAGGTGCCGACCTTACAGCTGCCATCCTCAAAGGTGCTAACCTCTCAGGTGCCATTCTCTATAAAGCTGACCTCATAGGTGCCAACCTAACAGATGCGGATCTAACAAATGCCAATTTAAGACCCTCTTTCCGCGAGTCTTTATGTAGTGTTGTCGAAGCATAAACCTGAAAACAAAAATAATAGTGGGTATGCGCGCAGCGTATACCCACCCACCCTGTGCGACTAAACCGTTTAGTCTGAAAAAGAGGGATGACAATTTAAATAAAGCGGTTTGCCTCCAGTGAAAGAAATAAAAAATTCTTGAATTTTGGCGTTAACAAGTTTTGTTTATGAAGATCTGCTTTCAACTAATTAACCGGATAAAATATAGTATCTCTGGCAAGATTTAGAGAAATTATTAATAGTTGTTAATCTCGAATCAGTTAAGTTAGAAATTTGTTTGACTCCGTTTATGATGACTACATGAATACCTTGAAAACACTGGAATATCCAGGGTAAAGTAGGTTTATCTGTTAGTTTTCCCGTATTGTTTTTTACCTTTGTATTGTTTTGTTTTAAGTTAGCTCTAAGCTGTCTTTGACCGAGAGTATAAACTAATAGAGACAATCCCATCAACATAGCCGTGCCAATCTTTTATTTTTAATAAGGAACCCTTTTACTTATAATTATGTCACTTCGCAATTAACCTCTCGCTATAGAAGGGTTCCTTATTAAAAATAAGAATATCGGTCGCCATAGCTTCTATTCTTGATGGATTTTTTAGAAAAACAGAATCGGCAAAAAATAAAGGGTCTTTAAGGAATTTAAATCCACTTTCACAAGATTGTTGTCCTTTATATCTGCTAATAATTTCAGAAGGAGTTAAATTCTCTAAAACATTGGTAGCTAAGATAAAACGACCAGCTTTTTTTCTTTCATCTTCGACTTTTTCCCGCTTTAATTCAAAAGAAATTGTTGCCTTATAAATAGGCTCTTTTGTTTTCTTATCGAGCGTCTTAGAAACATCATCTAAAATTAAACGATGATATTTAAGTTTTTTCTGTTCGCATTTGAATACGGCTTTGATTTCAGTTCTATTTTCGTATTTTTTCTGTGATAGAGTCTTGACTAAAGACCTAGCTTTTTCTTCATCTTTAGTTAGATTTTTAGATAACCTTTCGCTCATCAGATTCTTTTCTGGCTTGACTTTCTATAATTATCCATCTTTGCTTAATCCCACCATAATTACTTTCTCTTTCTACAGCTTTATAACCTTCTAGATCGGTATCAGCAAATTCAGATTCAGGGATTTCTCTTACATAAA
Source organism: Prochloraceae cyanobacterium (assembly GCA_030065755.1). GTDB lineage: Bacteria > Cyanobacteriota > Cyanobacteriia > Cyanobacteriales > JASJDA01 > JASJDA01. The sequence continues at coordinate 817 of JASJDA010000253.1, read as the reverse complement.
ATTGAGCCGCTTTAATCGATAATGGGACTCTAGTTATCCATTTTAAATGTTTGATTGCCAGTAAGTTTTCGGCACTATAAAGTGCGCTATCTGCCACAAAAATACTCTCAAAATCTACTTGTTTTTTGAAATTAGATATAAGTTCGGTGAATTTAGCCTTATCACTATCATTCCCATTTCCGAGAAAATTTATTATTTTTATAGAGGGAACCCTTTTACTTATAATTGTGTCTCTTCGCTAATAACTTATCGCTATTGAAGGGTTCCCTCTATAAAAATAAAAACATTGGAGTCCACACTGGAAAAATAGAGGAACACCATTATCTCCACTGACTATTAAATTAATTAAAAACTCTTTTAAATCTGGTCTTCTATCTTTGGAATGTCCGTAAACTATTTTAACAGGTGTAGGTTCATTGTCTTCTTCATTTTCTTTCTCACAGATGAGATAATTTCCTTCTACAGATATCGATGATGAGTCTAAATGGGAATAACTCCGCTCGATTCCATAAATTTGACAGACTCTTAAACTAATTGCTAAAAATATTTTATCTAAGCCCAACTCATATAGTTTATCTAAAACTCTGCCTATTTTATCGTCATTAAAATCTTCTGGTCTAATTCCCTCTCCAAATAAATGTTCCGTAGCTTTGTCGTTAAAAAAATGAGCAAATAACTATAAAGGACTGGAAAGAAATCCCATGGCGACCGAGGAAATTATTTTTTATAAAGTACCCCTTCGTAGTAGTTAAGTTATAAACGAAGCAGAAAAGTTATTTTAAAAGGGGTACTTTATAAAAAATGAACTTTTTGTGTG
>JASJDA010000252.1 GCA_030065755.1 Prochloraceae cyanobacterium | reverse complement strand
ATTTCTCAAAAGTAACTAGAGAGATAAGAAATAGTTTTTATTAATAAAAAAAGCTCAAATCCCTCTGTTCCCTATTCCCTATTCCCTATTCCCTATTCCCTATTCCCTGTTCCTTTTGTCTCTCGTTATTTTCGAGAATTGGTATTAGAAGTTTGGCACAATGGGGATTGGCTGAGCTGGTTACAACTTGCAGAGGCGATACCTCCACTAGAAGTATTGGTCTCAATAGCTCCAAAAGGCACCTATATCAATATACCTAAAGGTGTTAAGCATAGCTTCCTCAATCAGACAAATGAAGAAGTTAAGGTCTTATTTTTAACTTCTCCGGCAGGATATGAAGGTCTATTGGACGAATTGGTGGAAAATGAACAGATAGCCAATCACCCTGAAGGAACGAGCGGTGCTTTGAATAAGATAGGTAAAAAATATGGCCTAATCGTTTTTGAAGAATAAAAATTAGCATCATCAATAATAAATAAAGCGTAAAGTTAGAACCTGACAGCTTCTAACTGCGTAACCATAAAATCGATGAATTTGTTTTGTTTATAGTTGCACGCGATCGCCAGGTTTAGCGAGTAACTCATTAGAGTAACGAGTAAAGTTATCACTTTAAAATCAAGCTTTTTTACTTCTAAGTTGTCATCTTAGTAACGAAAGTCGATTCCCTAAACTCGTTACTCTTTTGAAGGAGCGTTCTTTAATTATTTGTGATAATTTTAATCAATTTTCTAGCTTCTACAACAGCAGCTTCTAATGTGTAGAATATTCCCTGATGCTTGTATACTATTCCTAATGTATCAATACAAGTCAATTGGTAATGTTGTAAGGAACTGTAAGAGATCATTACAACATTTTTATCAATACAAATTATTTGCTCAATTTTCATATTATCGCTAAAAAAAAGTAATTTTTTATATTTTTTTTGGGGAGTGGGGAAAGATTGTTAAAAATATTTTGCTAAATCGCAAACTCCGCGATCGTCAGTTGTGAGAATTTCTTCTAATCTTTCACAAGAAGCTTGTTTTCTATATTCTTTATAGTTGCCCATTTGATGAGTATTTTGACTGATAACCTCTAAATTATAACCCGCTCTACCATCTAAAAACTTCAAGCTCGTTCCCACAAAAGTTAAAAAGCTCATAACTTTCAATCTATTTATATTCCTGTTTTATAGTTTAGCTTTTGTCCACTAGGATTTTAAAAGGTAGTAATTACTGAAAATTATCTAATTCATTTGTCTTAAATTTCAAGCTATTTTGCCCCCATAGCTTCAGATCGCGTAAATAGCTGTTCACGATCGCACCAGGCTTCACAGTCGTCTGGTTTAATATCAATTTCGGAAAATCTCACTACAGATGGTTACAACGAAATCGCTTATGTGGTTTATATAAGCCAATCTAATATATGTGGCTAGCAAAAGCGAGCAGAAAAAGTATCACAAGATACAAAATATTGGAGATCGCTTGTTTTGCGATCTACTCGATCGTGGGTTTTGTGGGGGCTACAAAAAAATATGACAAAGTAGGACAGTCTTGGACAAAATTACCCTCTTTTTTACTTCTATTTTAGTACTTATGTATTGAAAAGAGGGTAATTTTGTCCCCCCTCACGAAAAAACTCCTAGTTTCAAACCTATAGCTGGTAAAGACTGTCCTACTTTGTCCAATATTTCTCTCGGGGGTTAAAAGTTCTTCGCTACTGGGAAAAACAAGATTTTTCCCGTATTAATTCTCAATTTTCAATAGCAGAAAAGAGCAAAAAATGCTAACGAAGTTGAATAGATCGAACTTCATTTTTGACTAGATTTCAGACGCCAACACAGTACCATTATTTTATCAAGTCAAATGGATCGATCTAGATATTAAACACCCCATCAACGCGCCATTTTGAACAAGGGAGATATTTTCTTCAAATTTCTTTATGCAACAAAGCCTAACAAAAGTATAAAATCCATAATCATAACTAAATCCTCGCTTTTGCCAACATAATTACCACCAACTACAGAGCTGTATTTACCATCAAAGTAAATTACGTAATCACATTAATTAATTATCCGTATTTATTATTACCTTGTGTTAGCAAATAGACATTTCATCAGTTAAACTAATGCAATCAACAGCACAGAATTTTACAACAGAGAATGCCATGCTTGATTTATCAGTTGTTGTACCCATTTATAATGAAAACGATCCTCAAAACCCAAACACTGACCCTATAGGTGAGTTGATTGGGAAAATCACTGATAGTCTTGAGGGTACTGGGCTAACCTACGAATTGATCTGCATCGATGATGGTTCCAAAGATGGCTCAGACTTAAGGCTAAAGGAGTTAGTACAAAATTACCCTCAGCTAATAACAGTGCTTTTACGTCGTAACTACGGTCAAACAGCGGCGATGGCGGCAGGGTTCGAGCACGCTCAAGGTCGCACTATTGTTACTTTGGATGGTGATTTGCAAAACGATCCGGCAGATATTCCTCAGCTGCTCGCCAAGCTTGATGAAGGCTATGACCTCGTCAGTGGCTGGCGGAAAAAGCGGAAGGATGCCGCTTTGACTCGCCTACTACCTTCTAAAATTGCTAACTGGTTAATTGGGAAAATCACTGGAGTAAAAATGCATGACACCGGTCAAATGCTACATGACTACGGTTGTTCTCTTAAAGCTTATCGCAAAGAAGTGGTCGCGGATATGAAACTCTACGGTGAATTACACCGATTTTTACCAGCTTTGGCATATATTGAAGGGGCAAGAATTACAGAGTTACCAGTAAATCACTATGCTCGCCCTTATGGTTCCAGTAAGTATGGTCTCGGACGTACCACCCGAGTGGTGCTAGATTTATTTACTGTCTTTTTTCTGAAAAAGTTCTTGACTCGGCCTATGCACGTGTTTGGATTGTTAGGAATTATTTCCATAACATCGGGGATGTTTTTAGGGGTTTATCTCACCTTCGTTAAGTTAATTCTCAACCAATCGATTGGCGATCGCCCCCTACTAATTTTGGCTGTTGTCTTACTCTTGAGTGGCGTGCAGCTATTTTGTTTTGGTCTTTTGGGAGAACTACTGATGCGAACTTATCATGAATCTCAGGGTAGACCAATCTATAGAGTTAGAGAAGTAGTGCGATCGAGAGTCAAAAACTGTTAGAGAGTCTTTATAAAACAAATATTAAGAAACTTTTTAATTCCGACCTAAGAGCTAATTCGTAAAGTAAATCTTAAAAATCTTTTAAGTCTTGCTATGATTATCTTTCAGAACTCAAGTAGTTCAATAGTTCTATCTTAGTTGCAGGCTATTCTACAATGATTACAGCAGGTTTACGAATCAACTGTTACTCTCTATTGTTGGTAGCAATACCTGCAATAGTAAGCAATTTCAGTGAACCAAGAATCCCACGTTTACGCTTCGCTAAAAACGTGGGAGTGTCAAGTAAGTAAAAAGCTTTATAAATTAACGGCGATGACTGTTATGGTTGCTTTGGCGTCTGTGCCTCTCATGATGCCTGTTATGGTTTCTGTGACGCCCGTGTTTGTGCTCCCAGTCGTGTTTCCACTCCCAATCCCAATAATAGCGATCGTCTCTATGATGTCGGTGTCCGTAATGTCTGTGCCCGTGATGTCCGTAATGTCTGTGCCTGTGATGCCTACGCCTGTTCCTGTGGTGTTTTTGTTGCAATTCGTGGTGTGTGTAATAGCCGTCACGTCCGTGTTTGGTCGAGAATGATTCTTGTGCGACTGCACTATCAATAAATATCATTCCCCCTAACATCGAAACTAAAGCTGCACTACCTAACAAAGTACCGCATAGATTAATTCTTTTTATTGTTAAGTTCATGACGATCTCCTTTGCATACAGAATTGATTTAATTCCTTTTTCAGGTTTGTAATTAATACGCTTGTCAATATGAACTCAGATTGCTCACAATTTTGGTAAGACCATTAGTGACAAGCTAAGAAAGTATTTATAAAGTAAATATTACGAAGCTTTTTAAGTTCGATCGTTACTTTATAACCTCTTCTTATCTCTTATTATTGAACTATTTTTTGAATTTTTAAGTATGAAAAAGTATGGGAAAGTATAGAATAAAAGTATGAAAAAGTATAGAAAAATTTTGTAGAAAACTGTGAATAATTGAATAAAAAATAAACCTTCAAAGAGGCTTAAACAACAATATAACTCAATAAAAGGTAAAGATTTACCCCAAGGGGATCGTCAATTAAAGGTTTAAAATAATAAAAAATTGGTCAAACTATATATAATCTGGTCTGTCGTTGATTACATTCCTTCTCCCCTTTATTATTATTTGTAGCGAACAAAAAGAAAAAAAAATTCTTTTTTGAAAGTAGCTTAAGATCAGGGGGCAGGGAGATTACAATTTATTATTAGTTCCAAGTCTATAAATTCATTGCAAATAAACAACTTCAAAAACGACCCTAAGCGCCTTGTTCCCTACTTATCGGAGAAGAAATAAAAACTCTTAACCGAACAGTATTCAGGCTAAAAGTAGCTAATCTTGAAAGAGTAGCTTCTGTGAGATCTGTCTGAATTACTAACTAATTGAGATAATTAACAGGAAGAGAAAATATCCAGGATCAAAAGCTAATTAAAATTATCAGAAAAACTAAGCAAATGCAAGATACTAATATAATCTTATTTTTCAAAAATTTTAAATTAATATCATTCTTTGGGCTGATTTTTGCCCATCCTTTTATCTTACTTCCAATTTGAAAAACTAGAAAATTTGCTAAACCTAATTGATGAGCTGCTAAAGTTAATAAAACGGAGTTTTCCATCATAAACGAACACTCTTCAGGACAATCAATAAAATCCAGATAGAGTACGCAAATCCCGTTATCAATCTGACGAAAAATTTGACTTTTTTCGGAAATAATTAATGCTAGTTCTCGAAATCTTTTGATAGCTTCTTCTTCTAATTCGGAACTAATTTCATCGTTAGTAGGAGAATTCTGAGGTAACATAATTAATAATTCACCTCCTCTAAAATCTTTTCTGATTAAATTATCATTGTTATTTTGAGTATTTAAACACTACTAAACGAGTCAGGTTTTTTAAGGTAATTAGTAATTCAAAAAAGTTATGAAAATAAAAAAAAATATCCCTCTCGTATTTGCAACAGATCGGCCAAAAAACTTATCCAAACAACTATTTACTCTTTATATCTTCATTATAAATAAAAACTAAGAATAGTATTTGATAAGTTTTATGTATTAAAACCAAGACGTATCGGCACGGGAGCAATGCCAAAAGGTTTATTTTTCGCGTTGCAGCAGACAATTATCGTATATGATTGAAATATAAAGTATTTGGTTGGCAGCCTCTCAAGAAAATATATCCAAAGCAAGTGAGGAGTAGTTTTGCTTTCGAGATTTTTTCTAGAGTTAATTGTCGCTTCAGCACGCAAGACATCAACCTGCAAGCCAAGGGTTATAAAAAAATACGACATTCGTCGGACAGTATCGAACAAATCAGCCCTAATTTAAAGGCTAAGAAATCAGCTATTAATTTTAATTTCAAAAAACTTCAGGGTTTTAACTGTTTGCGTGTCATGCAAGCTTTAAGCAAGCGAAAACAAAATTGGTTGTCAGCATTTCGCCCCTATTGTCACAACACTCAAGAAGATGAAAGCAACCTGGGAAAAATTAAGAAAGCCGTCGGCGATTCTGGAACATTCGTCAGCTCAGCTTCCTCTTTTTAAAAGACACAAATGCAAACAAGATGGTCGCGATCTATTTATCTATGGAACGCGAGCCCACACTCTACCTTGGCAAGAAGAATTGCCACCGCTAAGATTTTCACCAGAATCTCATCTGCGATGGCATCCTTTACGTCAAGAATGGGTTTGCTACGCAGCTCATCGTCAAAATCGCACCTTTAAACCACCATTGGCCTATTGTCCTTTTTGCCCGACACGCACAAAAGACGTTCCTACAGAAATACCTTGTAGCGATTTTGAGGTAGCTGTGTTTGAAAATCGCTTTAGCGCATTCGCTCTAGAAGCACAGCAAACTCCAGAATTGTCTATTGCTAGCGCTCCTGCTATTGGGCAATGCGAAATCGTCGTTTATAGCCCTTTTCACGAAGGCTCTTTAGGTTCTTTGTCTCTCAGGCAAGTAGAACTAATTGTAAGAGTTTGGAACGATCGCTATCAAGATTTAATGGCTCGCGAGTCGATTCAATTTGTCATGCCTTTTGAAAATAGAGGGGAAGAAGTTGGCGTTAGTTTGCACCATCCCCACGGTCAAATTTACGCCTTCTCTTATATTCCCCCTGTAGTCGCCAAGATGCGAGAAGCTTTTAGAGAAAAGCCAGTCCTGCAAGAATTGCGGCAGACAATGGGTCGAGAATACTACATTTTCAACGATCGTGCTGTATTCGCATTTGTGCCCCCTTTTCAACGCTATCCTTATGAAGTTTGGCTGACAACCCACGAGTTTCATCCAGGGTTGTGGACGTTTTCTCAAGCAGAAATTCATTCCCTAGCCAGCACTTTGGGTAAAGTAGTCAGATTGTACGATCGCCTATTCAATCGACCTTGTCCCTACATCATGCTTCTCTATGCAGCACCCAAGGGAGAACAAAAGCACTTTCAATTTCACATCCAGTTTCTTCCTGTCCTTAGAGCTGCTGACAAACTCAAATACCTGGCTGGATGCGAAACAGGAGCTGGGACATTTTTAGCTGATATGTTGCCAGAGGAGACCGCAGCACAACTGCGTCGGCTCAGTCATGAAGAACTTTGAAACTATTTTCGGACTCCCAGCGCAAGTATCGGCTCAAGCTCCTGGGCGCGTTAATCTGATGGGGGAACATACCGACTACAATCAAGGATTTGTTTTGCCAACTATTTTGCCCCTAAAAACTATAGTTCAGATTGGGGTTGACAATTCAGTTGGAGGAAAAATTGATATATTTAGTGCTAATTACCAGCAACGGATTGAGCGCAGTCTGCATAAGGGAGGTTCAAACCATTGGAGTGAATATATCGTAGCTTGTTTGCAACAACTCCAACAATACCAGATTATTATACCTAGCTTGAAAATTTTGGTGGAGAGTAACGTTCCTATCGGTGCTGGTGTTGCCAGTTCTGCAGCTTTAGAAATTGCCTTCCTCAAAGCTGTGAGAAAATTATTACAGCTTAATTTGACCGATCTAGAGATTGCCAGCCTCGCTCAAAAAGCCGAAAGTGAAGGTGTAGGCATGCCCTGCGGCATTATGGATCAAATGGTTACATCTTTAGGTAGAGAAAACCAGGCACTTTTTTTAGATACCAAAGATTTATCTTTTGAATACGTTAAGTTGCCAACCAATTATGATTTTGCTGTCATTCACAGTGGTAAAACTCACGTTTTGGCTAAAAGTGCTTACAAACAACGACGGCAAGAATGCGAAAAAGCTGCCGCACTGATGAACGTTTCCAGCTTGCGCGATGTATGTTTGCCAGAACTTAACTTTTTAGACAAACTGCCTCATACTTTACGCCAAAGGGTGGTACACGTAGTCACAGAAAACCAGAGAGTTTTGGATAGTGTAGCTGCGATCGAGGAAAACCGACTTGCTGACTTGGGCGAACTGATGAACGCCAGTCATTTATCCCAAAAAAATCAATTTGAAGTGACTATTAAAGAGACAGATTTATTGTGCAAAGCAGCGATCGAGCGGGGTGCGATCGGCGCTCGTCAGACAGGAGGAGGTTTTGGCGGTGCGATCGTGGCTCTGGTTCCAAGGCATGCCGTTCAAAGTTGGTGGAATTTTGTTTGCCGCGATTGCCCTCAAGCTAGTTTCATCTGTACGAGTCAGAAACCTCAAAAAGCATTACTAAGGAGGGTCAGATAAAGATTTGACAAACTTGACTGCGGATAAATCCCTTACTCGTTTTCCTCCGTCATTTGAAAATGACGGTTTCCAACTTCGGAGGTTTCTCTCATGAGTTTTCCTAAAGATTTTGTCTGGGGAGCTGCTGATGCTAGTTATCAAGTTGAAGGTGCAGCTTATGAAGATGATAAAGGTCTTTCGGTTTGGGACGTGATGTGCCGAGAACCAGGAAGAATTTGGTCCGGTCACGTCGGAGATGTTGCTTGCGATCGCTATCACAGATACCAAGAAGACGTGGGAATCATGGCCGAAATTGGTTTGATGGCTTATCGTTTATCTATTTCCTGGCCGCGAGTAATTCCGGATGGAATCGGAAAAATTAACCAAAAAGGACTGGAATTTTACGATAAATTAATCGATCTTTTGTGGGAACGTGACATAGAGCCTTGGGTGACGCTGTTTCATTGGGATTATCCTTACGCTCTTTATTGCCGAGGAGGTTGGCTCAACCGCGATAGCGCCAATTGGTTTGCTGATTACGTTAGTGTTATAGTTAACAAATTTTCCGATCGCGTATCTCACTGGATAATTCAAAATGAGCCCCAATGTTTCATTGGTCTCGGACACCAAACAGGCGAACACGCACCAGGTCTGAAGTTGAGCTTTGCTGAGGTTCTCTTAGCCGCACATCACTCGTTGCTCGCTCACGGGTTTGGAATGCAAGTTCTTCGTTCCAGAGCCAAGACACAACCGACAGTAGGTACGGCACTGGTTGGCATTGTCAAAATCCCTGCCAGTAACAGCCTCGAAGATATTGAGGCAGCTCGAACCCGCATGTTTTCGATCGCCGAGAAAAACTGCTGGAACAATACCTGGTTTTCTGACCCCATCTTATTCGGCCAGTATCCTTCAGACGGTCTTAAGCTGTTCGAGGAGGAAATGCCGAAAATCCACGATGGGGATATGAAAAATATTTGCCAGCCTCTAGACTTTTACGGTGTCAATATTTACGTGCGATTCGTTGGCTAGAAATCAACTAAAACCCATACAGGGGAACAGTTTGAAGGATTAGCCGCTAGGAATTAACGGAGAGTGCCTTAATCTCTCTGAACCTAGACAACTTAACTAGCTTGATGGTGAGCCTGGTATAAAGTTATACAGCTACAACCGTGATAGTTGAAGATTTGTAACAGAAATGCCTAACCTTAACAATCTCTTAAGATTTAATGAAGGAACAGGCAAGCCCATCCCTCCAGGTGCAGGAGTGAAAGCATATCCCCTACGGTAGCGAATGGTCTTCAATCCGTAAAGCGGGGATAAACGTCGATATCTATCAGCCCAAAGATAGAAACTCGGCTAGCAACTGACTATGAGCAAGCTAAAAGCTGAAAAAACCTAAAATGTCACCGCTATGACACTTTCAAGTAGCGAAATAAGGCTGAAACGCTGCGGTCAAAATATGACCATAGGGTAGAAAACTGTAATTCTAGGACAGTAAAAGTCAATCATGCGTAAATAATGATTGATTGCACCCACAAAACCCTCGGTGATTCAAAGGAATTCTAAAGTCAGAATCAAAGCTAGTTAGGAACGAATTAACCTCTGGGATTACTCTCAATGGGTAACGAATAATTCATTTTTAATAAGGAAGTCCTCTATAGCAGTCTAGTTAACTGCGAAGGGCGATAAGTTATCGGGAAAAGGACTTCCTTATTAAAAATAATTTTTTTCCACCGATACATTGAGTAGTCAACCAAGACGCAAAATCTACACAAGTAGGTAACTCAGAGGGGAGATTGCGTAAGAAGCAAATGCCTGGGGTAACTCCCACGGATAAGCAGACATACGCACGGGAACATGAATGATAAAGCTATCAACAGAGAGCAAAGTTACCGATGAGTAAGTCGATAGACCGAAAAAGTAAAATTGAACATTGGCATCAAATCCCTTGGAAAAGGGCAGAAAAAGTCGTGTTCTCTCTCCAGAGACGGATTTATCAAGCTAGTCAACGTGGCGATATCAAAGCTATCCGCAGACTACAAAAACTACTACTCCGCAGCTTCTTTGCTAAAGCAATAGCGATTAGAAGGGTAACGACCGATAATCAAGGCAAGAAAACGGCAGGGATAGATGGGATTAAATCCTTAACACCCAAACAACGTTTAGAGCTGGTTTATTCGCTAAACCCACTAACAGGTAAAGCAAAATCTGTACGTAGAGTATGGATTCCAAAACCAGGCAAAGGGTCGCGCCCGCTCGGAGGTTCCCTCCGAGTAAGGACGCACCAAGAAGATGAGAAAAGACCGTTAGGAATTTCAACTATGGAAGACCGCGCTAGGCAATGCTTAGTAAAACTTGCTCTTGAACCTGAATGGGAAGCCCGTTTTGAGCCAAATTCTTACGGTTTTAGACCTGGTAGAAACTGTCTCGACGCTATAGAAGCCATATTCCACGGATTACGCAATAAAAAAGCTTACGTGTTAGACGCGGACATAGCCAAATGTTTTGACAGAATAAACCATCAAGCCCTACTAGAAAAACTGGATACCTTCCCCGCCATGAGAAGACAAATTAAAACCTGGCTCAAATCGGGAATACAAGATGGAAAAAAACTCTTTCCCTCAAAAGAAGGTACACCACAAGGTGGAGTAATATCTCCTCTACTGGCTAATATAGCCTTACATGGTCTTGAAAAAGTTATCAAAGACTGGATAAAAACAAAAACCATCCTAAATGGTAAAGGTCGAAAAATAACTGGAATAAACAAAGTTAAAACCATATCAGTTATAAGATATGCGGATGACTTTGTAATTATTCACAAAGACCTAGAAATAATCAGAGAGGCAACCGAGATTACGAAAACCTGGCTAGCACAATCAGGGCTAGAACTAAAACCAGAAAAGACAAGAATATGCCACACTTTTGAAAGGCATGAAAAAGAAAAACCAGGATTTGACTTCCTAGGATTCAATGTCAAACAGTATAAAGCTGGAAGACATCATGCCAACAAAACTACAAATGGCAAAATCAAAACATTTATCCTCCACATAAAACCCTCTAAAGAAGCCTGTCTAAAACATTATAAGGAAATCTCCCAAACAATAGACAAGCTCAAATCAGCCAAGCAAGAAGTTCTAATAAACAAACTAAATCCCATCATTAGAGGTTGGTCTAATTATTACCGATATTCTGTATGCAGTGATATTTTCGGTAAGATTGACACCCTAATATTTTGGAAGCTCAAAAAATGGGCAGACAAAAGACATCCTAATAAATCCTGGAAATTCAAAAAACCAAAATACTGGAAGACCATAGGAGGTGCAAACTGGGTCTTCTCAGATGGAAAATATAGACTCCTCAAACACAAAAAAAACTATGAGGAAAGAAAGAAGGAAACCAGGAAAATAGGAAGAAAAACTCAAGGAGAAATATATATAAAGGTACAAGACGTACGCTCCCCATATGATGGAGACACTGTTTATTGGAGTGGTAGACTAGGCAAACACCCAAATATGCCAACAAATAAAGCAAAAATGCTCAAATGGCAAGACGGGAAATGCACACACTGCGGATTAAGTTTTAAACATGAAGACGTTATGGAAATCGACCACATCATCCCACGCAAAGCTGGGGGTGGTAGCAGTTATAAAAACCTCCAACTTCGCGCGCAGACATTGCCATGATAAAAAAACAAGGGAAGATTTAAAACTGATTGTCGAGTATCAAAACCGCAAGGAATTAGAAAAGCAACACAATAAATCTACCAAATGGTTCAATGACCTATTCTCACAAGAGAAGTGGAAATGGATTAATGACACCCCTGTTCTGATTAGTACTTGTGACAAAAGTCATGTTTCTGAGGAGCCGTGTGAGGTGAAAGTTTCATGCACGGTTTTGAAGACGAGTCGGCGGGGTGACTCGCTGGCTTAGTTTAATAGTGGAGAATTTGTTAGCTCTAAGACTGAGAAACTCAATTCCAATAATTTGCCACTGACCACCATGGGTTGGCCTGTAACGCCAGAAGCTCTATATTGGGGGCCTCGTTTCTTTTATCAGCGAACTCAACTCCCGATCGTTATTACCGAAAATGGCGTGGCGAACTTTGACTGGAAGCATCTTGACGGTAAAGTACACGACCCACAACGCATAGATTTCCTTACTCGCTACCTGCGAGAGTGCGAGCGCGCGATCGAAGACGGGGTCAAGACCGTTGGATACTTTCTTTGGTCAATTATGGATAATTTTGAATGGGCACACGGTTACAAGCAGCGATTTGGAATCGTTTACATTGACTATTCTACTCAACAGCGCATTTTTAAGGATTCCGCTTATTGGTACCAGCAAGTCATAACATCTAATGGTGCTATAGTCAAAAAAGTTTAAGCTATTTGTAACCCCAAGCAGCGATCGCTAAACAAGCCCAACCAATTAAAAAAGCGAAGCCACCTATAGGAGCAATAGCTCCCAACCACTTAATACCAGTCAAACTCAATGCATACAAACTTCCCGAAAAAATAAC
>JASJDA010000251.1 GCA_030065755.1 Prochloraceae cyanobacterium | reverse complement strand
GCTTTGGACTAGCGTTCATCCAAAGGTGTCATAACTCAATTAAGGGAGATTCTTAAAATAGAATCTGACTCTGCAACCTATGACAAAAAACATTCCTAGTTATGACCAGGTTTGTTTAGGTTTTTCATAGGTGTTGGTAGTGGCAATTATTGAACCAAACGAATAAACTTTTTCTTACCCACCTGCAAAATTTTACCTTTGAGGGTATCGAGAGAATCAAAATTGAGGTTAACATCAGTGACGCGATCGCCGTCTAGACGCACCGCACCACCTTGAATTTGTCTTCTTCCTTCCCCGCTACTTTTGCACAAACCAGTAGCGCCGAGCAGATAAAATAAAGGCACGGGAAAATTAACTTGAGAAAGAGAATATTTGGCAATTGCTTCTTCTTTACCAGCAGCAGCTTTTTCGGCTTCTTCTTTACCGTGGTATTGGGAAACTATTTCAATTGCTAGCATTTTCTGGCGTTCTCGCGGATCTTCTGGGACGCGATCGAGAGGTAAGTCAGTCAATAACTCGAAATAATCTTTGACCACTGTATCGGGAATATTTTGTAATTTTTGGTACATCGAGAGAGCATCTTCTCTAAGTCCCACATAATTCCCTAAAGACTTAGACATTTTTTGTTTGCCATTGATACCCAATAAAATGGGCATTAACAAACCAAACTGAGGTTTTTGTCCGAAATGCTTTTGTAAATCTCTTCCTACAGTAATATTAAATTTTTGATCGGTTCCGCCTAATTCCACGTCGGCTTCGATCGCCGCAGAGTCGTAACCTTGCATTAAGGGGTAGAGAAACTCGTGTAGATAAATCGGGTTTTCCTGGCTGTATCGTTCGGCAAACCCTTCTTTTGCTAGCATTTGCCCTACGGTCATAGTTGCTAGTAACTCTTGAATTTTGGCTAAATCTAGGTCTGCCAGCCACTCAGAATTGTAGCGAATTTCTAAGCGTCCTGGAGTCTCAAAATCTAAAATTGGACGCAACTGTTTTAAATAGTTGGTAGCGTTTTCTTTAACTTGTTCTGGCGTTAATTGGAGGCGTACTTCCGAGCGACCAGTAGGATCGCCTATTTGAGCGGTAAAATCCCCAATAATGACCACTGCTGTGTGACCGGCATTTTGGAACGATCGCAACTTGCGAAAAGCGATACTGTGACCCAAATGAATATCTGGGGCAGTAGGGTCAATTCCTAATTTAATCCGTAAAGGTCGGTCTGTTTGTTCTAGACGAACGGTAAGATTTTCATCGGGATTTTTACTATTTGGCTGGTCGGGAAAAATTTCACTAGTTCCGCGAGTTAGCCACTGGTATTTCTGGCTTGGTAATGATGCAGACATCGGATATCCCTATAATTTGGGAATATTTTTTGAGGGTCGATATACTAAGTTAGCAAAAGATCGAACCAATTATTTTGAGAAATATATTTTTGCAGCACAGTTGGCGAATAAATAACATAATATAAGGCATTCACACAATTTATGCCTTAACACAAATATACAAAAATTTCAAGATCGACTTAGATTAGTTTAGTTTATTTTCGCGAGTGAGAGAGTGTAATTGTCATGTCGTCTAGCACAATTCAAACACAACAACAAACCAAAAAAGATTGGAAACCAGCACTGCGATCGTTTGGTATCGGGGTTGGGAAGGCAGCAGGGGGAACATTTTTGGCATTCACCATGCTAGCTAGTTCTGTAGCTGCTGGAGGTATCTTAGGTCTTGCGATGAGTTTCCGCAACCTGCCAGATGTGAGAAGCGTACTCGGCTACGTTCCCAAACAAACCAGTTATATCTACGATATTAAAGGCAAACTTCTAGCTAGACTTCACGGAGAAGAGAATCGGGAAATAGTCAAACTTTCAGACGTTTCTCCCGAACTTAAAAGAGCAGTATTAGCTATAGAAGACAGTCATTTTTATCAGCACCAAGGTATTAACCTTTACAGCATGGGTCGGGCTTTCGTATCTAACTGGAAGCACGGCGAAGTAGTTGAAGGGGCTTCTACTATAACTATGCAGTTGGTGAAAAATCTTTTACTTTCACCTGAAAGAGTTTACAGCCGCAAACTTTCGGAAGTAGTACTTGCTATTCGACTCGAACAAGTTCTTCCTAAAGATACAGTTTTTGAGATGTACCTCAATAATATCTATTGGGGTCACAACAACTATGGAGTGAAAACTGCTGCCGAAACTTACTTCAACAAGTCCCCTGAAGATATAAATCTAGCCGAAGCAGCGATGATGGCTGGACTAATTCAAGCCCCAGAAAAATACAGTCCTTTTATCAACTACCAAGAAACTAAGCGGCGACAGGCACTTGTTTTAAGCAGGATGAAAAATTTAGGCTGGATTAGTCCTGCTGAAGAATCTGCGGCTTTGAAAGAACCGCTGTTGGTAGGTAAGCCTACTTCTTGGAGTCATAGCGATTCTCCTTACATTACAGAAGCCGTAGTACAAGAGTTAAATGATACCTTCGGTCGAGAATACGTTCTTCAAGGGGGAATGCGCGTCCAAACTACGATCGACTACGATTTCCAGCAGATGGCAGAAGAAGTAGTGCGTAACGGACATCGCCGCTTGCATCGTTGGGGACTTTATGTAGATCAAGTAGCTTTAGTATCTGTGGATCCTCGCACCCATTTCGTTAAAGCCATGGTAGGGGGTGTGGATTTCAAAAATAGTCAGTTTAACCGCGTTACCCAAGCTAAACGTCAACCTGGTTCTGCCTTTAAGCCCTTTGTCTATTACACTGCTTTTGCCAGTGGTAAATATACCCCAGAATCCTCAATTGAGGATACTCCCGTTACCTATCGAATTGTTTCTGGTACTTACAGTCCTAAAAATTACGATAAAAGTTTTTATGGCAAGATGAGCGTTCGCAAAGCGCTGCTTTTATCCCGCAATGTTCCAGCAATCAAAATTGGTCAAGAGGTGGGATTGGATAACGCAATCAAAGTAACCCGAAGTTTGGGAATTGATAGTCCTCTACAACCAGTAATTTCTTTGCCATTGGGCTCTATGGGAATAACTCCTCTAGAGATGACTGCAGCTTATGCTACATTTGCCAGTAATGGTTGGCATTCCGAGCCGACCCTAATTGTTCGCGTCACAGATAGTCAAGGAAATCTGTTGCTCGAGAATACTCCCAAACCCAAGCTAGTTTTAAATGAATGGGCGACTGCTTCGCTGACCTCTGTCCTCCAAGGTGTAATTGAAAGCGGTACGGGAAGAGCGGCTAAACTCGACCGTCCGGCGGCTGGGAAAACAGGAACGACTTCTGACGAGCGGGATGTCTGGTTTGTTGGCTACGTACCCCAGCTAGCAACGGCAGTTTGGATAGGTAATGATGACTACAGACCCTTGGGTAAAGGTATGACTGGAGGTGGACATGCAGCTCCTATATGGCGAGAATTTATGGTTCAAGCTCTGAAAAACGAACCAGTTAAATATTTTCATTCTCCTTCTAAATTCGAGCGTCCAGCCGCTCCTAAGAAATCGAGGAAATCTAGAAGATCGAGAAGATATAACAGATGAAATAAAGCAGGGAGAACCAATCGGCTGTTATTTGATATATCGCAAAGTCCCACGCCTATCTTTAGAGAAGGCGATGGGATTAATTCTGCGTACTGTTTTTATAGTTTTTATATATTGTCTTTATCAAAAATTCATATATAATAGGGATTAATAGTGTTTTAGTATCTATCTTAGAATAGCGCCCACAGTAGGCGATTATTTAGAGCCTGAGAAAAATCTTGTGGCTCTTAACCTTGTTTTTCTAGCTCAGATTTCATTCTCTCTAAAGTCACGCGCATCTGTTCAAACATTTGTTCGGGAGTAATGCCAAACTGACCTAGTTGAGTTTTAAGCTGCTGTACGGTCATTTGAGCCATGAAATCTTCCGAAAGTTCAAAGCGCTTCATGAAAATTTTGTAGCGTTCCATCAATTCTTCCATGCGATCGATAAAAATCTTTTTGCCTTCTCGATCGAATTTGCCGTATTCTGTCCCTATTTGGGTTAGGGATTGATAATCTTCAAACAATTTTTTAGCTTCTTGCTGAACTACTTCTGACTCAAAAAATCCCATTTTTCTCTAACTTAATTAGTAATATAGTAAACTTGCCTTGCACCTGACTGCTGTCAGTGGATATTTACATACATTGTAAAATGGGAAAAAAGAGCAGAAAATACGGTTTCCCGTATCAAATAATTGATTATTACTACAATAATAAATCCTAAATGCCAGCAGAAGTTACGTTAAATTAGGATTTTATCTTGACAATTACCGAGTCGATCCAAGTGTTGCAAAACCTATTTAGTAAACCCAAAAGTCGAAAATTAGCCGTAGTCATGGCTTTGCTAGGTACGGTAACGCCCTTAGCCTTTCTCCACAAATTTTATTTAAAACAACCTCTGTGGGGCGCAATCTATCTACTATTATTATTTTCTTTACCCCAACTTCCTCACATTGCTTGTGCTGTAGATGCGGTTTGGTATTTTCTACAAGACAAAGAACAGTTCGATCGCCGCTTTAATTTCCCTGTAGTTGAGGAAATCTCCTCAAGCCAATTGCTTCTGGAAACAAGACAGCAACAGCAAGCAGCAGCGATCGCTTCTCGCGTTGAAGATATTACTTCTGCTTTACGCAAACTAGACCAACTGCGGGAAGATGGATTAATGTCAGAATATGAATTCGAGCAAAAGCGCCGTCAATTGCTCGATCGCATGAGTTAAATTATTGATGAATAAATATAACTGGTTCGCCTCCCAAATAATAGGAAATGCGAAAAAAAAGCTCTCTCCCGATCGAGCTATAATTCGAGCAAAAATCATCAACGATCCTTACTATCGATTCCAATCTCTAGCAGAAATTGACGTAGCTGCTGAATTAGGAATTCAAATAGACGTAAATCGAGCTAGCGTGGACGACTGGTTGAGGTTGCCAGGATTTTCTATTCATCAAGCGCGATCGCTAGTAGATTTGACAAATACGGGCATTCAGTTTCTTTGTTTAGAAGATCTCGCCTCGGCGATCGGCATCTCTATTGCTCGTCTGAAACCCCTAGAACCAGTCTTAGCATTTTCTTATTACGACCCTCAAAGTGCTTTAAATCCCCCGCGTTTAAATCCCAATCTGGCAACTGTCGAACAATTAGCAGAAATTCCTTTTCTCGAAGAAACTGTAGCGATCGAGATAGTAGAAAATCGCGATCGAAATGGTACTTATCGCAATTTAGCAGATTTACAGCGCCGCCTCGCTCTTAAAAGTGAGTTAGTTGCCCAGTTAATGCAGTATTTGCAGTTTTAAATCTTAAGCCCTGTGATGTAACGAGACACATGGTCGAATCCCTCTTGACGACAGAAGATGTGGCGATACTTGGAAAAAATAGCAGCAATCGTCGGGGGAACTCCGACTAAGGGCAGCATTTGGGTTGTTATTTAACTTTAATTCCAATTCCTCTAATTTATACCAATTTCGGAAAATCTCACTACAGATGGTTATTTAATCGACTATTATGCAAACTAAACCGTTTAGTCATTGTTTGGGGTGCGATGCCGATGCGCAAGCGCATCGGCATCGCGGCAACTGTTTTTGATTGCACCCGTGCTTAACAGCATTTAATGTAAACGTCAAGAAAACATAAAATTGTTGGGTTATCTTTATTGATAGTGGTAACAAGTAAAATAAATCAATATTAGAGCGATAATAGTGGTTCTCTAGAAATTAGAGTGAGGTCAAAGGCAGAAATCGTCAGGAAAAACTTTCAGCTCCGTTCGCTCTTCCCCTACTCTTGAACTAAGGAGGAATATTATGCGTATCATGATGATTCAACCCAACTATCATGCAGGTGGGGCTGAAATTGCGGGCTCTTGGCCACCGAGTTGGGTTCCCTATGTCGGTGGAGCGTTGAAACAAGAGGGATTTGATAACATTTGCTTTGTCGATGCCATGACCAATTATATTACCGACGATGTTCTGGCAGAGATTATTGCTCAGAATCAGCCCGATGTGGTGTTGGCAACGGCAATTACGCCGATGATCTATCAATCTCAAAAAACCTTACAGATTGTTAAAGAAGTTTGTCCCCAGGCTAAGACAATTATGGGTGGGATTCATCCTACCTATATGTATAGGGAAGTTCTCAACGAAGCACCTTGGGTAGATTATATTATTCGTGGGGAAGGAGAAGAAATTACCGTTAATTTGCTGAAGGCGATTGCTGAGGGGAAAGAGCGCCAACAACGTCGTAATATCTTAGGGATTGCTTTCAATGAAGATGGTCAAGTAGTTGCCACCCCAGCCCATCCACCGCTCAAAAACCTCGATACATTAAAACCAGATTGGAGTTTATTGGATTGGAATAAATATATCTATACTCCGCTAAATGTCAGAGTTGCGGTTCCCAATTATTCTAGGGGTTGTCCGTTCCGTTGTCGTTTCTGTTCCCAGTGGAAGTTCTGGCGTAAATATCGTTCTCGCACTCCCAAATTATTTGTCGATGAAATCGAACAATTAGTTAAAGAGTACAAGGTGGGTTTTTTTATATTAGCAGACGAAGAACCAACTATTAATAAGCCTAAATTCCTCGCTTTGTGTCATGAGTTAGTCGCTCGCAATTTAGACGTACACTGGGGTATCAACACACGAGTGACAGATATTCTGCGAGATGAAAAAGAACTACCCCTTTATCGCCAAGCAGGATTGGTTCACGTTTCTTTAGGGACAGAAGCAGCTGCCCAATTGAATTTAAATATTTTTCGCAAAGAAACCACAATTGAAGATAATAAACGGGCCGTTCGTCTGCTAAAAGAAAATGGAATAGTCGCTGAAGTCCAATACATTATGGGGTTGGAAAATGAAACCTTAGAAACTATCGAAGAAACCTATCGGATGGCAAGGGATTGGCAAGCAGACATGACGAACTGGAATATGTTTACCCCTTGGCCATTTTCGGAGTTATTTGAAGATTTAGGGGATAAAGTTGAGGTGCGAGATTATTCCCACTACAATTTTGTCACCCCGATTATGAAACCCAACGCCATTACCCGCGAACAATTACTGCAAGGAGTGCTGCGTAATTATGCCCGCTTTTATATGTGGAAGACGCTCGAATATTGGTTTGTGCGCGATCCTTTTAAGCGTCGTTATTTGCTGGGATGTCTCTGGGCGTTCTTGAAAACCACCTTAAATAAACGGTTTTATAACCTCAAGCGGATTAAACAAAAAGGATTTCATACTGAGATTGACTTTGGTTTTGATGAATCGAGAATTTTGAGTTCCGAACAGATTGCCCAACACCAGCAAAAACTAGGGGCCGACGTTAATTTTGCTGGGACGCTCACCGAAACTACCCCTGCTACTATTTCAGCCTGTGGCGCCCCCAATGACTTACCAGTATGCCAGCCCGAAGTACAACACAGCGAAATTCAAGTTTTTCTTATTGTCAGCGACGAACAAACGCGAGTCGGTTTAAGAAACGCCTTACGCGCTCAAACAGGAATCGATATTTACAGCGAAGCTACTAACGCAGAAACTGGTTTAGTCTTACTCAACTCAGTTGCTGGTGCAGATGTGGCCCTGATCGATTTCAACTTGCCCGATAAAAATGCCGTAGAATTAACCGAGGATTTTCGGCAAATTCAGGCACAATCGGACAATCCTGGGTTGAAACTGTGCATTTTGTTAGAGCCAGATTCTGAAGCGGAAATCTTGGCTGCTTTTGCTGCTGGTGCAGAGTCTTATCTTCTCAAAAATGCTCCTATCGAACAGTTAGCCGAAGCGATTCGTTTAACTCAAGCAGGGTACTTGTATCTCGAGCGGGCCTTGGCTAGTCTGATTTTAGACAAAGTCAAACAAGTTCAGCCTCAAGCAAATTTAACAGAAGCAGAATTGGCCGTCTTAGAATTAATTGCCATTGGCACTGACTATGAGGCAATCCCTTTTTCTTTGCAAATCACACTAGAAACCTTCAATACCTACATCGCCAAGATTATCGCTCGATTTTATCTGAGTCAACTGACTCATAACTCAGCTAAGGCTAAAAACTTGGCGTAAATTTTCAGGTTCGAGTAGAGCTAGGAAGAGCGATTAAAACCGCCAATGTTGTCAAAAATGCGATTATTCTGGGAAATTGTCACTTTAGCTACAGAATTATTTCTTTTTTCCTGGGTGAATTTTGAATCAAGAAATTGGTGGATTTTGAATTCGTCCCGCAGCGACGTGACACCATTATTTTGGGCTTGATTTCCCAGAAGGTTTTCTGTTAAGCACCTCATGGCGATGCTCAACAGAGCCAGCTACCGCTACAGCTTCTTCGATTAGAGCTGGAGAAATCTCTAGCTCTTTAAGAGTTTCCACCAAGTCTTCTACAAAGGCATTAAAGTGTTCGTCACTTAGTCCCCTCTCTTGAACCAGCTTCTTATGTACCTCTCTCATGGTGGGACCGCGATAACGCTCAGAGCCTTCAAAGGCATAGGTCAGGAAGTCGAGTTGGTGAAGTTTCTGTTTGAACATATCCACTTCATCGAAGAAGTGCTTGATTCTGTCGTCGTTTACAACTCGCTCATAAAATTTGGCGACGACTAGCTTAACTGTCTTTTCTCCTCCTAACTTCTCATATAAGGTTGACATAATTTGATGCCTAATCAAACATTTCAGCAGCAGAGATTCAAAAAAGCTTTTAAATTTATTATGCCATAACCAACGGGCATGGATTCAAGAAAAGAATCAAGACTCCTCATCTTTTGTATATTTACCTAAAACTTGTACAGGATGCAGAGGTTTCCATCCAAGTAATTTTTGAACCTGCGAGCGACAAGAATAACCAGTTGCCAAATAATATTGTCTCTGTTGCGATCTCAGAGGTAAATGCTTTGCCCAACTTAATTGATAAATGTCTTGAGAAGATTGATAGTGTTCAACCTGATGTCCGTAAATACCTGCCATTCCACAGCAACCAGTAGAGAGCGGTTTTAAAGATAATCCCATTGCTTGAAAAACCTGTTGCCATTGTTGCACAGAAGCTAAAGCCAAAGTTTTCTCAGTACAGTGTCCGAAAAGATAATAAGTTTGACAAGTATCAACTGAGGGTAGACGTTGTAGTTGGGTTCCTAAAAATTCTTGTAATAACTGAACTTTGGGTAATGATTCTGAGAAGTTGAGAATTTCAAGATATTCATGGCGATAACTAAGAGTAATACTAGGTTCAATCCCGACTATGGGCATATCTAAATCTCTTAACTGTTTTAGAAACTTAGTATTTTTTTGCGCGCTCGAGCTAAATTCTTTTAAAAACCCTAATACTTGCAATGGTTTACCACTACTAAAAAAGGGAGGGACATAAACTTTATATCCTAACTGAGTAAGAAAATCATAGATATCCAGAACTATTGACGATTCATAGAAACTAGTAAAAGCATCTTGCAGTAAAATAATGCTATTTGCTTTTTCTTTCTTACTTAAACTAGATAATTCTTCTAAATTAAATTCTGGTGCGCCCCTATTAGCTAATCCCTGTCTGACTGTTGAAGTACTAACTAAAGGTGGATCGACTAAACCGAAAAACTGTTTGATACACCAGCGTATTACTGGATTTTGAACAACAGTATTATTCAGTGAAGATAAATAAGATTGCCAACAAGCTAACCTTTCACTATTTCCGATTAAATAATCCCGTGGCGATCGCAGATAACGAGTATAGTAAAGATTGAGAAATTTGGCCTTAAGATTAGGAATATCTACATGAATAGGGCATTGAGTAGCACAAGCCTTACAGGCAAGACAGCCGTGCATTCCCTGGTAGACTTCCTCAGAATAATCATAGGCACCTAAAGCTTTACTAATAGTATTCCAGACTTTCACCGGAAAACTAGCTGATTTTTCTAAATTCTCTACCTTACTAACAGCTAACTGTCGTAACCATTCTCTCAACAAACTAGCCCTACCTTTCGGGGAATGAATTCTATTATTCATTCCTTTGTAAGAAGGACACATGACACTATCAGGATTAAAATTAAAACACATCCCATTGCCATTACAGCTAAAGGCTACTTCATACTCAGATTGCATCGCTGAATTTACTTGTCGGTCGAAATGTCCTCGCAAGGCTGATTCAATAGGGACAACTTTCTCTTTACTCTTATATGGAGTGACTATCTTCCCAGGATTTAAACGGTTGTCTGGATCGAAAGCAGCTTTGATTTTGCCTAAATCTTGATATAACTCTTCGCCAAAAAAGACAGGGGTATATTCGCTGCGGAATCCTTTTCCATGTTCCCCCCACATAACACCACCGTATTTCCTAACGAGGGCAACTACTTTATCTGATAACTCTCGAATGAGCGTTTCATCTTCTGGTACTTTTAAATCTAATGTAGGTCGAACGTGGACGCAACCGACATCTACATGACCATACATGGCGTAATCTAGTTGATATTCCTTTAGTAAAGCTTTAAATTCCCGAATATAACTAAATAGGCAGGATGGAGGCACAGCAGTATCTTCAATAAAAGCGATCGGCTTTCGGTTGCCTGGGCGATTTCCCAGTAACCCAGCCCCTTTTTTGCGTAATTCCCAGAGATCTGCACTTTCTTGTTTATTCTGGGCGAGATAAAAGCCTGTAACTTGCTGAGATTCTAGATTACTAATAAGTTGATTAACCTTAGTTTCTAATTGACTGAGATTGTCTCCTGCCAACTCAACTAAATTAATTGTCTTAGCATCACCAATAAATTCTCGAACGCGATAGTATATTTCATCTCCTCTAGCCAATGCTAAAATCTTTTCATCAATAGTTTCGATCGCACTTGGTTTTAGTGCTAATAAATTTTCTGCTGCTGAGAGTGCATCGTCAAAACAACTATAGTGAATTGCTACTAACTTTTTATAGTCGGGAATTTTAGTTAATTTCAGTTTCGCTTCTGTAATAATCGCCAATGTTCCTTCTGAACCGGCAATAATTCGATTGAGATCGAAATTATCTCTAGTTGGTGTATAAACTTTACCCAAGTTATATCCAGTCATAAACCTTGGTATTTTCGGGAAAGTCTGTTCAATTAGTTCTTGTTTAGAAGAGACAATCTCATCAACTTGACGATAAATATTGCCTAAACGTCCCGAATCTTGTTTTAATTGACTTAGAGTCTTGGTATTAATAGGACGGGAGCGAGCTAAGGTTCCATCAACTAAAATCCAGGTAAGTTCTAAAATATGATCGCTGGTACGTCCATAAATCCTTGAACCTTGACCACAAGCATCAGTATTGATCATTCCTCCCAAAGTCGCCCGACTGCTAGGGGCAACGGAAGGGGCAAAGAAGACCCCATGAGGCTGTAAATAACTATTGAGTTGGTCTAAAATTACTCCTGGTTGCACTTTTACCCAACCCTCTTCCAGATTCATCTCTAGAATCTGTTTCATATATTTAGAGCAGTCTATAATAATCCCAGTCGAAAGAGATTGACCATTTGTTCCTGTTCCTCCACCTCTGGGAGAAAAAGTAATTTCTCGATAAGATTCTTGACTAGCTAAACGAAATAAATGCACCAAGTCATCACTAGTGCGAGGAAAGACAACTCCTTGGGGCAGGATTTGATAAATACTATTATCCGTAGACAAGATTAAACGATTAGCAAAGTCAGCCCTAATTTCTCCGGCAAAGGGAATTTTGGCTAATTCTCTCAGAAAGGTAGCGTATTTTTCGGTTAATTCTGGCTGAAGATTTAGTCTTGGAATCATTATTCAACTTTTCGCACTTGAATGAATCTGTATTTCAGGTCGCTACAGATAGCCGAGGTTTTTTGTTGAGCATAATATGCGGGGGCGCTCGCCCCAGTGAGTGCAGCCAGACTAGATCAAATCAACAGAAAAAGTAGTATAATACGGCTGAACTATTGTATCAACAACGAATATATTCTTTAAGAAGACGATTCCTTGATGGATGGCGTAGCTTGCGCAGAGCTTTGCCTTCAAGTTGGCGAATGCGTTCGCGAGTAACTTTAAATATCTTGGCAATTTCTTCTAAAGTTTTCGTTTGTCCGTTATCTAAGCCGTAACGCAAACGTAGTACGTCACGTTCGCGAGTCGTGAGAGTCTCAAGCATTTTTTCAAGATCTTCACTGAGAAAGTTTTTTGAGAGTACTTCATTTGGGCTTTTTTCATGAGCTTCGATCAAATCCCCCAATCGCGTATCTTCTTGCTTACCAACAGGAGTTTCTAAAGACAGAGGCAATTGAGTGGCTCTCTTAATAAATCTTAACTT
>JASJDA010000250.1 GCA_030065755.1 Prochloraceae cyanobacterium | reverse complement strand
TTTTTTATCTAGCAGAAGCATAAACTTGCCGAAAGTTTAAAATGGAAACATAAACTTGCCGTGAGTTTAAATTTACAGTAATTAATTTGTTCCCTGTTCCTTCGTTGGCAACAGTCGACTATAAAAACTTTTGAATAGATATTCCCGACTCGATTTCACTAAACTATGCGATCGCTTTGCCCGTACACCGAAACTATTTCCGATCGAGACATGCTGTCAAGTCCGCATCTGTCGTGGTAATTGGCTTGAGGTTATAGGTTTGGGAGAGCAACTTCAACACATTCGGGGAGAGGAAGGAAGGAAGAGTTGGTCCGAGGCGGATATTTTGAATTCCCAAGTAGAGTAGGGTCAGTAAAACAGCGATCGCTTTCTGCTCGTACCAAGTGAGAATTAATGATAAGGGCAGCTCATTTACCCCAACTTGAAAGGCTTTTGCCAGGGCTAAAGTAATTTGAATAGCAGAATAGGCATCATTGCACTGTCCCAGATCCAAAAGACGAGGAATGCCATTAATCTCCCCTAAAGACTGGTCAAAAAAGCGAAACTTACCACAGGCTAAAGTCAAAACCAAACAATCATTCGGAACTTTTTCGACTAACTCAGTATAATAGCTACGACCAGGTTTGGCTCCGTCACAACCGCCAACCAAGAAAAAATGCCGAATTTGACCGCTGTTGACTCCATTAATGACCTGCTCGGCAATCTCTAAAACAGCATTGTGACCAAAACCAGTCATCACTTGGCGAGGGGGTTCATCACAGAGAAATCCAGGCATTTCTCTTGCCTTGTCAATTAAGGGTTGGAAGTTGTGTCTTTTTTCAATCTCTTGAATATGCTCTAATTCTGGATGTCCGACTACACTAGTGGTAAAGAGGCGGTCTTCATAGCCATCGTGAGGCGGCATCAGGCAGTTGGTTGTCATCAAAATACTGCCTGGAAATTCATCAAATTCTTCTTGCTGCTTGACCCAGCCCGTACCATAATGTCCGTAAAGATGTGGATATTTCTGTTTCAATTTGGGATAGCCGTGAGCAGGCAAGAGTTCTCCGTGAGTATAGATATTAATGCCAGTATCAACCGTTTGTTCTAACAGTTCAGCCAAGATTTTAATGTCGTGTCCCGACACTAAAATGGCTTTTCCGATCTTAGCATTGAGGGGAACAGAAGTGGGCACGGGATGACCATAGGTACTGGTGTGACCCCTACTCAACAGCTCCATGACTTTATAGTTAACTTCTCCTACTTTTAAGGCCGTCTTCAGCCCTTCTTCGACTGTCAAATGTTGATTATTAATGGCATCTATTGCTTCATAGTAAAAGCGATAAACATCATCATCATCCTCCCCCAAGGTATGGGCCAGATGCATGTAGGAAGCGCTTCCTTTTAATCCATAGAGAATGGTTAACTTGAGTGAGAAAATATCTTCATCTGATGCTTGGGGAATGATTTTTTGCTCTATGGCTCGTTTCCCTTGACCGACTAGGCTTTTCCTGAAATCAGGGCTGTAATTAGCAAATTCGGGCCAGACGACGTTGGTACCAAGTTGTTGGCTAATTTGCTGCTTTAAAAGTTCCCGTTGAGTAATAATGTGGCGAGTCTCTTTGATAAACGTCCGTTTGCCAAAGTTAACATTGGTCATGGTAGCAAACAGGGATTCACAGATATAGACATCGAGATCGCGAGTGTTAATACCTAAATCTTTAGCCTGCAATGCCACGGGCGCTAAGCTCATCGCACAATAGACCATCAAATCTTGAACGGCATCAACCTCTGGAGTTTTGCCGCACTGTCCGTATTGATGACATCCAGTTGGAGTGGCGGTTTGTTCGCACTGTTGACAAAACATTAGCAATTTTTTGGGAGCATCCCATGTATCGCACATTATATTTTAAATTATGTCTTAAAAACCTAGGATGCTAGTTAGAAAGCCGAATATATTTACAAAAAAGGATATTCCCAAATAGGTTATCTCCGAGATATTGACGCTCCCACGGGTGGTAAACTGCGTGGGATTCTTGCTTCACGGGGATCTTCTGAGACCTATCCCTTCACAAGCTTGGACGGTACGCCCTACCGCCACACAAGTTTTTTATTTTTAATAAGGAAGTCCTTATCTTTAGGTTATCGGTTAGCAGGATAAGTTATCGGCTTTATGAGGACTTCCTTATTAAAAATAGTACTATTGGTCGCCACTACTCCACGTTGAGCCACTATTTGCGCTGCTGCCACATCTCTATCAGTTGTATAGCCGCACTCAGAACGTGAGTGTATACGCTCTGAAAGTAATTTTTTACCAGTCATAGTTAAGCACTTTGGACAAGTTTGACTAGTTAGATTAGGATCTACTCGTTCAAAATAGACTCCTTTTTTCCAACAGACAAATTCTAAAATGCTTAGAAATTGTCCAAAACCTGCATCTAAAGTATGTTTAATATCTGATTAATGGCAAGATAGCAACTAAGACAGATCCCGCACAAAAAGCAATCGGTGCTGTGGCTTTGACATTTGTGAGAAATAGAGTTTGCACTCTCAGAGATATGACTGCTGGTGCGGGTAATGCTTTTCGTAGTGCGATCGACAAACTTCTAGTCTCCATCTATTAAAGTTAAAGCGACTTATACCAATTTCATTTAAGATTGCTGATTGCTACACTTCGATTAGGAAAGGCAACAGGCAATAGGCAATAGGCAATAGGCAATAGATTCGGATAATTGATGTGTAGCAGTATTTTTTGAAATTGGTATTACATAGGTCGCTTAACAGTTATAGTGGCAATAAGTATGAAAATTTAGATAGACACGATTAATATTCTTTAATTCTGTTTTTCTTGGGCGTAGATGTTTAAAAGTCTTTTAGCCAACCAAATCTAAAAGCGATTTTCATTAACGATTTGCTCGTATTTGACATCTATTTTATTGACTTTTGCAAAAATACTAGATTGCTTAAATATTGTTGCCCAAAACCTAGTTAATATTCGCTAAATTTGTCGAAGCCAAGCATGATAAAGAATTAACGCGATTAAATTTAGATCTGAAGCTGCATGACCTTCTTTTACCTGCTGCTCTGAAAATTTAGGTAAAACTACAGATAAATCATTTTGATGCTTCTGCAATAACTCATCTAAAGCCATAACATCAGCTAAAGCAACTGTACAGCCTTGTCCTAAAATACTGAACATATTGTGAGCTGCATCTCCAATCAGCACTACCTGACCTTCCCTGTTATGGGACCGATCGCATCGGCTCCAATATTCGTGAGAAGGTTTGGTTTTGAGAAAAGTTTCTGCTGCATCTCGATCGAGTTTAATCGAAGGGATATCTGAAGCCACCATTTCTTATTAGAATGAATATTCTAAAAATAGCCGTTCTTACTATCAAGAGCGCATTCTGCCGATTAACTAGCCAAGTCGTGTTACTTATCAAAACTTAGACGAGATCCGAAAGATTATCCCTGAGTTAACAGACTCCCAAGCAGCTAAAGTTGACGTAGGCTCCTATACGAAAGTTGTAACAAATAGACCTCTTGCAAAAGTCAGTTAGAGCTAGCGAGCGATCGTTGTGAGTTCATAGTTGTATATTCCAGCTATCAAGTTAAATCTTAGTCCAAATCTCTGGCGACGGTTACGATATTTTTCTGATAAAATTCTGAATATTTTAAGTTTTCTATTAATATGTTCGCAAATAATTCTTAAACGATTTTATATCTTATCTTAAAACTAAATTACTTTTTTTAAAGATTTTAAAATTATGCTTTTTTCCTTTGTCAAACTCAGTACAAATAATTGGCCCTGTTTTTTGTGAGACAATAACTTGCGACTTTAATGTATGGTTTTTCTTTTTACCTGAGTAGAATTTCTTTTGTTTTTTTAGGTCGTTCAATAGGAGATTCTGTTACATCTATAACAATAGTTTTTAGAGAGCGATCGCTATCAATTAATTTCTTTTTTCCTGGGAACTTAAAAATACCAGATTTTATCAGAATATTTTCAGTTTTTTGGATAATCCGAAAAGCCGTAGATTCATAAACTACCCTGGAAAATCTTTTATTTTTAATAAACTCTTCAATTTGTTTTTTGTCTAAATGGTGCAACCTAAAATGGCAAAAATCAGCATTTTGCAATCGCTGTCGCTGTTTTTGATAACCATTTATTCGAGATGTGATTATAATTCGTGCTTGGGGATATTCGCTTGTAAAATTAATAATATCGATAACGACATTTTCCCTTTCTTGTTCGTTTAGAACTTCATCTAAGCCATCAAAAATTACTAAAGCCTGGCGATTTTTAAGCCATTGATGTAGTTCCTTTTGATTTTAAAGTCCCGCCAATTACTCCTGTTCCTCTCTCGAAATATTCTAGAAACTTTGTGCATGAATATTTTTGTTTATTTTCGATACAATTACTCAATTCAATTAATAAAGGTAATTCTAATTCTGGCAAAGTAATTATATCTTTTCGCGCCCATTCCAAAGCTTTATACCGCAAATTTTCAAAAGTTTACCCTGTTTCAATCGATATTGGATTCGCTATCAAAGCCATAAACATTTCTAACAAAATAAAGAGGTCTTCCTTTGACTTCTTCATAAACTCGCCCTAAGTATTCTCCAATAACTCCTAATGAAATCAGTTGAATACCTCCCAAAAACAGAATGCTAATGATAGTAGAAGCATAACCAGGAACTTTTATACCAAACATCACAGTTTGGACAAATAAAAATACAGCAAACAACAAACTAAGTAAAGATATAAAAATACCTATATAACTCCATATTTTTAATGGCACAAAACTGAATGCAGTAATACCATCAATAGCAAAGTTCCATAATTTCCAATAATTCCACGTAGTTTTGCCTTTATAACGAGGTTCTCGATCGTAAATTATAGAAGTCTGTTTAAAACCTACCCAAGCAAACAACCCTTTCATAAATCTATTTCTTTCTGGCATTTGCTTAACAGCTTCAACTACTCGTCGATCGAGTAAACGAAAATCCCCAGTATTTTGTGGAATTTCTACCCGACTCATTTTTCCAATTGTTTGGTAAAAACCATAAGCAGTAAAACGCTTCAACCAAGATTCTCCCAGACGGGTTCGTCTGGTGGCATAAACGACATCATAACCTTCTTGCCATTTAGCAACTAAGTCTTTGATTAATTCTGGTGGATCTTGAAGATCTGCATCGATCGGTATAACAGCAGAACCAGTAGCGTAATCTATACCAGCAGATAGAGCAATTTCTTTGCCAAAATTGCGAGATAAATCGATTACTTTAATAGCCTGATTGCGGTGATGGTGTTTGACAAGATACTCAATCGTCTTATCTTTGCTACCATCATTCACGCAAACAATTTCATAGGTAGTATTGAGACTGGTTAAAACTGATTCGAGTCTTTCAAAGAGATAGTCGAGATTAGATTCCTCGTTATAAGCAGGAACTACGATCGAAAGTTCGACTTTTTGTGTATTGTTTGACATTAAACTAATAGTAACAACGACAAAATTTACACTTAAGGTAAAGTAGCTAACATATTATTTAATTAATAATTTTTCAGAATATAGATAATTATTTAATATTATCTTCAGGGGATAAAGAGCGTTCTTGTTCTATTTTTTCCAAATCTTTTTGAGGCGATTGTCGTCGTCTTCTATACCAATTAGCGCCCCCAACTAGCATTGCTGCCAATGTAAAACCACCAATGAGGGGCAAGAGATTACCCTGTTGGACAGAATTTAATCCAGAACCCATCATCACAAAAGGCAAAACTCCTGGAACCGTACCTAACAAAGTTCCTATAAAATAGTCCCTGAAGCGAATCGATGTCAACCCAGCAGCAAAATTGACTAAACCATAAGGAATAATTGGCAACAAACGGATAGAAAACATATAAAATAAACCCCCTTGAGACATCTCAGCCTCTATTGCTTTCCAGCGTCTTCCTAACTTTTGGGCAACTAATTCTCTTCCCACTGTGCGAGTCAAAGCAAAAGATATTATTGCAGCAACGATTGCTGCAATAGTTGTCCAAATAGTTCCCCACCAGATCCCAAAAATTGCTCCCCCGCTCAGATTTAGTGGGGTTGAAGGTAAGATTAATATTGTCGCGATCGTATATAAAATTATATAAATAATTGGTGCCCAGATACCAGCTTCTTTGAGCCATCCTTGCAATTGTTCTTTATCGATCCCTCCTAATAGATACATTCCCAGCCCTGTGGCAATAATACAAATAATTAATAGTATAAAAATACTATTCTTATATTTTGACACTAAACAAGACTCCTAGTTTAATAGATGTAAACAATTAATTAATTAACTAATTAAATTATATTTCCATCTCGATCGGAACCCAGGGCTATTTCATTCTAAAAATCTCCAAGATGCGATCTCTTCGAGATACGCGTAGCGGCGCAGTCTTGCCAAATAATCTTTATAAGAATTTAGCCTTCTAGTAAATGAACTAGAAGGTTTTTGCTTGGTGCGATCGCGTTAAGATTTGGGTAATTTATATTGACCTACTATTTTCTTCGCATATTTTGGCACGTGATCGTTCAATTTTTCAGGATAATTCCGCTTGACATATAAATAATTGCGAGTGAAGTGAGAATCGATAGAAAAACGGGCATATTCCAAACCTTTGGGGCCAATTTTTTCTATTACTACTCCCATTAATTTTGCTGCCCACATTGGTAAAGTCACGCCTTTATCGTAAGCAGGTATACTTTGTTGTACTGCTTGCTTTCTATCGCCTTGAGAAAATACTGGTTGGGTGTCTAATTTATCCATCACCAAATCCAGCATTTCTTGCCCTGTATTGTTGCGAACGACTATCCACTGCCAGCCAAAAGGAGCCCCCATATAACCTACAATTAAGTCTCCTAAAGAGTTGACATAATCAAAACAACTCATGCAAGAAGGTGCAAAAACATCTTTGAGTAAGTTAGTTTTTAAGCCAAAAAAAGGTACTTGTTCGATCGAGCCATCTTCGTGTTTAAAATGTACTCGAAAGTCTTGCATAAATTCGTAATGCACTACTGTATCGGGAGATTTACTAGTAGTTTCTAAGAACTTTTGCAGTCCAGCGCGGTTAACATTATCTACGCAAGGAGTTCCTAAAACGTAGAGTTTTTCTAATCCTAATTGTTTTTCTACTGTTCGTAAGGCTTGAATTTGGCAGCCGACTCCTATTACCAGCAGTCGCTTCATGCCAGATTTTTCTATTTGTTCTAATACGGAAAGATTAGGTGAGAGAGTGGGTTTATTGACCTTCGCCGCCAAAACTTCTTCTGGAGTTGTGGCAATAACTGGCATTGGTTGAAAGCGATCTTCTTTGGTATTTTGGACGCAAACGACTCCTTCTACTAGGCCTCGATCGAGCATTTCACAAGCAATAGTGCTGACAATTCCCGTCCACTGCGCGCCCTCTATGGGTTGTTTTTTCCGCGCCGCCATCATATCTTGATGCACGCCAAAATACCAGTCATCCTCACTGTCTAGGTTGCGGCTGCGTCCGTGTGCTTCTTCCTCTAGTTCGGCTACTTGTTGATTGAGAAAGGCACACGCTTCCTTGACATAATGGACGTAATATGTGTCGCAAAGTCCGCATTCGCTACAAAGTTCTTTCGCAGGACGGCGACTACCTGGTTTGAGGGCTTTTGCTTTTTTGTGAGAGGCAATTGAGGTCATAAGTTTGCGAGAATGTTTGGTGGGGTTTCTATACAGAAGTTTAAAATCCGATATTTATAGAGGGATTTTTTATTATTGCAATGACATAACAATTGTCAGCGTAGAGCAAAAGTTGGGTTGGGGGGAAATGCTGTAAATATTTGTAATTATCATCGTTATTTGAGAAAATGCGATGATGGATATTTGTTAAAGTAGTATCATAAGAGTTGGGAAAAAACATTGAGACAATTTGATATTTCAT
Source organism: Prochloraceae cyanobacterium (assembly GCA_030065755.1). Taxonomy (GTDB): domain Bacteria; phylum Cyanobacteriota; class Cyanobacteriia; order Cyanobacteriales; family JASJDA01; genus JASJDA01. The sequence goes on along the minus strand of JASJDA010000250.1, from coordinate 4,343 downwards.
TAATTAGAGATAGGGGTTTAGATTGCCTCTATTTGTAGAAGTAGATGATGTCTTTGTTTATTTCATCACACTACGAGAATACCGTGGGGCGCACGGGAATTCACGCTTGAGGAGTAAGTTGAAAAGCTTAGTATGAACGTGTCAAACCACTAGTAGGGGCCACCTGAACGGGTAATGTTCAGCCCAAGAATCCTCGTCTTTCAAGGGGGAGGAGTGCCAATAGATACATAAGTTAGTAACCTCACTTCAGAATAGAATTTGGGAACTTTGGCTCCCAAACACAATCAGTTGCATTTAACCTTAACCTCTCAGCCTAGTCTCAAATTGGGGAAAATTCAACTATTTGGTTGAGCTTTAGGGGTCGGTTATTTCATACTTACAGATAATTATTTACAAAAAGGGTCACGCCCGCGCCGAGGAAACCTCGGCGTAAAGACGCACCAAGCAAATGCTTTCTATCAAGGGTTGTCTGCCCTAAATTGGAGGTTTTCCTATGATTGCTAATTCCTTGAAGGTAAATTCTAGCAAAATTGTCATTATTGACCCTAGGGTTGAAGAATATAAGTTATTAGCGAATGGCGTTGTTTCTAACACGCAAGTAATCATTTTAGATGGCGATCGCGACGGAGTAGAACAAATTACTGAAGTTCTGCAAAAAAGCTCCGATCGGACTGAAGTTCATATAGTTTCCCACGGTTCCCCTGGTTGTCTGTATCTAGGAAATACCGAGTTAAGTCTCTACACTCTAAAGGACTACGCCGAGCAATTACAAACCTGGTTTTCCTCTTCTATTTTCCTCTATGGTTGTAATGTAGCTGCTGGCGATGCAGGTGAAGAATTGATCGGCAAGTTGAAGCAATTAACAGGAGCCAAGATTGCAGCTTCTGCTAACCGCACTGGTAATGCTGCTTTAGGTGGCGACTGGCAGTTAGAGAAAAGCACCCAGCCGATGCAAATTTCTCTAGCTTTCTTGCCAGAAGTAATAGCAAGCTATAGTGGTGTATTTGCTGCGCCTACTTTTAGCAGCGCCACAGTCAATGGCGATCGACTGGTAATAAACCTCTCCGAGAGCGATGGAATCGGACTCAGTGTCTTGAATCCTCCTCCAGCCACTGCCTTTACAGTTAATGTAAATGGTGCAGCACGAACAGTGACCGGCGTAACTATTAGTGCCATAGCCCCCACAGCTATCTTAACTCTAGCCAGTGCGGTCAACGCAGGAGATACGGTCACTGTAGCTTACAACGACCCCACAGCAGCTAACGATGCATTAGCTTTACAGGATGCTAACGGCATCGATGCAGCTAGTTTTGCCGCTCAAACAGTAACCAATGTTACTGGTGATAACACTGCACCAGTGTTTGGCAGTGCTACAGTCAATGGCGATCGACTGTTAATTACACTTAACGAAGCCAACCCACTAGATAGCACGAATATTCCTGCAACCACTGACTTTACAGTTAATGTAAATGGTGCGCCACGAATAGTGAACAGCGTAGATATTAATGCCACAGCCAAGACAGCTACCTTAACTCTAGCCAGTGCGGTCAATGCAGGAGAGACGGTCACTGTAGCTTACACCGACCCTACAGTAGGAGTTAACGATCTATTCGCTTTACAGGATGCTGCAGGCAACGATACAGCTAGTTTTGTCCCTCAAACAGTAACCAATGTTACTGTTCCTGATACCACCCCACCAGTGTTTGACAGTGCTACAGTCAATGGCAACCAACTAGTAATTATATTCACCGAAGCCAATGAACTAGATAATGCGAATATTCCCGCACCCACTAGCTTTACAGTTTTGGTGAATGGTACAGCACGAACAGTGAACAACTTAGCTGTTAATGCCACAGCCAAGACAGCTACCTTAACTCTAGCCAGTGGGGTCAGCGCAGGAGATACGGTCACTGTAGCTTACACCGACCCCACAGCAACTAACGATATATTAGCTTTACAGGATGTTGCAGGCAACGATACAGCTACTTTTGCCGCTCAAACAGTGACTAATGTTACTGGTGATAACACCCCACCAGTGTTTGCCAGTGCTACAGTCGATGGCAATCGACTGGTAATTACACTCACCGAAGCCAACGCACTAGATAGCACCAATATTCCGGCACCCACTGCCTTTACAGTTTTGGTAAATGGTGCAGTACGAGCAGTGGCAGCCAACGGCGTAGCTATTAATGCCACCGCCAAGACAGCTACCTTAACTCTAGCCAGTGGGGTCAGCGCAGGAGATACGGTCAGTGTAGCTTACACCGACCCCACAGCAGCAGACGATCTAGCAGCTTTACAGGATGCTGTGGGCAACGATACAGCCACTTTTGCCCCTCAAACAGTAAGCAATGTTACTGTTGGTGATGCCACCCCACCAGTGTTTGACAGTGCTACAGTCAATGGCGATCGACTGGTAATTATACTCACCGAAGCCAACACACTAGATAGCACGAATATTCCTGCACCCACTGACTTTACAGTTAATGTAAATGGTACAGTACGAGCAGTAGCAGCGAACGGCGTAGCTATTAATGCCACAGCCAAGACAGCTACCTTAACTCTAGCCAGTGCGGTTAATGCAGGAGATACGGTCACTGTAGCTTACAACGACCCCACAGCAGCAGACGATCTAGCAGCTTTACAGGATGCTGCGGGCAACGATACAGCTACTTTTACTGCTCGACCGGTAACCAATGTTACTGGTGATACCACCGCACCAGTGTTTGACAGTGCTACGGTTAATGACAACCAATTGGTAATTACACTCATCGAAGCCAATGCACTAGATAGCACGAATATTCCCGCACCCACTGCTTTTACAGTTTTGGTAAATGGTGCAGTACGAGCAGTGGCAGCCAACGGCGTAGCTATTAATGCCACTGCTAAAACAGCTACTTTAACTCTAGCCAGTGGGGTCAATGCAGGAGATACGGTCACTGTAGCTTACACCGACCCCACAAATGGTAACGATGTATTCGCTTTACAGGATGCTGCGGGCAATGATACACAGACTTTTGCCGCTCAACCGGTAATCAATAACACAACAGCAACATTGCCAGTTGTGACTTTCCAACAAGATACTTTCTCTGGAGAGGAAGGCAAAAAAGCTACTGTCACTCTCACTCGGACTGGAGACATAACTCAAGCCTCTACAGTTAGGGTGAACATTAATGATACTGGTGGAACAGCTACTGCTGGTCAGGATTATGACAATAGTAGCTTCCCTCTAGATATTCAATTTGCGGCCAACGAGGGACAAAAAACCTTCAACATTGGTCTCTACTCAGATCTCACACCAGAACCAACAGAAACCATTTCCTTCGGTTTGGAGTCTGTGAACAATGCCACTGTTCCTCAGAATGAAACTGCGGTTTTAAATATTACTGATGTTCCTGTTGACACCACTCCTTTAACCCTGAATGCAACAACAATACAAATCGCTTACATTACTTACTATGCAAGACCTGGAGATCCAGCAGGGCTTAAGTTTTGGAGTGATAAGTTTAGTGAGAATCAACTTAGCTATAGTCCGCGAGGAAACGATCCCTTAACTGGTAATGAAAAAACGCTCTACGATGAAATTGTAGGGGCCTTTGGCAATTCAGAAGAACAAAAGCGTCTCTTTGAAGGACTGGACACTGATAGAGAAAAAATTAATGCAATTTATCAATTCGCTTTCGATCGCGATGGTGAAACTCAAGGGTTAGACTTCTGGACTAAACAAGTACAAGATGGCAATATAACATTTGTTAATGCCTCACTAGAAATTGGCTTGGGTGCTCAAAACGAGGATATTATGATATTGAACAATAAGATTGACAGCGCAGATCTTTTCACTAACTCTATTGACACACCACTGGAACGACAAGCTTACCAAGGCGGTTCTGCTGAAAGATTCGGACGTACTTTCCTAGATAATTATGGTCTAATAGTCAGTTCACAATCTCAGGTTGATTCAGCTCTTGAGGAACTGGTTAGGAGTAATACTACTGTTGCTTAATTTACTGCTCGTTAACCTGAGTTCGATTGTATAAAGATATTAGGTGACGGCGTGAAAGCTGTCACCTAATATTTCTAATTACCTCTTCTCCAGAAGTCTTTTCTCAAAAACTAACTACCAGTTTAAATGCATAAAAATTTAGAAATAATAGCATAATAAATAACAAAATAACTTTTAGAATCAGTTCAATATATTTCTTACATAATACCAAATTCCTAAATGATTGCTACATATCCTCTTCCCCCTCCCCGAAGGATGTCTTTATTTTTAATGAGGGAGTCCTTATTCTTAGAGTTATATCTCTTCGCAATTAAGTTATCGGCAGTGAGGACTCCCTCAT
>JASJDA010000249.1 GCA_030065755.1 Prochloraceae cyanobacterium | reverse complement strand
TCTCGGTCATGGTTATAGTACATTAGCCTACATACCTGAAGACAAAGGAAGTTGGGCTTTACCCTTATGTCACGAAAGAATTACTTCTTTTGAAACACCAATAACTAAAGCGGCTTTTCAATTAAAACAAGTTTGTAAAAACTTAGAAGTACGACCAATAACTCTTTGGGATAGCGAGTATGGTAATGCTAAGTTTCTCAATCTAACTAGAGATATTAAGGCCGATCTATTAATAAGAATACGTCCGAATCGTTGTATTTTTGGAAAGCCCAAACCAGAGGAAAAAAACAAGATGGTAAGACCCAAAATACACGGTAATAAAATGAAATTATCTGATCCGACAACTTGGTCAGTTCCTGTTGAATTTATTGAAATTGATGACCTAACTTTTGCTTTTTTGATAACTTCAATAAGGATAAGTTCAGAAAAATTCAGAAATTAAATAAATTAATAATTAATTTATCTTTTGAAAATTTCATCAAAAAATGATTTAATTAGAGATGGATTGGCTTTGTTCAAACCAGGGTTACAGTCAGTCGCTCAGAACAAATGTTTTGCTAGAACATTTGTTCTAAGATATTGCTAAAGATTAAGAAAATGAGTTATGTTTTCTTCATGAGGTGCTGAAAGTGGAGAAAATACCAAATTCCTATGATAATAAAACATATATTTTATTATCGTACTTAGATAAAAATTTGACTTAATGACAAATAAAGTTTTACAAAATTATGAAGGTGGTCGATTCAAGCTCCCACTATATAATGGTAAAGTTGTCCCACTGGAATTAACTGAGCTTCTCGGTTCGGGAGCATTTGGTCATGTTTGGAAAGCCAGAGATTTAGATGAGTTCCGATTTTATGCTTTAAAAATAATTCAAGCTCCTCAATTTGAGGGTTTAATTCAAAGATTTCGTTTAGAGGCCGAAGTATTAATTCCTTCTAAATATACAATAAGTCCACAAGGATTTCAAGAATGGGACTCTCAAACTTGTCTGATTTTATTTGATTATTTTCCTGGTCAAACACTCAGCAATTATTTAGAATCAGTTGAACTGACTACAGATAAAAAAAAGAAAATTTTTCGGCAAATTTTACAGGGAGTGGCCGATGCTCATAGGTGTAATATCATTCATAGAGATATCAAGCCAGCTAATATTTTAGTTGCCGAAGAGCGAGTCAAAATAATTGATTTTGGTATTGCTAAATTCAAGGAACATAAATTAACCAAACCTAAACAGATTATGGGAACTTATCCTTGGATGGCTCCTGAAGTTCTTATTAGAGGAGGGGCTATAGCTGATGCTAGGGTAGATATTTATGCTTTGGGTCATATCTTTTATCAAATAGAAACTGGACAACATTTCTGGGGGCGTCAAGGTTGGGGTTTAAATGGATTTGAACAATGGGTGCAAAAGTATTTAAGCAAAAATCCCACTGAAGGAATAGATTTACAAGATTTCACAAGTGAGATTCATCCTCATGGTAAAGAGATTATCTCGCGAATGGTCAAGATCAATCCAGAAGAACGTTTTTCTAATGTAGAGGAAGTCTTAGCTGAATTGGGTTCCGAGCCTATTGAAAAAACACTAGAACAGCCAATAGAAATAGAAAAAGACAGAGAAGATAATGAATTACGAACGCCTGTTTTAATTATAGAGTCAGGAAGCAATAAAAACGCCAAAACAACAATCAATATTCCTGATGGGGGTAATTTAATCTTGGGAAGAGGAGAGTTAGCTGGAAACGATTCGAGTATTAGTCGAAAACACATTGAATTTATTCGCAGAAAATCTCAATATTTGGTCCGCGATGTTGGTAGTAAAAATGGCACGCTTTTCAAAGGGAGTTTGCTTAAATCTAAGGGGAGTTTTATTCCTATTAATCATAGAGATTCTATTAAAGTAGGAGATATTTTTCTGAGATTTATTTGGTCTAAAAATGTTTAAAGAGTTTGAGAAAGAGTTTTTCCTAGCTTCATTAAAGTTTGTTTGAAGTGTTGACTACGACGACTAAAATCATGGCCTTGTCCGATGTCAAAAGCAAGACCTCTACTAACTTCTAACATTTTTAAATAAATTTGAGACTCAGGATCTTGAGTGTTCATGACCATGTGAATTTGATCGATTCTATTTTGGGCAATAGCTTTAAGCACTTGAGTAATGCTTTGAGTTTCTCGATCGGGAAGATGAGGAGGAGCGTCAGTAACTAAAACAATGACTTTTTGAGCCTCTGGAGCGAAAGGTTGATGTATTGCTAACATAATGGCATCGAGACTACTTTCTGGCCAGTCCCCTCCACCAATTGCTGTCAGTTGAGAAACTTCTTGACGGAAAGCAATGGGATCCTTAGTAAAAATTTCTCCATTAAATCTAAGCACGCGATGTTCTTCGTTAATGAGGCGATCCCGAAACTCTATTAAGCCAACCCTTAAGTTAATTCCTTCAGCTTTAATGCTATCGGCAAAATCGATAATCGTATCTTTAATCGCCTCAATTTCACCCTTCATACTTTCGGTACAATCTAAGACAAACATAATATCTCCAGAGCGTTGTAATTTGCTAATTAAATTCGTAGATAGACCAAGTATGCTATCAGCATTAATTGGCTGCGGTTCGGATCTAATTTCGCTGTGATGACGGCGCGATACTTCACCGGTTGGTTCAAATTCAGTAGTGTAAGCAGGCTTTGAGATTGAGCTGTCTGTTGAAGGAGAAAGATCTACCACCAAATCATCTTGATTTGGCTGTGGTAGGGATTGTGATTTTCGATTGGATTCAACTAATTTAAAATCTCTTCCACACTCTAGACAAAATTTGGCAGCATCAGAATTAGATGCACCACATTGAGGACAAATTTTCATTTTTAAATATAATTGATTATCTCAAGGGTTTTGTTTATTTTCAGGTTTATAGGGAGAGAAATTAGTAATTTTTACAGAATTATTGCTTCCTCTCGATTGTTGGTTGTTAAAATTTAATTCCTACTATCTTAGCAAAAGAACTATTATTATGAACCCTAATCACCTATCTAATCTCAAAGAGCCAAATCGAAGAAAATCTTATATTGTTATTAGTGAAACGAATAAGCGTCCCAACAATGAAGATAGCTTTCAAATTTTTAGTCTGTCTGTAGGAAACAAAGAGATTCAGGTTTTAGCACTAGCAGATGGAATGGGAGGGCTGGAATTTGGGGAAGAAGTTAGCCGTGAAACTTTACGTAAATTAAGTGTATCACTATTTGAGTTATTGACAGTGAACTCGTCAATTAATATTTTTCCCGAACAAGAGATCGATCTTAGTCCTCCTCTTCTCTCAAACATCTTATACGAAGCCATAAAACAAACCAATGCACACATCATTAAGGTAAGAAAGAATTACCCCAACATGGCTGGTTCTACCATTGTTGTGGCTCTCATTGTCGATCATGTCGTCATCGTGGGAAATCTTGGCGACAGTCCTTTATTTTATTATCGTGCTTTTAGCAATAAAGTTACCCAAATTACTCAAGATCATACCGTAGCGGCAATTTTAGAGCGCCACGGTATGATCTCTCCTGAAATGTCACGTTATCATCATGGACGTAACCGCTTACAATTTTTTGTTGGCTGTGAGGAATTTCCTGTTCAAAGACCAATATATCAGATAGATGTAAAAAGTAAAGATTTGCTTTTATTATGCTCTGATGGTGTTAGTTCTTCTTTATCAGTTGGGGAGCTTGAAGATATATTGCTTTTAGAGTCAGATTTGAAAAAAATTGGTCGCACTTTAATTAAAAATGCATTAGCTCGTGGAGAAACCGATAATCAAACTCTAATTTTATGGCGTTGCTTAACCGACAGTGGCCCGAACTGGAATGGGAAATCGTTTAAATCTTAAGTAATACATCAAGAGTCGAATAGAATATTAATGTTTTGCCAGAATAAATGTTCTGGGTGACTAACTGTAACCTTAGTTTGAACAACGCCAATCAATTTCTAATTCAATCATTTTTTGATGAATATTTCAAAAAATAAATTAATTATTAATTTATTTAATTCCTGAATTTTTCTGAACTTATCCTTATTGAAGTTATCAAAAAAGCAATTTAAGGTTCAATTGTTAGCTAATTAATTTATTAGCAATCAAAGACCAAAAACCAATAGGTAAACAAAAAAAGACTTAAGAGAAATAATTAGAATTAAATTGAATGAGATGTCTTAATTGCGGAAGAGATGGAATTTCAATTTCGGCTACAGTTTGTCCTCATGATGATTGTGGGAGCCATTTACCAACTTTGATGAGAGATTGTTTATCTAATGGAACAATCTTAGAATCAAAATATCATTTAGACTATCCTTTGGGTCGAGGAGGGTTTGGCATAACTTATCGTGCCATGCACGTCAAAACTAACCAAATGGTAGCGATAAAAGAATATTATCCTCTCGATTACGCTTGCCGAGAAACAAAGAATAAAAATTTAACAATTATTTCAACAAAAAAAGAAGAGTTCGAGTGGGGAAAAAATAAGTTTTTAAAAGAAGCACAAACATTAGCTCGATTAGAACATCAAAATATAGTTAGGGTTCAAGACTATTTTGAAGCTAATAACACGGCTTACATAGTCATGGAATTGGTCAGAGGACATACACTAAAGAAAGAACTAGAGAGCTTAGATTCAGGGTTTTTATCAGTCTTAAAAATTAAAGACATATATAACGCTCTAATAGAAGCATTAGACATAACTCATCAAGCTCAAATATATCATCTAGATATTAAACCAGACAATATAATTATCACGACAGATGGGACAATAAAATTAGTAGATTTTGGGGCAGCCAAGCAGGGAATGGGAACGGCCAAAAACCAGGCTTGTACTCCAGAGTATGCGCCACCAGAAGTATTATTTGGGAAAGAAATTGGTCCTCAAAGTGATATTTTTGAATTAGGGGTAATGTTACACGAACTGCTGATAGGAAAAAGACCCCTCGATGCTGACAAGCGGTTGATTAAAGAGGAAATGCTTAAAGAGAGTTTAAATCTGACTTTTTTTGACGAGCCGTGGCGAACATTATTAGAAGCAGCATTGCATTTAGATACCTCAAAAAGACCTGAAAATGTTAAAAAATGGTGGGAATTAAGTGGTATTTTATCATGCCCTTATGTGGGTTTGTCAGCTTTTAAAGAAGAAAATAGTAAATATTTTTTTGGCAGAGAAAAATTCAGTCAGTTAGTTGTTAAAAAAGTTGCCGAAAAAAATTTCATAGCAATAGTTGGGGCTTCAGGAAGTGGCAAATCGAGTCTCGTTTTTGCGGGAGTAGTTCCACTTATTAGAAAAACAGGGATTTTTGTTATCGAATCTTTTCGACCTCAAAATAAACCTTTTGAGAATTTAGCTAAAAGTTTAGTCAAGATTTTAGCACCAGATTTAGAAAAAGAGAAAAAAGAAAGTTACATAGAAAGAATATCAACTCAACTGAAAACAGGAAAACTAAAGTTAGAAAAAATTGCTCGAAAAATAGCGGCTCAATACGATACTAAATTACTACTGATAATCGATCAATTTGAAGAACTTTACACTCTGAACTCGGAGAAAAACATAGAAAATAAATTTATCAACCAGTTATTACAAGCAGTAAATCGAGATGCTTGTCAAATATTGCTAACATTGAGAGCGGATTTTCTGGGGTATTCTATTAGTTATCGACCTTGGGCAGATGCTTTACAAGAATCTTATCTAACTCTGAGTTTGATGAATTCTGATGAGTTAAAAGAGGTTATTGAAAAACCTGCTGGTTTGATGGGGGTTCAGTTAGAAGACGGTTTGAGTGAGAGAATTTTAAAAGCTGTTACCTCTTCAACAGAAAAATTGCCTTTACTTGAATTTGCTTTAACTTTACTTTGGTCGAAACAGAAAAAAGGATTTGTTACCCATAAAGCCTATGAAGAAATAGGGGGAGTCGAGAAAGCATTAACTATTCACGCAGAAAGAGTTTATTGTGAGTTATCAACTGAATATCACAAGAAAGTCGCTCAACAAATATTTCTCCAGTTAATACATATAAATGAAGGTACTACTGCTACTCGGAGAATAGCTAGTTTTGATGAGATAAAAGATTGGAATTTGGTCAGTTATTTAGCAGATCGCCGTTTAGTAGTGACCAATAGAGATGTTTCTCTTGCTGGTATGGAAACGGTAGAATTAGTACACGAAGCATTAATTAGAAATTGGGCTCGATTTAAACAATGGATTGAAGTAGATAGAGCATTTAGAATTTGGCAAGATAGATTGCGACAATCATTAAAAATCTGGTTAGATACTGAGGGCGATCGGGGTGCTTATTTGCGAGGGTTACAGTTAGTAGAAGCGCGGGAGTGGTTGGGAAATAGAGAAGCAGATTTAAGTTCTCGTGAAGTTGAATATATTCGAGCTAGTATAGAATTAGCCGAACAAGAGTTAAAACAAGAGCAAGAAAGGGTAAAAAGGGAGTTAGAACAAGAAAAGAAAAGCCGCAGACAATTACAAATCGGGATTGCTGTTAGTAGCGTAATGGCCATAATAGCAACGGGGTTGGGATTTTTGGCCAATCATCAGAGACTTGAAGCCGAACTCAATCAGGTCGATTCCCTCGCGCGCTCTTCTTTGTTCCTATTTAATGAAGGGCAACAACTAGAAGCCTGTTTAGCATCAATTCAGGCCGGAAAAATCCTTCAAAAATATCAAACAAACGATACGGAATTATTGTCTGCTTTACTAACAAGTAGTTATCGTGGCTGTCCGTTTAATCAGATTCAGCTTCCTCTGAACCAGATTTACGACTACAACAATGTTAGTTTTAGTCCTGATGGCAAAACTTTGGCTTTTAGCAATCAAAATACGATTAAAGTTTGGGACTTAGAAACTGCCAGCGAAATTTTTTCCTTTCAAGATAAGTTAATCGATCGGATCAATTACATTCGTTTTAGTCCCGACGGCCGAACCTTAGCTTTTAGTAGTGAAAATATGATCAAACTTTGGGATTTAAAGGCTCAAAGAGAACTTAATACTTTTCAAGACGAGTCAACTAATTATTTCAGGGGGATTGCTTTTAGTCCTGATGGCAAGAAGCTAGCTTCTTTTAATGTAGATAACTTCCAGGCTATAATCTGGGATTTAGAAACTCGAAGCAAAATAACATTAGATGGATTGCCTACCGATGGCTCGTTTACTCTAGGGGCTGGTAATGACTTAAAACTGAATTTTAGTGCAGATAGTAAGATCTTGTCTTTTGCGGACGAACATAGCCAAAGAATCGTGCTTTGGGATTTGGCAAACAGAAGTCAAATTAGTAATTTCACCGTGCCTGTTGATTCTTACGGACACGACGTGGTCGGTTTTATTAATTTCAGTCCAGATCTTCAGACTTTGGCTTTTATCGCTCGAAATGGCAATTTTAAACTCTGGAATCCAAAGACAAATCAAGAAATACTCGATTTCCCTGAAGTAGAATGTGGTTTTAACACTTTTAGCAATGACAGTAAAACTTTAGCTTCTATTTGTGGAGAGAATACCCTCTTACTTTGGGATTTAGACTCAAAAAAGCAGATAGCTAGCTTTAAATTACCTCTAGACACCCCAACTGTCGCAATTAATTTTAGTCCAGATGACAATATCTTGACTGCTGTCAATCAGAATGGTGCTGTAATTAGCTGGAATCTCAAGCAACAATCTAAAAATTTCACCGAGCGAACTAATCTAAATTCATCGAATTTAAATATAAGTTTTAACCCTTATGGCAAAAGTTTTCGTTTCAATTTAGGGGGAGAAGATTTCAATTTACGGGTAGAAGAAATTTTGACTTCGGAATTCGTTTCGTCAGAATACAATCCAATTGTCAATTCAAGGGTCAAACAAATCTTAACTTCACAAGAGAATGACTTTCCGATTCAGATCTTGAGTTTCAGTCCAGACGGTAAAATCTTAGCTATTGGAAAATATCAAGGGAGTTCTGATAATCCTGTTATTAAACTCTCGGATTTAGCAAGTAAAAAGGAAATCATAACTCTCGATGAGGATATATCCCGTATTGCTAGTCTCAGTTTTAGTTCAGACAGCAAAATCTTAGCTTCTGCCGATAATGACGGCGTTATTAAACTTTGGAATTTAGAAACCAAACAAGCAATTTCGGGTTTTGATTTTTTGCGCGGATTTAGTGTTAGCTTCAGTCCAGATGGAAAGTTAGTTACTGGAGACCCAGACGGAACTATAAAAGTCTGGAATTTAAAACGAAAAGAGCCATTACTATCTATTCAGGGACATCAAAGGGGAATTCAGAACTTTACTTTTACTCCAGATGGTAAGATTATGGTTTCTAGTAATAAGGACTGGGGAGCATTCAATTCGGAGTACAATACTATCAAAATCTGGAATTTGGAGACGGGTAGAAAAATTTTTACTCTCGAGCGAACCAAAAATCAAATTAATTTCATTACATTTACTGATGATGGCAAGAGCATACTTTCTGTGAGCGATAAAGGCGAGGTTAAATACTGGCGTTTAGACTTAGATTCGTTAATAAAGCTTAGTTGCAATCGCTTAAAATTTTATTTCAATTACAATACACAGGCAGATCCTAGAGTATGCCATCACCAATAGTTAGATAGTCCCATTTTTGGGGTGCAGTCAAAAGCAGTTGTCCCTATGCCTCCGCAGTGCGTATCGGCATAGCCCCCTCCGTGCTGACTAAACGGTTTAGTTGGACAAAAAAGAAGTGAGGTTCACGGTCACGCAAAGCTCCGAGGCGCTAAACGCATTGGTCAACTCGCGAGCGCGATTTAGTCTAAAGTCCAGTAAGGACTGACAATAAGCTTTAAGTATCCTGTCTTCTTCATCTGAGATTCTAAAACTTTTCCTAATCATAAGGTTATGGGGAAGAAAAATAGGCGATCTAGCTTTTGCTGAGTTTCTCAAAATACTCGCTCGTATAGCTGAGAAAAAGAATAAGACAGTTAGCTACATTGACCAGTGGTATCCAAGCACTAAAACTTGTTCTGAATGCAATCATGTATTAGATAAACTACCATTAGACGCTAGATATTGGGTTTGTCCTAGCTGCTCTACCAAACACGGAAGAGATAAAAACGCTTCAGTTAATATTCATAGAGTCGGGGCTTCGACTCTGAGGGTAGGAGATGTCAGTCAACCATCGGTTGCTATCTCTGTTTGAGCCTCGAATCTCACGTTTTTAGTGACGCTAGGAACGGAAACGTGGGAGTATGTCAACTTTGTTTCTGGTTTTGGTAGTGATTCTCATGTAGTGAAAATCTGCGAACTACTCCGCATCGAGGGAGAAATCTTGTCCGTTCGCATTAGGAAATATGGTTCATAAATGAAAAAGCTTATAAGTAAAATTCGATTAAATCTTTCAACCCAAATTTTGCTCGGGTTGCTTTTAGGCATTCTCAGTGGCTTGTTTTTTGGAGAAACGATCGCGTGGCTCGATTTCGTCGGTCAAGCTTTTCTGCGTTTGTTTCAGATGCCAGTTATTCCCTACATCATGGTCTCGCTGATTCTCAGTTTGGGTCGTCTCAATTATCAAGAGGCCAAATCCATCTTTGTGAAAGCAGGATTGGTGCTGCTGCTATTTTGGGGAATTATATTGATTGTGGTGGTGCTTTTTCCTCTTGGTTTTCCAGCTTGGAAGTCAGCTTCGTTTTTCAGTACCAGCTTAGTCGAACAAGTCCCACCCTTCAATTTCTTGACGCTTTTCCTTCCTTCCAATCCCTTTAATGCTATGGCTAATACCACCATTCCTGCGGTGGTATTTTTCAGCATTACTATAGGCTTAGCCGCGATCCCCCTACCTAACAAAAAGGGATTCATCGATATCCTGTCTAATTTGTCAGATTCCTTGATGGGAATTACCAAATTTGTAGCCAAGCTCACACCCATTGGTGTCTTTGCTATTGCAGCTAATGCTGCTGGAACTTTATCTTTGGATGCATTTGCGCGGCTGCAAGTATATGTTGTCCTTCAGGCCTTATTCGCTGTTTTATTAAGTTTTTGGGTGCTTCCCTCATTGGTAGCAACTTTAACCCCTCTGGGTTATAAGGATGTGGTGACAGCTTATAGAATGCCTCTGATTACTGCCTTTGCCACTGGCAACCTTCTTATCGTACTGCCTTTAATTATCGATCGCAGTAAAGAACTACTCAATCGCTTAGAACTACCTCCAAATGCTAATTCTCTAGAAATCGACTCGCCACTAGCGGTAATCGTTCCAGTATCTTTCACTTTTCCCAGCATGGGTAAACTGCTCTCTTTGTGCTTCATTCCTTTTGCAGCGTGGTATGGTGGTTCCTCTTTATCTTTAGAGCAGTATCCGCAGTTTTTAATCGCTGGAGTGGCTAGCTTTTTTGGCGATGGGGTTACTGCCATGCAATTCTTGTTGAATCTGATGGGAATACCGGTGGATATGTTAAAGCTTTTCGTTACTCTAGATCAGATATCTGCTGCGCGCTTTGGCACCTTACTTGCAGGAATGAATACGGTGGCGCTGGCACTGCTAGCAACCTGCGCCATTAACGGTTTGATTGTCGTTCGCCGCAAAAAATTACTTCGCTTTGCTGCTATATCGCTTGCGCTCTTTCTCGTGACTCTGGGGTCAGTCCACGCTGTCTTTACCTATGGGTTTGAGAATGTTTACACTAAGGATAAAGTTCTGGCAAACTTGCAACTGTTAAGGGTACGAGATCCTAGCCCAGCTAAAATCTTAGACAAGATGTCTCCGCCCATTCCCCAAGACCCTTCACACCCTTCTCGCTTAAACCAAATTGAGGAGCGAGGTAGGTTGCGAGTCTGCTACTTTGAAAACAACTATCCTCTTGCCTATACCAATACTAAAGGAGAATTGGTCGGGTTTGACATAGAAATGGCTCATATTCTGGCGAGGGACTTAGGTATCCAGATTGAATTCTTTCCTCTTGGCTCTTCTGTGGGGATTACAAGCGAAAAAGTAGCTAAACAATTAAATAATGGTTATTGCGACATCTTCATGTCTCTCACCGCTATTACGCCACAAAGGGCCCGACTTTATAGTTTTTCTACTTCTGTGACCAACTTTACTTTAGCTTTTTTGGTTCGGGATAGCCGCCAGCAGGAGTTTACCAGTTGGCGAAAAATGATGGAAGCGGGATCGTTAAGGATTGGAATTGAAGATGACGATCGAATTCTCTACTATGAGGCCAAAATCCGAGGATTTCTGCCGCAAGCCGAAATAGTACGAGTAAATTCGCTCAAACAGTTTATCGAATCGAACACTGAAGATATCGATGCTCTGGCGTTGGCTGCGGAAACGGGATCGGCTTGGACGCTGCTTTATCCTCATTATTCGATCGGCATCCCCAAACCAGTGGTCGCAGGTCCGATGGCTTATCCCCTGCCCCTTAGAGATCGCCATTGGGCTGACGTAATCGATGGCTGGCTGAAGTTGAAACAACTTGACGGAACCATTAGCTCCTTGTTTGACTATTGGATTCAAGGAAAAGTGGAAGCGGTGCAAGAGCCCCGCTGGTCCATTATTCGTAACGTTCTGCATTGGGTGGATTAATCTGGGTTGAGCCGCTCCCTCGAATTGAATTCGGGGGAGCGGCTCAATTTTTTCTATACTTTTTCTTACTTTTTCTCACTTACAAATTTAACAAAGAGGTCAATAATAAGAGATAACAAGATGTATTTACTTTGTCAACAGTTTCTAATTAACTCAAAGAGAGTAATAATGAACATAAAATTGATTATTTTCTGCGGTTGTCTGAGTGGTTTAATAGGAATGGTTTTTGGAATTACTGCTCTTGAGATTGGTAACAATAAGTATGAAAGTAAATTCGATCGAGAATTAGACGAATATTATGCACTAGTTGGTGCGAGTATAGGATTTGCTGTGGGTGCGACACAAGAATGTATAAGAGAGATGAAACAACAAAGAGATAAAGCTGATTAGATGATATCTAGATTATTTTTTAGATAGTGGTTCGTGGTTCCCATGTAGTGGAGACTTCCCCAACTATTACGGAGAAAATGGTTGAAGAGGGTCACAGCCCCTGCTTGGCGCGTCCTAACTCCGAGGACACCTCGGAGGGGGCGCTCCGCTTTTGCTTCTGTAATGCGAGCCGTTCCCTGTTGCCTTTGAATTTAGTGATGTACCCACACTGACCTATCGGTACAGTGTGGGCTTCCGAGCAGCCCAAAATTGATGGACTGGCAGAACTTGCTTCAAGGTACTCTCTGTAGTAGATGAAATAACTACAGGTGGTTTCCCTTTAC
>JASJDA010000026.1 GCA_030065755.1 Prochloraceae cyanobacterium | reverse complement strand
GGGTAACGCAGGCAGTTTGAACGCTCGAAATCAAACCGTACTCGAACAACTAGCTAATTTCTCCAACCTCTATTGTCTGGGAATTACCAAAAAGGGTCATCCCCGCCATCCTCTGTATATAAGAAGTAACGAACCTCTTAAAAAACTATCGCGCGCAGAACAAACGATTTCAACTACCTCAACTTTAACTTCTTCACTGCTTTTCGCTTCCTCGCTTCCCCTCGACGATCGTACTTTTTAGTAGTTACAGAAGAGACGTGACCCGCCAAATCCTGTACTGTAAATAAATCTTCGTCATCCAACAATTCCGAGCAAAAGGTACGTCGAAAGTCGTGAGGAGAAAAATTGACCACTCCCGCCTTTTCTGCTCGTCTTTTCAACAATTTATAAATCCCGTCCCCATCAGAGGCAAAATGTCGCACGATAACCCTATTGCCTTTAGTAACGGGACAAATCAAAGCTCCAGGAGCGTCCCCCCTAATCGACAACCAGTTTTTAACAAAAGTTAGTGCCTCTTCATTGAGATAAACGGTGCGCTGTTTGCCCCCTTTCCCCCGACGTACAATCAATTCACCATCAGACAAATCGAGGTCGTCTGTCGTTAACTTTACTAATTCGTCTCTTCTTATTCCCCCACCCCGTAGAATGGCAATTACCGCCCCATCCCGAAGGTCGATCGCATTAAGAGAAATACAACTTTCGACCAAACGATTGATTTCTTCCCTACTCAAAGCGCGACCTCTTAGCGCTCCCGACGTTCTCAAACTCTTTAAATCCGAGGCTTTAGCACAATCATTAGCGTCCATCAAATCGAGCCGATAAGCCTCTTTAAGAACCCTTCTCAAAGCCACTAACATCTTATTAACCGTAGCGGGTTCCAATCGCTGAGCTAAAGCAGTACGGATGGCAGCAGTGTGACGGTAGCGCAGTTGAGACCAATCTAGAGTCATTGCATCGCATTTACCATCCGTAAGTAAACGGGCGATCGCATTCAAAGAACTGCCCATAGTCCGCTTGCTCCCCTCACTCAAAGAGCCGAGATAAACAGCCGCAGGATGTTGGGTCAGAGGAACAGGCTCTTTAAGTGAAAGAACTTCTATTTCCTCTGATGAGATTAAGGGCATAGTTCTTGTAAAGTTTGCTTCTCAAGACAAATTATTTCACTGTTATTAGCAAAATCCGATCGCCTTTTAAACCAAATTAATATCTTGACTAATCAACCCCATTGCTAATGAATTACAAAACTAGAGATAGTATTAGCGACTATCGCGCGCAGCAATGGTAATAATAGCCCCTCCTATCCATTTCAACCATTTAAGAATCTCTTTTATTTCAAATACACTAGTTTTTAGCTGGGATACATCTGTTTTTAACTGAGATAAATCCGTTTTAATTTCTGTAACTTCTTTTCCTACAGAATCTACCTTTTCTTCCAAGCGATCTACTTTAACTTCTAATCCTCCCAGCGCTTTAGTATTTTGGTAGATGGCTTGTTGCCAGCCGTTATTTGCCTGCGCTTGTGTCATTTTTTGTCTCCCGATCTTTTAACTAGCTCTACAATCTTCATGCCGCCGTCGCGCGCAATTTCGTTCCTCTGGGGTTCGGCTGCGAGTTCTTAAGGATTTGGTTACTTGTTCAGTGGCAACGAATGCCTTCTGCATTAACTGTCGTTGCTTTTGTTGGGTCGTTTCCTTCCAATTCTGACGCTCGATTTCATCCAGTCGAGTGCAGATTTCTGAATCAAATCTCATGTCGAGAGACGATTCAATTTCAGGACTGCTCCAACGCTCGCCAGCATCGCACCTTTGACAAAGAGGCATCTTGTCCTTGTCACTATCGTAGTTCGGAATAATTAGGCGAACCAAGTTAGGTTGAACGTAGCCGTAATCGTGACAGCAAAAACAATTCCACTTCGGCTGCCATATTTCTTTTTCTTCGGATTGTTTGGCAATATTCATAACTAATCTAGGCAATCTAGGCAAATTTGACACTTAAAAACCTCCATATCACTCTCGTTGATTTCACTGACTGGCTATAGGGCGTGTTTTTTGCGATTGCTATGCACGTTTAATAAAGCCTTTAGCGAGTGCAAAAGATATCATTGCGATGCGTTCATCCCGCGAGATATGTTTGCAATCTATTCCTCTTGCTTCCCCGCATACTCTAAACGTAGGAATTCCTACTTTCATTACTTTCAAGGCATTTTCCCAATCAGGGTGCTGCGTCCAATCTCGTGTTTTGCTTTCTTCGTACTGTGTTACAAGGCGAAAGTGACGAGCAAACTCTTCCCAGCGATTTTCACTTTTCAAGTAGTCGTGTATGGATGCGATTGGATTCTTGAAGTGCTTAGTCTTTTCCCTAACAAAATCTAAAAATTTCTCTCTCTCGTCTTTTGAGAGAGAAGCCCAAAATTCTCGATAAGCTTCTTTACTTGGTTTTTTCTTGGGCTTCTCCCTATTTGAGGGAGAGATCTTTATTTGATTGTTATCTGTAGAGGTATTTGGTGAATCGCTCGGTCGCCTAGTAATACTGGGATTTTTAGCTCCAAAATTATACGATCGTATACTTTTATCTACAGTTGGATCTGATGAATCTACAGTTAGATCGCTATTGTTTCCGCTTGGATCTTCTTTTTCTACAACTGGATCTGAATCTTCTCCGATTATTTGAACATTCCTTCCAAAATTCCATCCTAGTTGTTTTAGCTTGGCGATCGCCTTATAGAAAGTTACCTTTGCGATCGCCAGTAGTTTACACACCTCTTTGGGGTCGAGGACAATCCGCCAACCAGGAGCAAACCTAATTTTGATGTAATACTTAAGTAGTCCTGTTGCGGTAATTAATCCAGCTTTATAATCTGCGACCGCTTCTTGTAAAGTTAACTGATAAAATTGTTCTGCCATTTTCTATTTCCCGTTTATTGAGCAAGCAAATGCTCGCTCCAATAGTTAAATTTCTCGTGGTTCTATACCGTATTGAGCAAATATCCAATGCTCGTGTGTGTTATTGAATCCCAGTCGATAAAATTGCTTGATAACTGGACAGTCTTTTAACGGACTTTGGGCAGTCAAAATGCTACCCAGAGTGTTGATAGCGCCAAAGTTTTGAGCAATCCGTTGCCGAAGCGCACGAGCTATTCGCTCTTTAGGAAATTTTGGTTTAGCATAAGATTACCGTTCCTTTTATGGGTAATGGATTTTGTCCCCTCTTTAAGGGGATTGGTTTGTATTAAAAGCGATCGCATTCAGGGTGGTATCTGCGCGGTCGCTTTTTGATTTCTCTACCTCTACTATAACACCAAAATAACATCAAAAGCACCTCATCTTAAAATTGTTTCGATGCTATACTTAAGTCATAGTAAGAGGAAGTTGATATGGCGGGAGTTAAAGAATCTTCTGGCAAAAAAATCAGAGTTTCTTTGTATATAGAAGAAGAAACAAAAAAGAAAGCAGTGGAATTAGCAGAAAAAGAGAGTAGATCGCTCAATAATTACATTCAGCACTTGTTAGAGCGGGAAATAGCTAAAAATGAAAATGCTACAAATCAAGAATTTTCAGTAGCATGAGTGTCTCGCGCACAGAAAGTTAGGGATGCGACAGGCTTTGGCTTCTAAGCACTGGCGACAGGCAACTGCGATCGTACTTCAGTATAAAACCAAGCTACTTAAATCGGGACTGACCGAAAATACCGTCAACCGCAGAGTTGCTACTATTAAGTCTTTGGTATCCTTGGGACGAAAGTTAGGAATATGCAGTTACACCTTAGAAGAAGTGAAGCCAGAGAAAGTAACACCTTATCGGGATACTTCGGGGATTAAAAAGCAGGATACCAAGCGAGTATTGGAATTGTGCGACCTTACTACTGACAAAGGATTGAGAGATTACGCTCTGCTGCGGTTGCTGTGGGATAATGCTTTGAGAAGGAATGAAGTCAGTCAATTAAATGTTGAGGACTTCGATTTGGCTTTGAGAAGATTGACTATTTTGGGGAAAGGACGGGGGAATCAAAAAGAAATTATCTCTTTGAGTAGTTCTTGTAGTCGGGCGATCGCTGATTGGTTGAATGTTAGAGAGATGGAGGAATTGAGCGAACCTTTATTTACTAATTTCAGTCATGCGCACTCAACACGTCGGCTTACTGGGGATGGGATTTACAAGATAGTGAGAAAGTACTGTAAAACTGCTGGGATTCCCAATTTAATGAGTCCCCATCGCTGGCGGCACGGGGCAATTACTACAGTACTAGAATTGTCTGATGGAGATATTAAGAAGGGTTTGAAATTCTCCAGGCATAAAGACCCAAAGGTTTTGATGACTTATGACGACAATCGCAATCAATACCAAGAACAAATGACCGATTTATTGTCAGAATTGGTCGATTAAACTCGCTTCGCTCAAAGGCAGAGGCGCGACGTGGGGATGGCAGAAGGGAATCAGTCGGGGATTTAACCCCCACTCATTCAAGACCACCAAAAATATCAAGAGGCGTGGGGGACTTAAACTCATGCATGATGAAGGAAGAGGTGAAATAATAAAAACTTTTCAACCTTAATAGCTCAACAGTAACCTAACCTTATGCCCTCTGCCATCTGTCATCTGCCGATACTTGGCGGAAGCTTTGTTAATCCCTCTAAAGGGTAAAATAAAAAGCTAAGTTTCTCCGTCTCTAGTTGTGAGGCTTAAGAGAGAAGCGATCTATTGATTTACTTATTAATACAGCTCCAAGCGCATGGCTAACCGTTGGCATTTAAACATCCTAGAGCAAGGTGTTGAGACTTGGAATCGTTGGCGAGAAGAGAATTCCGATATCGAGCCAGACCTCAGAGGTGCGAATCTTAAAGGTAGGGAATTAGTTGGTGCTGATTTTAGTAATGCTGATATTAGAAGTACTAACTTTACAGGAGCTAATCTCAGAGAAGCCAAATTTTGTCGAGCAAAGGCAGGATTGCAGAGACGGTGGGCAACTTTGTTAGTTATTATCTCGCGGTTGCTGTTGTTAATATCAGGCTCGCTTGTAGTATTTACTGGTTCATGTGTGGTTCCCGCACGAGAAGCCCTCAGCATAGAAAATCTACTTGTTGTTGGGATTAGTTTAATAATACTTTTTTGGTTGACCCTAAACCGAGGTCTTGTGACAAGCTTAGGAGTCTTTGCCGTACCCCTAGCTGGAGTCTTTGCCGCAGGCGTAAGTGTAGCTGGCTCTGGAGCCGTAGCCGTAGTTGCACCCTTCACCTTAGCCTTAACCTTAGCCTTTGCTGGAACCTTAAATTTACCCTTTGCTGAAACCTTAGCCTTAGCCTTAGCTGGAGCCGTATTCTTCGTTGAAAACTTAGCCTTAGCCTTAGCCTTAGCCTTTATTATGACATTGCTTTGTGGTTATGTAGCATGGGAAGCTCTCAAAGGAAATGAAAAATATGCCTTAATTCGTAATATCGCCATTGCTTTTGCAGCTATTGGTGGTACTTCTTTTCGTGGTGCTGACTTAACCGATGCTGATTTTACCAAAGCCACGCTCAAAAGTACAGATTTGAGAAAAGCAATCCTTACCCGTACCTGCTGGCGAGATACTGAAAAGCTCGATCGCGTGCGTCTTGGAGAAAGTTATCTTAAAGATGCAAAACTACGAAAACTTTTAATTACTGGAGAAGCAAGGAAGAAAATTTTTGATAGGCTTGATTTACGAGTTTTTAATTTAAGTGGAGCCAACTTAGCAAATGCTAGTTTTATTGACGCGGATTTATACGAAGCTAATTTAACTAATGCCAATTTATCAGGAGCTATTTTAGTAGGAACAAAGCTCGAACAAGCAATCTTAAAAGGTGCTGAGCTTACAGGAGGTTGTATTGAAGATTGGAAAGTTAGCAAAGATACCGTAATTGATGATATTAAATGTGAGTATATTTACCAAACATATTCTAATGGGAATAAAATTGATCCCAAAAAGTTTAAAGAAAATGAATTTTTCCTTTTTCTCAAGTCTAAAGTAGGCGATCTAAACAATCTAGATCTTAGTAATAAAAATCTAAGTGGAATAGATCTAAACGAAGCAAGACTCTATGAAGCAGATCTTACAAATACAAATCTTAGTAAAACAAACCTCACAAGAGCCGATCTGAGACTGGCAAAACTAAATGGAGCCAATCTTAATAAGGCAAAACTAAATGATGCCAATCTTAGTGGAGCAGATCTTAGTGGAGCAGATCTTAGTGAAGCAGAGCTTGTAGAGACAAATTTAAATGAAGCAAATTTAGCTGGAGCAAAACTAAATGATGCCAATCTTAGTGGAGCATTTCTGAAAAATGTAGACCTTACAGGCGCAAATCTTACAGGTGCATTACTCAATGAGGCAACAATCTCAAATGCTAATTTGACAGAGGCAAATTTAACAGAAACATTACTTTTCAGGACTCAAGCACAGAGAGCTGACTTAACGAGAGTAACATTAACAGGAGCTTGTATAGAAGACTGGAATATTAACAGCGAAACCATACTAAAGGACGTAATTTGTGATTATGTTTATTTGAAGTGTGTTTTTCAAAACTATTTAACAACAAAAGGACGTTTAAAAACAGTTTATGAGGAGCGTCGTCCAGCAGATAGAGAAAGTAAATTTAAACCAAGAGAATTTGCTGATTTATTTGGAGTAATTTCCAATACTGTCGATCTAGTATTTGAAAACGGGATTGACTGGACAGCATTTTTCTCGACTTTCAAAGAATTACAAGAAAAATATCAAGATGATAATTTATCAATTGCTGCGATCGAGAAGAAAGCTAGTGGTGCTTTTGTAATTAAATTAAAGATATCGGAAGAAGCAAATAAAGCTTTAGTCGAGCGCCAAGCTAAACAATTATATGAAGAAAACCGCAAAGAACTAGAAACTTATTACAATCAACAATTACAAATTAAAGAAACAAAAATAAGAGATTACGAGAGAGAAAATACAAATTTATGGGAATTAGCTAAACTAGCAGCTAGCAGAGATATTGGAGATAAAATTTATATACATGGTCCTTCTGGGGTTGGTGTCAATATAGGAACGATTACTGCTGAAACATTAGCAGGAATTATCAAGCAACTACCATCCTCATCAAACCCCGAAAATCCAGGTATTAAAGAATTACTCGAACAATTAAAGAATACGATCGCCACTTCAGAAGAGTTAGGCGATAAAGAGAAGAGTTAGACGATAAATATAAAGTTAAAGCATTGGAACAAGTAAAAATATTAGCAGAAGCTGGAAAAAATTGCTGTGATGAAGGGATGAAAAAGCAGGCTAAACGGAGTGTTACAATGCTTAAAGGAATAGTTGCTGTTTTACAACCAACCGCAGCCCTGCTGACAATATGCAAAGACCTTTTACCTGCGATCGCCAGTTCCTTCGGACTTTAGTCAAACCAATACAAGCAAATAAAAATATTCTGTTGATAATGCTAGGGTCGGTTAAATTGAAGCTCCATATATTTTAAGTTTTAATGTAACAAAATACGAATATATTTATGTGGCCTCACCAATTAGAAAATTTTATGCAAGATTTTATTAATCAAAAATTCCGTGAAATACGTGAAATAATCGATGGACTTAAATCAGTTATTAAAGAACAGTCAAAATATGCTATCGATGGACTTAAACCAGTCATTGAAGAACAATCAAGATACGCTATCGACGAACTTAAACCAGTTATTAAAGAACAGTCAAAATATGCTATCGACGAACTTAAACCAGTTATTGAAAATAAAACTAATATAATCATTGGGAAAATAGAGCCTGTTCTTAATCAAAAAATTGATGAAATTATTGAAATAAATAACAAAGAAATTACCCAACAAATTACAGACACTATTAAGCAAGAAATTGAAATTATTATTGAAACCAAAACTAATGAAGTTATCGATAGATTTACAGGGATTATTAATGAAAAAACTCAAGAAATTTTCAATCACCAAGCTTTAGGGTTTATGAATCAACAATTTATGGAAATTAACAATAAATTATATCTTGTTGAATTCTATATATTTAAAGAAAAACTAGCTGAATTAAATAATCAATCTAATATCGATCTGAGTTTATTGAATCAGGAGTTAGATGTTTTTATTATTCCTCTGATGAAAAGTTCTAATAATTTACGTAATCTTGTAATAACTATTAATGATTTTAGGAAGCTTAATGTTTCAGATGATATTTTTAATTTATTAAAAGAGCCGATAATAAAGCTTTTTGAGCAATCAAAACAAGCAACTGAATTATTGTACAGCATAGATAAGAAGATTGATGATAAAAATGGTAAGCTTAAAATAGCTTTAATTGAATTAAATAATATTAATTACAATTCAGTGATTATACAAGAATTAGTTACTGGGAATAATATCGATATCAATAATAAATTAGACGTAGGTATAATTAATCGGTATAAGTTGGACAACTACTACAACGATGACCATACCTATAACAATACTTACAATATAAATGCTCCTACTGGAATAGCTGTTAATAATGAAACGGTTATTGCTAACGAAATAACAGGAGTTAAGAACCAACTACCATCATCTCTCTAACCTCTAAAAGCAGATATTAAAAAATTATGTTTCTACCTAACTTAACTTGTGGCTACTAGAGCTATAAAACACTGTTGTATAAGAGTTGTAGCTGTCGATAACAATCCTATAATGTCCGCTCGCCCATACGCGCTTAGTGCTTAAACCTATGCCAAATAAAGCTTTGGGTAATAATTTCTAACAGTTTTACAAGTTAAGTTCGGTAAAATCTCAAATATCAGGACGAAGATTTATCAATCGCAGCGATCAATAAAAACCCGACGCGCTTTTGTAGCGATCTTAGATTCTACTTCCTTTCAAGTAAAGATAATCTTTTGGTTATTTATCTTTTTGTACTTCTTGAGTTTGAGATGGCGAGTCTAGGTTTAAAAATTGTCTAATTTCAGGATTAAATAATCCACTAATACACGCTGTGATTATTATGGCTATTATGCTAATTATTATACCTTTATTCGGTTTTTTCTTGTCAGGCTTTTGTTTTTTTGCTGCTTGAGTAACTTTATTCTCAATTTGAGCGTTATCTGACAAAATTGGTGAAGCATTTGGGCTAAAGTCTCCATTTATATCACCAATATTGACTGTGCGGCTTCGATCGATATTGTTGTTAGAGTTTCCTTGTATATAATCTCCTTCGATCTTTTCGTTATAGTTTCCGCTACCCATCTTGATGTTGCGATCGCCACTCATATTTGCATCTCCTTATGAAGAGTTAAGAGGTTTGGATTGAGATGGAAAATAAACCTCGATCGGTCTTTATAATATTTAAGCTCAAAATCCTTTATAGGGTTTATTCGGTTATCTTGAATGCAATAGGTAGGTATCCGAAAGTCCATATTTGAAGAAAATCTTAAATCAAAAACGATCGACAAAGACAAGCAACTAAGGTCCCGAAAGGAACGCTAAGATAATTTTAGAACCTTCAAATTCCCTATCGTCCGATATGAAGAATCTAAATCCATTCGACATCTTGTTGGCAGCACATGGCATACCTACTTCCAACACACAAAAAATACTGAAGGAGATAATACCAGGTTTTCAAGACACAATTGATAACAATAAAAACCAGAAACCAACTATGACTAAAGAGCCTGTAATTCATAATCACTATGGCAAAACTGACAGCCGTACAATTAACATGGGTGATGGTAATTATAACGAAAATATCAAAGGTGATTATATCCAACAACAAGGTTCGTTTGGAGTTGGCGTTAATAAAGGAGAAATCAAAGCTAAGACAATAGCAGGAACTATTAATGAAGCCCAATCAAAAACTTTAGCAGAAACAGCCGCAGAAATTCAACAATTATTAGAGCAGCTATCTCAAACCTATCCTACTTCAACTTCCAAA
Organism: Prochloraceae cyanobacterium; assembly: GCA_030065755.1. Classification (GTDB taxonomy): domain Bacteria; phylum Cyanobacteriota; class Cyanobacteriia; order Cyanobacteriales; family JASJDA01; genus JASJDA01. Next base: position 26,551 of record JASJDA010000026.1, on the reverse strand, counting down.
GAAAAAATGACGGTAGTAGGTGAGGTAGTCGATCGAATTGAAAAGAACCCAACACTGAAAGCAAGGGTAATCAATGCGCTCAAAGCAGGAGGAACTGAAGCATTCAAAGAGGCAATTGACCATCCTCTAGTCAATATTTTGACAGCAACTGTTGAAGGCTGGCAGGAAGCTGAGTAAACAGCGAGTCAACCACAGGGTATTGTTGGTTAGTATGCGAACTTTTGCGGAAAAAGTACGATCGAAAATCGGATCTTTCAAATTAGTACTCTGAGCAATTAACATCTAAAGCGCATGGCTAAGATTTATATCTCTTCAACCTACAGCGACCTTAAAGAGTATCGAGAAAAGGTTTATCAGACGCTACGGCGAATGCAACACGATGCGGTGGCGATGGAAGATTATGTAGCTACGGGTCAGCATCCTCCTCTGAATAAGTGCCTGGCTGATGTAGCCAAATCTGACCTTTATGTAGGCATATTCGCTTGGCGCTACGGTTACATTCCAGATGAAGAAAATCCGCAACAGAAGTCAATTACTGAGTTGGAGTATCGGCAGGCTCAACAATTAGGGAAACCCTGTTTTATTTTTCTACTGCATGAGGATGCGCCGTGGTCGAGGAGGCAAATGGATGTAGTAACGGGAAAAGGAGACAGAGGTAGGCGGATTGAGGAGTTCAGGCAAGAACTAGGGAAGACGAAGTTAGTCAGTTTTTTCAAGACTCCTGATGAGTTAGCCAATCTAGCTGGAGCAGCTATCCACCAATGGGTACGAAACAATCAAGTCGAAGAATCTTTAGGGCAAGCGGGTAAAGAGTTGGAGTCGAGAGAGCAAGGTTCGTCAAAATATAACCTTGGAACTAAAGTTTACGGTTTTGCTCCAGAGGGCAAGGATAACATTGTCATCTCAGGGGAACGAGTGGAAGGAAATCGAATCGTCAGCGATCGTAGCCAACAGACATACCGAGGGGAGAGGATTGTCAATATGGGAAACGGCAATTACAACGAAAAAATAGAGGGAGATTACGTTCAAGGGAATAAAACAGAAAATCAGCAGAGCGTCACCCAAAATATCGGCACTAATACAGGACAAGCACAGGCGATCGCAGCAGGAGGAGACGTTAATGCTACCCAACAAATGAGCCAAGGTGAAGCAGAAGAACTCACCCAAGAACAGATTATAGAAATACTGGCTCAAATAAAGCAGTCGATCGAGAATGCCGAACTTCCAAAAGAAGTAACCACCCAAGCGGTCAAGTATGCGGATAAAGCATCAGAGGAAGCATCGGAGGAAAAAGCAGATAAGGCGATCGTCGTGCGACATTTAGAACGGGCTACTTCTGTTATCAAAAAGCTAGATACAACAACAGGTGCAGCTCTTAAGTTGGTTGAAAAACTAAAACCTCTTGTTTTAAAGTTAACAGGTTGGTTAGGAGTGGCTGCTAATCATTTCTTTGGATGAGGTGAACCATTCCCATGAGCAATTTTCCACCTGATTCTGAAGAAAGTAACTCTCAACAACCTTCTAGCAGTCAAAATATCCGTCAGGATATTGGCACTAATGAAGGTCAGGCGCAAGCTGTTGGTGCTGGTCGTGATGCAAATGTCATCCAGGGCCGATGGAATTTGATATTTAATCTTTTCAGGCAGGAACCTGTTTCGGGAATAAGGACGACGCGATCGAAGACTGAACAATTAATGTTAGATCAAGTCAAGAATGAAGTCGCTGCTCGCCTCAATCAATCATTGCATAATCAAGTGTATATTTTACTTGATAAAGAAGAAGATATAAGTCAGGTAAATCCTTTTTGGGCAATTGATGTAAAAGTTGGCATCAAGCCACGAGAACAACTTCGCTCTAAGATAAATATTATTAAGGTTTATGACCGAGAGGAGATAAATGGCAAGTTGCTAATTCTAGGCGCACCTGGTTCGGGGAAAACCACAACGCTGTTACAATTAGCTAAAGAGTTAATTGCTCGCGCTGATAAAGACTGTGAAGAAGCTATACCCATATTATTCAATTTACCTTCTTGGAAAAATGATCGAGAAAGTATTCAACATTGGATGATTAATAGCTTAACAAAAACACCATATCGTATTCGTAAAGATATCGCCCAAAAATTGGTTACTGAAGGTAAGATTATTCCTCTCTTAGATGCTTTAGATGAATTAGCTTCTGACAGACAAATTTTATGTATTAAAAAAATTAATGAGTTTATAAATAATTTCAATCCTTCGACCCCGTTAATAGTTTGTAGTCGAACTGAAGAATATAAAGTCTTAAGCAATTCAGGTAATTCTCAGAATGAAATAACAAAACTCCAATTAAATGGAGCAGTTATTTTACAATCTCTTACACCAGAGAAAATTCAAGATTATCTTGAACGAGTAGAACAAACAAAAATTTGGAAAAAGATCGAAAAAGATAAAAAAATAATAGACTTAGTTAAAATTCCATTGTTTATAAATATAATTATTCGCACGGGGGACGAAATATCTTTTTCCAAATTAAAAAATCTTCAATCAGAAAAAGAAAAACTTAATTATTTGTTTAAGACGTATATAACAACAATGTTTGAGCGACCATACCGAGGAAAAGGAATAGCATACTCACAAAATGAAGATGTAATTCATTGGTTAATATGGTTAGCAAAACAACTTAAAAAACGCAATGAGGAACAATTTTTTATAGAAAATATACAGCCGATATGGTTACCTGCTAATGAAAGATATCGATATTACTTACTTATAAAATTAATTATAGGTTTTTTAATAGGTGTATCTCTATGGCTTTATTTTTGTACGCAAGTCAACACAACTGTGGTAATGTGGTTATATACACCAGTATTAAGCTTATTATCTGCCATTATAAGTGTTTTAACATTAACAACTTATTTTAAACGCAATACCAGAAATATTGCAAAGAGATTAAATAAAAGAATTCCTAAAAAACTTAGCTCTTTTTCAAGAAAATATTTATCTTTTTTAGTTAAATCTATATATGAATTTATACATGGTTTTATTCCCGCTGTATTTTTTATAATATCAAGTGGATTTATATATTTGTTGATAATTGAAAATTTCACACACGAAGCAATCATAAAAATATTATCCCCTTTAATAGTATGTCTTTTTTTTAGCATAGTGCTTTTTAAACCATTACCTCGAAGGATCCAAACTATATCAAAACTAAAAATTTCAAATGAAGCAATTTTTTTGGCTTTACAAACAGGTTTTATTTTTGGGATAATCTATTTAATATCTCGATTAATTTTAGTAAAAACTTGTGAGTTTTATCTATTATTAAATTGTTCTTTTTTCACTAAAGGTACTTATAGTTGGGAGCAAATATTATTTGAATTTTTATTTCCTTGTATTTTCTTACCAATAATATTTTGGCAGGAAATCGTACCAATTAAATATACACATCCTGAAATAAATATAGTTAAATTTCCCAATCAAGGAATAATAAATTCAAAGAAATCTACAATATATTTTTTTACCTTTATTAGCGTAATAGTTGGAATTTATAGCCACATAGCTTTTAATGAAACTATTTTTAATGCAATCGTAATTGGTTTTAGTGCTGGTTTGGTAAGTAGTTTATATAGAACAGGTTTTATCATCATTCAACATTTTAGTCTTAGAACAATCCTGTGGTTAAATAATTATGCACCATGCCATTATAAAAAATTTTTAAATTATTGCACCGATCGCCTCTTACTACAGAGAGTAGGAGGCGGATATAGGTTCATACACAGACTACTACAAGAACACTTTGCTCAGATGTGGGAGGAAGAACAAAACACTCAAAGAAGCAACCGACTTCCCGCTGGTTAATATTCCGATGCTAACTAGAGAAAGCGTCTCGTTCGCAAACAAAATTAGCGAACCAATAAAGATGAAATTACCTAAAGTAAAAGTAGGAAATAAATTTAGTATTCCCTGTCTTGACGATGATTGCAAGGGGAAACTAAAAGGCATTTATGGTGGAGATATTTATGTGGGAAAAACTCTAATTAAATATTCTCAACTTATTAATTCTCAGTGCGATATTTGTCACAAAGAAGTTTATGAAGTTCGCCTCAGAAAAGAAGAAGAATACTGCAGAGAAGAGATGGAATGGGTAGAAGATTGGTCTAGGGCTGTTTTTGATGAATATTGTATTTATCCTGTCAATCAATTAGCAAATAGATTTAAGATTAAACAATTAGAACTTTACCGTCGATTGTACGCTCTAGGTATTAAATTAATAAACAAAAGTCAATACAGTTATATTAATTACGAATCATTATGGGTACTCGACGGTCTTGAAAATTGGTTAAAACGAGGTAATAAAATGACCGACTATGCTCCGTTAACGTATGGGAAAGGAATAATAGTTCTTAAAGAAGTTGATGATTCTCTAGATTTAAAAACATTGAAAAAATTGGTAAGCATGGATGGAAGCGCAGTCTAGTAGCTAGTATTTTCACCATAAAGATAATTGCCCAGGACTTATGCTTCCTCTGCGACCACTATGCTTTGATAAGTGGCAAGGATTGCATAAAGGAATAAGATTTTCTGGTCTATTATCTTCAGGATTATAGTTGGAATGATGGACGCACAGAGTATAACTTGTCCACTCTGCACGAGTTAAGTTGTCAGGTTTCTCACCTGGTTTAAAGCATTGTTTGCCACAATTGCGACAACGCCAATTAGCAGCCTCTTTAATAGCCAGCGCCAAATCATTCCAGTTGGCGGGATATCGAGAACGATTTAGGCTCATCAATCAACAAAACTCTCGATCGCTCTCAACCCGCAATCTTCTATAGTGGTCAAGTTTTGTGGGAATTCTTTAACGGAAATCCCTTTAAGAAAAGCACCGCTACCTATCGTATTTATTGGAATTTTTCGCAGTTTTTTATACAAGCATTGCATTCTCATCATCAACTCGTGAACTGAGGCTTTTTGCTCTTCATTCAACTCAATTAACTCAAGCTGAGCTTTGAAACAACCTGTTAGCTTTCCTTTTCTAGTCAATAGAGTACAAGTGGATTCTGTATTATCTTCACCATCTACCACCGCCCATTCGTTGGTCAAAAGCCTATTGCTTTTGATTCTCACCACATCCCCAGGGTTTATGCGCTCACTTCTTCTCTTTAGTTCGAGGTTCCACTCGTCCGTAAATGCCATCGTAGATTCAATATTCAAAGCATTGGGGTTGAGTTGAAACTCGTCAAGCCGATCGCTACTCTCGTGCATTATTCACGCGGACTTAAGATTTTCTTCTTCTTCTACTTCTGCTAATGCTTTTTCAACAGCTTCTCTAGCTATTTCTCGCCAATTTGGTAATTTCCCAGCTTTTAAAGCATCCTTTGTAGGACGATCGAAGCGTATTGTCATGTTTTCAGTTAAAGGATATTTACGATCGGTTTTAAATCCGTGCTTTTTTATATTTGGATTGCCCCCTGGACGACCACTTGACTTCGTACCTGCCATTTGTTGATTCTCCGCTTTGTTACTCTATTTTAACAAGTGACTCCAATTAAAATATCACACAAGTTTTTTATTTTAACTACTTGATTATAATTTGGATTCCATATTATAATAGTGAATGTAAACAAACAAAGGACGACCGACTAGCATCTCACCTCTAACGATCGCCTTTTGTCAATATTAAATAAGGAGATTAAACTCATGCGTCAACATGAGCAAGTTCCTAATATCATTTTACACGCTCCGTCAATCCTGGAGTGCGAGGAAACAGGGATTGTATACCTGAGCTGTGCTGCCCACGAAGTTCAGGGATATCTAAGTACTTTGTTCATACTATACCGCTGCGAAGATTGCTGGGTCAACGACACTCCAGAATATCTCAAAGACTTTGAAAGAGAAATAGTAATCCCCGACATCGAGTATCAAACCGATGGCAACACTTGGGGACTTGATTGGTTAATCGATCAGGAGCTTACTAAGCACTGGGGAATTAACGACGACGAGTATCTCTACTACACGACTGGCTTTATAGCTGCATAGATCTTGAGCCTCGGCATAAAAAGTGTCGGGGCGCATCAACATTTTTATTACCTCGCTACACACAACAAAGGAAAAAAATCATGGTGATAATCGAAAGTCAAACATTTTCTAGAGATTTAGTACATTACAACGAGATCGAGAAACTCGAAGAAATTGGAGTGGTGCTATGCACAAAAGAAATAAAGGAAAGCTATCGCGGGGAACTTTCTTTTAAGGGTATTCAAGCAGTTATTGCTCAAGGGACTTATATCGACGAGCATTTTCCCCGCATGTGTTTCGCCGATTTTTTGGAAGAAGAGTATTACATTGCTGGTTATTTTAACCCAAAAACAGACGAGTACTATTTGCTTGCAACTAAGGAACAGAAAAAGACTCTCAATAAATAACTTCTAGAAACTTTTCCCTGTCTATTGGCAGGGGAATTTAAGCATTTAACATCAACATCGCTACATACATCAAAGGAAGAAAACAATGTTTGCAAGCGCTTTTGACTTACCAGAGAACGACGGCAAAATAATTCATTTCCCAGGAAGTCCACTTTTATTCAAAACCGAGTCGATCGCGAATTTCTTGGAACTGCTGAGAAAGAAAACGATCGAGAAAAAGACGATCGGGACTGAATTGGTAACTGCGAGTATGTCGCCACGCACTAGCGATAACGGAACATATTATGCAGTCGAATTTACATCTACTCCAAACAAACCAGAGCAAATTAAAACTCTCAAAGCTTTTCTCGAAAGTAATAGCGATCCGCGTAGCGGATCCCGCAGGGCGCGGATCTATTCAGCCAGATTAGCTGAAAACCAAAAACAATTACCAGCAACTAATAACTAAACAAAACAGCGCCACGAGCGCTCGACACGGGCGCTTTGACTTTAGCACTGTACCAAAACAGAAAAACAAAAAGAAATATCATGACTCAATTTTACCAATTAACCCTAGACAAAGCGATCGCTAAATATGAAGCAGGTTTAATGAGCAGTGTAGGCTTGCTATACGATTATTTCTGCATCAAATTTAAAGCGGGGTGGAGAATAAGCGCCGACCCAGACAAAATCTGTCAGCAACTGAAGCTAACTAAAGATCAGTTTTATCGAGGCTTTAGAAAAATTAAAGAAGCTTTTCCCCACTTCAAAATCGATATTGTCCGTACTGGAATTAAGCTTGACGGGTACATCGAAGAGAACACGAGTACTGTTGGAGAAACTCCATCAACCGCCGCAGAAACTCCAACAGGCGACGGAGAAACTCCAACAGACTACGAAAAAAGTGCAACGTACTACGAAAAAACTGCCGATCCAGATCGTGAAAACCCCAGTAAAACTAGGAAACCGAGCGTGGCACCAGATTCTTCTTCAGATGACGATCAAAGTTCTTTCAACTCTCTCTCAGATCGGGAGAGAGAGAAAACAAAAAAATCAACTAAAGAAACTTACAGAGAATTTTGGGCAAATCTACCAGTTGATGAGAGAGAGAAATTTTTAGCTTTTGTTGAGGAGAAGACTAAACACTTCAGCAATCCCATTGTTAGCAAGCATGACTATCTGGCTAGCGATCGCAGGTGGGAGGAATTTTATAAAAACTTCCGCGCTGTAGTACAGGTAGAAGAAAACAACACACGAGATTGGACTAAGCATCCTCACTGGTCAAAAGCCGTGGAGGTAATGAGATACAAAGGGATGGCTACGTTCAGAATAGATGGGATTGAAGGGGTTGAGCTAGAGAAGCCAATACGCTTAGCAATGTCTCAGTTTGTCAGAGACAACGAGATCTGGAAGGAGTGGCGCTAATGGATATTCCAAAACTTCCCAAACTCGATCGCCTCCCCATGCGGTCCTCCTCAGAAATCGAGGACAAAGAAATTTGGACACCATCGTGGAACTGTTACTGCTGCGAAGATAGCGGACTTGTCAAATCATCCTTAGTTAAGCTTGTAATTCCTGACTTTAATTTCGATCGTGATAAATTGCCACTTTGCCAAAATGATGGATGCTACAAGAGCGACTATTTTGAGACTGAATTGCTATCTGGATGTCTCGATCGCCGCTTAACTCCAGATATTTGTCGCACACTAGACCACATAGCCCGCGCTGATTGGAAGGAAACGATCGAGCAACGAAGGAGAGGGTTACCTGGAAAAAAGCGGAGCGCCCGCTCTGAGGTCTCCTCAGAGCAAGGAGGCACCAAGCAGATTGATTTCTCCGAGGTGGTTAAGTCTTTGCGAAAGCGATCGAGAACTTCAGAAGAAGAATTTTTGTCACAAAGAAGACACGCTGATGAAAAAAACAGATGAAATTTACTAGCATTATAGAAAGGAGATAACTTTATTTTGTAAAGGTTTCAACTTATTTATTTGTCGTTTTTCTAAACACAATTGGAGGCTCGGTTTTCCTTTCACCGCTAACCCTAATCGGGCGCTTGCGGGAGTCCCCAACCGAAAAGAAAGATGGTTGAAGAAAAATCTTTGATTGACTCTATTACGCCGACCTCGAAGAGGCGCTTCGCGATCGCTACTTCACCTCAACTGTGGCGCTGGCATCATTGCCAAACACATCGTAAGAATAGAAGGCGAGCGCTGATCGCCAAAAGTGATACTGTTGACGAACTTAACGAAAGAGAGGTCAAAGCCAATAAAATTGTTTGGCTATCTAACGTATTTATCGGATTTCAAGTTTCAATATTAAGTTAATCAACAGTATCAGTTGCTACTCAAACCCCAAGACCCGCTTTTTTTCTTGTTTCTGGACAAAGCCCCAAGTCCTACAACTAGACCTAAGCCAGCAGTAGCGTAACCCATCATTCATTTAGTAAATATTTGCTAAGAATCTGCGAAACTCTTTATGGTCACTTTGTAGAAGTTGAGAAGAGTTCATAAATGGGGGTTTAAATGCTTTGTAAGGTTTCTAGCTTAACACTTTTGATTGCCGTCATGCTGCTCAACAGATTCCAGGCTTGATGTTATGTTGACGATTGACTGCAAATTTCACGTTGGTGGAGTTTTAAGGAAAAATCAAGGACATGGAGAAGTTGATCTTATCTGAGAATTGCCCGAATTTTAGCAATCGAATAGGTTCTTGGCTGCGAGGTTCTTTGGCAATAGCAAAATCTGTATCTAGTGATGTCACGACAGAACTAAGCGCGTTATCTGATTACTGGCGATCTCCAAGTTTTAGCTTAGCTTTTGTCGGAGAATTCTGTCGAGGAAAAAGCACATTGCTCAATCGCTTACTGGAACGGGATTTATTACCTACAGGTAGTACAATGCCAACCACAGCGACATTAACCTCAATTGTCTCGGGAGGTAGCGAGCACCTGAAAGTTCTTTTCCCTAATGGTAGACGAGAAATTCGTTCCCTAGAAGAATCCTCCTGGAAGGATCTCTTAGCCACTGATACCATAGGAAACGATCGGGTATTTACTGCAGAAGTTCAGCTTACTTTAAACGATCCTTGGCTAAAAAATATTGATGTTGAACTGATTGATACGCCTGGTGTCGGGGATCTTTGCAGCTATCGCTCTGCATTAATTTCTAAGTTTTTAGGTCAATGTGACGCTGCTGTGTTAGTTGTCAGTGCAACTTTGCCTTTTAGTCAAACGGAAGCAGCATTTTTAGAAGAGGAAGTTATTGGACGGCATATTCCTCGTATTCTAGTCGTTGTTTCCAAATTGGATAATATTGACCATGAGAAACGCGCCATTGTATTTAGTGCTATATGCACTCGCGTGAGCAAAATTTCCTCTGAGATATCGGTTGTTCCTCTACATCCTCTTGAGGAGCACATAACAGACGATGAAGCGTTAGAAAATGTGCGATCGCATATTGAAACATTGATAGGGCACGAAAGTCGTCGCGCGTGGCGCAGTCAAAAAGTAGCTCAACAGATTTTTGATAGTCTCAGTCAGTTAGAAGAACTCTCCCAGATAAACCTACGCGCAATCCAAATGAGTGCTATAGAAAGGGAGAAAGCGTTACAACAATTACAGGCAGAAATTAGTCAAGCCGATCTGGAATGGGACAGAATTGAGCTGGAACTTACCGATCGGCGTCAGCAGTATGAGCAAAAGCTGCGACAAGATTTAAGTCAAGCCAAGACCGAATTACTACAATTCTTTGGCAACCAAATAAAGGAAAAAGAGGATTTGAAGTTATGGTGGGAAAATACCTTTAATAACGATCTGCGTATTCAATTAGCAGCTCTTGACCGCAAGTTTAACGATAGTATTTTGGCTAGTTTTCATAGTGATGCTGAGTGGCTTTATACAGAGGTTAAACAGATTTTTGCCATTAAGTCAGCGAAGAAAAATGTTAAATCTTCTTTAGATGAAACAGAGATTAAACCAGAACTACGTCAAGTGCAACTCGCTAATGTTAAACATTTCTGGTCTTTGGCAGGTAATGGAGCAACTGGCGCAGTTGTTGGTATTACTGGACTTATGGCTAGTCCTCTATTATCTTATGGAGCAGCTGAGGGAGCTGCCATTGCTATTACTGCAACAGGTGCTGCAATGGCTATTCCTTTGGTAATTGTTGGTGTTGCTGCAACAGAAGGAATCAAATTCCTCTTAAAACAACGGTTGCAAAAATCAATTAAACAACAACAGGATTTGTTGATTCAAGAGTTAGAACGAGCTTTTGACAAGATGTTGGATCGATATCGCCGAAATGCTTCAAATCATCTACGCGACCTCTACCAACAACTTATTGAACATACCAAACAAGTGCAAGCTAATTGGTACTCAGCTAAAGAGTCTGCTTTTAAAGTCAATGAGTTGGAAGCGAATAATACAAATTGGCAACAATGTTTAACTCAGGTATCTGTACTGAAGCAAGAAATTATCACAGTTTTAAATAACAGAACAACTTAGAAACTTTCTACAAAGCTAAGTATATATTATTTTGATAACTGAATAATCTACAAAAATAAACAAGAGGAGTTTTATGGCTATAAGTACTCAAAACAATTATGGATCATTTTTACAGAAACGCGATATTTTACTGTCTCTGATTGCACGTCAAATTTATTTGCTCTCAAGGCTTGATATTAAAACTTGGGAAGAAACACTGGAAAACTTAAGAGAACGGGTTTCAACAGATGCTTTTAAGGTGCTCGTTATTGGTGAATTTAAGCGAGGAAAGAGTACTTTTATCAATGCGATGTTAGGTGAAGAGATTCTTCCTGCACAAGTACTACCATGCACGGGAATTATTAATGAAGTTAAGTGGGGAAATTCAAGTCGAGCAGTATTGCACTATCTTCCTCAAGAAGATGGGTTAAAAAGACAGCCAGAGGAAATTTCTGTAGACAAAATTGAGGAATATGTTGTTATCAAACACGAAGCTGGGGAGGACTATATCAATCCTTATGAGAAGGTTGAAATTTTTTATCCTTTAGAACTGTGCCGTAGTGGAGTAGAAATTATTGATTCTCCTGGTCTCAATGAAAACAGTGCTCGTTCGCAGATTGTTGAAGATTATTTACCTATTGTTGATGCGACATTATTTGTACTTTCTTGTGAAGCACTAGTTTCACAATCTGAACTAAGAGCTATTGAAATAATGAGAGCATTTGGTCATGAAGATATCTTTTTTATTTGCAACCGTTTTGATCTAATTAGACGACGGGAAAGAGAAAGTGTAAAGCAGTTTGGTATTACCAAATTAGCGCCGCTGAGTAAATTAAGTGAAGAGGGAATCTTTTTCATCAGTGCTGCTGATGCTTTGGATGGTCGTTTAGATGGAGATGAACAATTATTACAAAAGTCTGGAGTGCCAATTTTAGAAGAGTCATTAGAGAAATTTCTTACTACTGAAAGAGGTCGCCTTAAGATTGTTGAACCTGCACAAAGTTTGCGAGAATCAATTAAAGTGGCTAGGGAAACTATTCCCGATCGCATAGCCATGTTTCAAACTAGTTATGGAGAGCTTGAAGCGCGATATCTTGCTGCTCAGGAACCCTTAAAACTGCTTGAAGTTAAGCGTAAGCAAATAGGGAAGCGCATCGATCAGTTTTGTCAAGATATTAGGAGCTTAGTTTTAGATAAGTCCAATAATTTTTATAGTGAACTGCCTGATAAGATTCAAAAATGGATACAAAATTATGAACTTCAAACAGAGATAGATTTGTCTAAGGTGATAGAACCCATCAAAGAACAACCTTGGAATATTCACAATTTAAATATTAACAAAGCTTTAGAGATTCAAGTAAAAGCAATAGTTGAAGAAATATCCAGTTATGTAACAAAACAAGTAGAAGATGAATTTATTCCTTGGCAATCCAATGAAATACAGCCCTTTATTGCCAGTCGTTTAGAAATTCTTAAAGAAGATCTTGATGCAAGAGCTTCAGACTTTATACGAGAGGTAGATGAGCTACGCTCACAGTTAGCTTCTGGCGAATCATCGAGTTTTACTAAAAACTCTATTTCAAGTTTAGAGAGATTATTCACTGCTGCTGGAATGCCAACTTTAAGTAACTATGAGTGGATGCAAGGAGTGTTGGGTTTAGGTAAGCAAAAAACGCAAAGAACTTTAGGAGGAATATTGACGATAGGAATGATTGTACTGACGGGTACGCTATTGCTGCCATTAATAGGTATAGGAGTCATTTCTAGTGCAAGTTTGGCTCTTGTTGCTCTGATACAAGGAGTGATAGGAGGGGAAATAGCACAAGAAAGACTTGGAATTACAATTAAAGAAGAAACAGCTAAAAGATTTTCTCAAGAGATTTATAAATCTAGGAACGTACAAGCAAAAAAAATCGCTAGTGATATATTTGAGCAATTAATTAAGATCAAATATATTGTTGAAAAAGGTCTTACTCAAGAAATTAAAAACCTTGAAGATCAAGTAGAATCAGTTCTTGAAGAAAAGAAAAAAGGTCAAGCAAGCGTCGATCGAAAGATTAGTGAACTAAAAGCAATTGCTGAAGAATTAACTGTTTTAGAAAACGATTTAGATATTCTTCTCGATCGACTTATATTAACTGCGCTTGAATAGTTATCTTATAGGAGAAGGCGTTTGAGTAGCATCTGATAAGTACCTGAGCAAAATTAATTGTACATTTTAAATTTCCCAAACCTTTGATATGAGCGTAATTTGCTGATCGGGAATATGCAAATAATTTTGCTCACGTACTTACTGTTGACGAACTTAACGAAAGAGCTGAATTTATTCCAGGTGTAAATATTTCGTTGATGGCAGAATGCCCTGTTTATAAGCGATTCCAAGAGCCGAAGATTGATCGACCCTACGATTTATTCCTGTTGTGGGTTTCAGATCGATCGTAGGAATAAGCGCTCGACTGCGTCGAGCGCCCCCTAAATCCGCCATCAACGAAATATTTACAGGAGGAAAAAATTGGTAAGCATGGATCAAAGCGCAGTTTAATGCGAGTAAAAATAGTGCATTCGACTTGATAATTTCAATCAATCGAAGCTTTACTGAAAGCGATCGCTTATAACAAACAAAATTTTAGCCCGCACTCTCAACCTAAATATTAATTACTCGTTTCTACCCCACCAAAACCAGTTAGCTGCAACAATTCTCGTAAAGATTCCGATCGCTTAATCCGAGCATCTACTAACTTTTCGTTCAGGCGATCGTTCTTATCTGAAAGAGACAAAAACTGCCTAGTCGTACCGTTACCGAAGCGGTACTGAATGCGAAAGACTTCATTTTGTAGGTTAAAAGTTTCAATCTGGGATTCAAATAAAGCTATGAGGCGATCGCTCTTCTCGTAATCCAACATCAACTCCAATACTTTATCTCCAATAGAAGTTTTAGTCTCGTCTGCTTTTCTTTCCAACTCTGCCTTAGATGTAACTAGAGACGACGCTCTAACCTCTAAAGTAGCCATAGTATTTTGATAAGTCTGCATCTCCCCACCCCCAAAGATATTAACTGCCAGCCTGAGAGGATTTTGGATGGGGTTAACAGAGGCGAAAACTACCCATTTCCTTTTCCTAATGTACTCGATGCGATCGTTAACTGCTTTAAGTTGTTCTTCTATCAGTTCCAGTCTTTCTGATATAGTTTCGAGTTCATTGGAATTATCGATCGCCAGTCGGGTTAATTCCTCGATACATTCTTCACTGCTGTTGAGACACGGTAGTTCGATCGACAATGAGGGTGACTTCTGCTGAGAGAGAACCATCTGGGGACTGCCCCAGCCATTTAACCCTGCGCACAGTACCAGCGTAAGGGGCTTTAACCACTGAAAGGGAAGCAAGCGCATTTTCTACCTCATTTAGTCTAGTCTGTACCTGGGCAATTTGATACTGTCGATCTGCCAGTCTTTGTTCGTACTCCGCCAGCTGCCGTTGGTAATTAAGTCTGGTTTGGTTGAGCTGTTCTACCCTTCTAGCTGCATTTACTGAGGCGACGTACTCTTGATAAGCTCTAGTGTTTTTAGCACTCTGTAGTTTTCCCACTGCTAGCTGATAGTCTCTTACGGCTGCTGTGTGGTTTCGTTTGAGTGAGTTTAGTTTGGCTCGTTCGTGTTCTAGGATTATTGAGTCGATACTGGGTAGTTGGCTTAAATACTGTATTTCCTGCTTCTTGAGGTCAATTTCAGCTTCAATGGAGGCGATCGCTGTCTTCGACTTCTCTATAGCTGCTTCGTGTTCCAGGTAACTAAATGGTGGTAATGCAGCCAGTGCGGGTACGGCAAGTGGTGGTGTTGGAGGGGTAATAGTAGAAGTAGAGAGCCTTTGGAATGTTAATTGTAGTTGCTTTCTTTGAGAATTGAGGCGCGTCTTTTCCCTTTGGCGATCGGCTATTATTTGCCCTGCTGTAATGCGATCGCCTTCTTTAATCTTCAAGTCTTCTGGTTCCGATACTTTGACAGTTACTTTGAACCTTCTAGAAGATATAGGGCTTTCACTTTCAGGGGTAGTGTCCTGTGCTGAAGTGCGATCGGCTTTCAGTACGGTTTTGGTGCTGACAAAAACCAAGACAACACTAGCAAAGGCAATTACTAGTGAGTTTCTAAACCAACTCATAGCGCGAAACTAGGTTTGGGGTTAACTATTTTGGCACTCAACGTACCGACAGCATATTGACCTTTCAGTTGGGCGATCGCTTTCTCAAGAGGGAGATTTTCTAATTTCAAAGTGCTGCCAACTAGTTGAGCTGTGGGGAATTGGTTTGGTGCGATCGGGATTTTAATGTCTTCGGGGAAGTCTATAACTATCTGACCGTTAAGGAATATCGCTGCATTTGGATAAGCTGTTGCTAACTCTTTTAAAGGGGCGATCGCGTTTTCATCGTTAAAATTAACAGTCCTAATTTCAGTAGTAGATGGCTCTCCAACATCTACAGTTAGTTTGTTGACAACTATCTGTTTGCCAGTTTTATAAATAGATTTCCCGTCGGTAACGATAAACTCAGACCCGTCCATATCGACAATCCAGTATTTCCCAGAGGCATTCGACCTGTCGCTAGCCCAAACTCCTTGAATTTCAGCCCAAGTATGGTGAGAGGAAGCATTCTGATTATAAATACTAATTGCTGCATCCTTCAATCCCAAACTTTCAGAAACCTTATAAGTAATGCCGCCATTAGTTGCCAGGGAAATACCGATAACGAGAGTGGCGATCGCTCCTGCTAAGACCCAATACTCGGCAGTAGAACCAGTCCTGATGCGTCGGTGGGGGTTAGAAACGCTAATCGCCCAGCAAGGGTTGGGGTAAAAAAGCTGTACCCCTTGCTTGGTAAAGGTATCGGAGAAGCAGGAAAGTAAATGACCTAATGGCAATGCTATCCAGCTCCACATATCCCCCAAGAAATAGTAACTTGCCGACATAGCCACAGCAGCAATAACAGCAGTAGCTAAAAGGGAATGAGTGATCGATCGATGGGGGAATCTATCCTCGATGTAGCTACTGACAGGGAAAAACACCTGACCGATTAAACTAGTCGAGGTATCGATATCGGGAATCTGGGAGCCAGCGACAGCCAGAAGTAAAGTTACTGGATCTGCCGTTCCCAAAATTAGACAGGTTCCAGCAGAGGCGATCGTTGCATGAGTAATTGCCATCATAGGCGGTTTATTTTAATTCTGTTAATCGAGTTCTACACAGTAGATATAATCTGGTTTTCCCAAACTCATTACTATGGGAATCGGTTCTTTTGGATTTCGTTTTGTTGTTTGTTCTTTTAAAGGTTTTCCATCGCTATCCACTAAAATTGTGTTATTGAAATAGCTAACGCTCCACATATCTCGATCGTCTTTTTCTTGAATCCATTTTTCTACACCCTCGGACGATTCAGATGTTGGAACCTCAACTAGACGACCTTTTCCTCGGTTTTGTATAAATTTGTTGGCACTATCCTTCAAGAGAAAACGCTTCATAGAAGTCTTGTTGGGAAAATAAATCAGCATAGGTTGCAATTACTAAACAACTAGACTAATTATTCCCAAACATTTGTTATACTTAAGGACTGATTCATAAAGTAAATCTTAAAATCCTTAAAAGCCTTGTTATGAGTATCTTTTAGATCTCAAATAGTTCAATAGTTTGATTTGAGCTAAAGCTTTATTCGATAAGGATTGCAGTAAGTTTACGCTCGGCTCTAAGCTCCTAACCTCTTTCTCGCTCCTCTAACATTGCCTAACTGCTTGAGTGCCATTCCCGTTACCAGGCAAATGCCTCCAGTAATGTACAGTCCTTTATTACCCGTTCCTAGTCCTATAAACCTTACTACGCCAAAAGCTAGCAGTGCAGCTACTATAATCGGCATTACAACTACATATTGAGTGTGTGCTGGTTTGGTCTGGTTATTGAGTCCTAGTTTTTCCCTTCTAATAATCTTTCTGGCTAGCATCGGGTTTTTGCCAGCTAGAGGTTGAAGTTTAGATAGGCGAGAGTTATCTAGATTTAAGCCCAAACTTTCGGCTTCGGCTTCCATCACTTTTCTAATAGCGCGATCGCTCGGCAACTCCAATTCAATCTCCAACATCTCTAGAAAGATGTCCTTTCCAGGATTGACGGGGGCAAAACAAACTACTCTAACCCCATTAGCGATCAAATCCTCCAACCAATATCGAATTCCTGTAGTAAGGCGCTTGGCTTCTGGAAGAATTAGCAGCGTGCCAGAATTACAATTGCCAGCTATTTCCTCCTTGAGCGCGTCCATAGTTAAAGCTTTGCCCGTATCCTGGTCTTCAGTTGGGATATCTAATTGAAAGGCGATCGTCTGGAAGAACTTTTTACCAGAACCTTTGTAAATGGCGATCGCAGTTTCTAAACCCTCTTCGATAAAGGTTTCCCGCAAAGATTCAGCCATTTCACCAGCTCCCATCCCTGCTTCGCTAATTACTAAAACAGAATGACCGTCTCTTACAGCAGCACAAACCCTGTCGAATTCTTCTCCTAGTTCCTTTATTGGTGTTAGTTCCCGCTTCGGTTGCTGCGCCACTGAGCCAGTAAGCCTGTTGCTACCTCGGCGGGAGTAAATTTTGGGTTGGCAGCCTCCCTTGCCAAACCGATCTTCTCTTTGAGGTCTTCTGGCATATCTCCTTCAGTCATCTGGTCTGCAAGCGCTCTTTTAACTAAAGCAGGCATCGCCAACTCTCGTGCCTTTAACTCTGCTGCTTCTCTCATCAGTTTATTCATGTCGAATCCCGAAGTTGGACTTTCTGGTTCGACGTAGATGTTTTGTGGCTCTAGACTACTTTCATCTGAAGAAACAGCTAGGTTACTATCATCTGCTTTTACTAATGCGCTATTATCATCTACCGAATTTTCTGATGAATTATTATTATTTAAAAAATAGTCGCGTATTCTATTTGCTTGCTCTTCAGTTAGGTAAGACTTATTTTGATTATCCTTGTTTGCTTTGATGCCTAGCTTCTTTAGAACTTGGTAGTATTTAGACTTTTTAATGTCTAACTCGTCCATGATGTCTTCGGGACGAATGAGCTGGTTTTCCACGGAAACAGAATTGGTCATGACAAAATTTTTTTTTCTTTACTTCCCATATTATGCAGGCTTTGAAAAAAAAAATCCTGCAAGTTTTCCATGGAATTCCATGAAGATTTGCTAAACCTGTGGAATTGATATTTGAAGCTAAAATGAATTTGCCCTTGTTACTTTGGTAGTTTGAGATGTCTGTTTTTCACCTCTACATAGCTGGTCAAAAGGCAAAGCAGGCAATCGATTTGATATATAGATAATCAAACTTTGTAGTCGTCGTTTTGATTGACTTTATTTACTCGCCATGCAGTTTGCGAACCTATTTTTCCACTTTTAATGAAGACCCAGTTACCTCTTTTAAAAGTAGTACTGCTCTTTTTTGTCCTGGGTGTAACTCCTATCAAGCTTTTAACTTCCTTGGTGGTCAGCAACCATCCCGATGTTGAAGCTCTCTCTAAAGCGCTGTGATACCAAAGTGGGTCTATTTGTTGTAGCTTGTTGTTCACCTGTGAGGCTATTGCCATGCCAATTTGCGAACTTATTTCTGCTATTAATTGCCTGTCTACTGAGGTGTCTATTTGAGGTTTTATTTCAGTACTATTGTTGTCTATCGAGTTGTCTATTGGGGTGTCTATTGGGGTGTCCACTTCAACAATAGACACTGGGACAAAGTTAGATAGAGTGCTATCAGGTTTCTTTAGATGTTCTGCTAGTTGGTCGAGTAAAGCTACTTGCTCTGGTGTGGCATACGATCGCCCGCTTTTATCTTTGTGTAACTCTATCTTTGCGCCTTTCTTGCACCAATCGTAAATAGACTGTCTGACCTTTAAGTTATAGCGTTCTAAAAGCTCTTTTATAGTCAAGTTAGAAGTGTCCATAGTGTTGTATACTGAGGTGTCTATTGTACTTGTCTATTCTACCTGTATATTGAGGTGTCTATTGATTGGCAGACAGTAGAGTATAATCTTTAATTTTTTCCCTCGATCGTAAGGGAACATGGTCAACAATTTATCTTCAGAAATCTTTCGCCAACGCGATCGGAAGGTCTAAAGGATATTTGCCAAACAACACCACTTGTTCTAGGAATCTTATGAGCGTGTTCGTAGCTTTTAAGATTTATTGTTCTGTTCTATTGCCGCTTTTACCTTTCTAACAGTATTAACTGACACTCCTGCTTCTGATGCAGTTTGACGTAGAGACAACCCTTTTTTTAATACAGCAATAACAGCTTGATTCTTTGGTTTGGCGAGAAACTGTCGATCGGATTCGGTCTTGTCAGATGGACGACCAAGAAAAATGAAAAATTAGGTTTACTCTCGACTTGGAAAAGCCTCTAGACGACAGACTGACTAAAGCAGCCAATAAGTTGAATCGCTCTAAAGCCGACCTGGTGCGCTTTGGTCTTGAAGACTTGCTATCTAAGCTTGAGTCGGAGTGGACGAGTTAAGTATTACTGTACTTAATGCTTTACTTAATTATTTACTTAAAACTGAATTCACGAAGGTGTATTAAGTAGCGATCGCTGTCGCTGAAGAACAAATCCTAACTAGAATTGACTGGGGGTTTGTGTTTTCTGCCTCGCCTGTCTACTCGCTTGGTTTCAGGCTGAATGAAGCCGTTCTCAATCATATTTTCTCGCACTTTAGCTACAAAGGGAGAAGAGACTTTACATTCAGTGGCAATTGCGCGATCGCTTCTGTTGGTATCTTTTGACAAGCAATTAAATACTCTGTCCCATTTCTCCTGAGTCACTTCATCGTTGAGCCAGGTTAGTAACTCGCATTTTTCCTCGTAGCTCAACAGTTTGGTAATCAGCAGCATCACACCAGCAACATCGATAGGTTCGGTGGACTTTAACAACTGTAAGCTGTTTGCAGTAGATAAAGGTGTAGATGTTTCCAGTTCTGCTACCGATGTTTCCGTTGATGTTTCCAATTCATCGGAATCGTTGCTTGTATTGTTACCAAGTGTTTCCGTAGAGGTTTCTGATGTTTCCGATTTATCATCTTTAAACCAGTCAGGCTGACCAACGATATAAAGTGTTGATTTGCTGCGGGTAAGGGCGACGTAGAGTAAGTTGTCTTCCTGTTCTTTTTGCCATCCCAGTTGTCTTTCCCAGACCATCGGCAGATCTTCGGGCTTGATGATAAAAATACGATCGCCTTCTAGACCCTTAGCTCGATGGCAGGTAGAGAGAGTAATAGGAGATTCATCATCGGAAAATAGATCGTCAATATAGGTGCAGAGATGTTCGATACAAGTAGCATTGGGTTGGCTACTGTAAATCGTTGACAGTGCATTAAGTTTGTCGCTGAGATTTTCTTTTAGTTGTTCCCCATTATCTAAATTCTCGTAGGCTTGAAACTTAAACTCTCGATACTGTTCTACGAATAGGTTAAAGTCTTCATATCGAAAACCATTAATGTCAGCGATCGCTTCTAGTTCTGATTTGATTTGTTTGCCGATATCTTTGCCTTTGACCGTCGCCGCTATCCCTTGACCGATTAGTCTAATGCACAAACTAACCAATGGTGCAGTTTTACGGGATAGAACCATGTCACCTACCACCAAATGACCTGGATGTTCCTTATTCCACAAATCACCTTGCTTGATGCATTCTAAAATACCTGTCTGAGCATTAGGTGCGGGTTCGATTGGGATTTCAGGATGGATACGATTGACTAAATCTATATGGCTTTTAGGACAGCGATAGCAAAGAGATAGAGGTAATTCTTTTGCTTGGGTACGTTTTACTATCTTTTGATAGCTGCGGTTATCCGCACCGCTGAAGCCATAGATAGCCTGTCTCGGATCGCCGACTGCTAAAATTCGTCCCCGATCGCCAGCCAACATCAAGCTTAGTTCTAGCTGAGCGGCGTTTAAATCTTGGCATTCGTCAGTCAATACGTATTCATAAGTGCGAAACCACCTTCTTTCATTCAAACCCCACTTGACGGGCAGCCAGATCATATCGGTAAAATCGATTCGGTGTTCGCTAGCTTGCTTTTCTCCTTCTCTCAAGACCTGCTCGATCGCGTTACTTACTCGCCAAAAATCGTGGATGCCTTCGAGATTATGATGATAAGCTAATTGTCCGATTGAATCTGCCGATAAATCCGATAAAGTCAGTCTGGCGAGATCGATCGCCCTTAAAAAATCTTCGGGTTTGCTGATGGCTTTACTTTCGGTCAGCGAACCTTTATAAGTTCGGGTTTTCGTCTTTCTGGGTATCAGCTTTCGATCTTCGGCAATGCGACGATATTTGTTGTTGATGATGCGCTCGTCTCGTTTGAACCTGCCAATTTCTTGTTGCAGAATTTTAAAGCCTACACTGTGCAGTGTTTGGATCGATTCTTTCCACTCTTTACCGAATTTGTTGACTAGATCGATGCTGTTTTGCTTGCCGAAGACGATAACTTTAACGTCTCTCAGTTTTAATCCCATCGACAGCAGTTTTTGGGCTGCCAGCTTCAAAGTGGTAGTTTTACCAGACCCCGCTACAGCATTACAAGTTGCGTTACCCAAGCCATTTTCTAACCAATCTAAAACCCCTTGTTGATATTTACTCGGCTTCATTAGCGCTTTTGTCTTCTGCCTTCCCTTTAACCTCTATCTTACTGTAAACGATTTACACTAGAGAAAAAGGATACATATGTGAATGTTTCCTCGTTATTTAATCTAGTTAACTTAATTATCTAGATTATATTTAAATAGTCTAGTTAACTAGATTAATTTTATTTAATGATCGAAAATTTAGACCAAGCAGAGGAGCGAATTCAGAAACTTTTGTCTCCCAATGAGGCTGATTGGAAAAAAGCGGCACGGATTGCGATCGAGGTTCAAGATAAGAAACTTTACGAGCAGCAGTTTAATTCCTTTACTGCTTGGGTCGATCGGATTGCCCAGAAGTGCGCTCGCCAACCCTCGCTAATCTGGAGGCACATTAAAGCATCTCGGTACTATCTTCAGCTTAGAGGTTCGGAGAATTTAGAGATTCTTACTGAAATTAAAGCAGCTCCAGAAGCACTAGAGAGATTAGAAAAGGTCAAGAGGAATGCACCGCAGCCAGTATTTGAGAAGTTGAAAGAGAAAGTATTGGCGGGAGAGGCGACGGTTAGAGAGTGCCGACAAATAGAACAAGAATACCGACCAGAAGGAGAACAACTAAGGCGGGGGCGACCGTCTAAAGGGCAAGAAGGTTGTTATAAACATTTAGGAAATTGGGAAACAGTAGATGTAAAAGCGGTGAATGTAGAAACAAAAAATACTGACAATGCGAGTGCCGAGCCGCTATCAAGGAGGCAAATTGCTACGACCATAGCTCGATCGCTCTCTATTAATCTAGTTAACTGGACTTGTGAATGTGCGGGCATGAATTACCCGCCTCGTAATTTCAAAGAACATACTGAAGTCAGGGTAAATGTTGGGGGGATACGGCGCAGAATCGACTTTTTAGCTGTAGTCAGGTGGAGCGTAAAGCGACCTAAAGAGATATTCGCGATCGAGATTAAAAGCTGCTTGTCAGATTTCGAGGCAGATAACAAGTGGATAGATTATCTCGACTTTTGCCACTACTTTTGTTTTGCCATACCCAACGATAATTCCGAACTGCTAGAGACTATTGCTACAACGAATTCAACTGCTGGCATCTTAGGAGTGGATTTCAATTCAGAGATTGGAGACGATCTGAGCTATCCAGTTTATGTCATTCGATCGCCACAGAAATTAGAGGGTAAGTTGGTGGCAAGGGTTTATGAAACTTTGTACGAACGAGCGTTGGGCTGGTCTGGTAGCGATCGATTGGGAGATGAAGATGAAGTTCAATAGTTGTTCAATTGCAAATTTAAGCTAAGCATCCTTAAATTCTATTTCTCCATTTTGGTCTATTATGAGATAGAGATAGTACCAACTATTTACTTCTTTTTCTGATTCTTTTTTATTATAAATATCCCAAACTTCCCAAATTTCTTGTAGGTTAACTTCTATATAAAAGACTGCTATCTTATCATTTTCATATTCTTCAATTCCTTCTATATCATTATCATTACGCTCTTCTGGAGGAACATACTCTAATGCATTTAATTCTTCTTCACTACTTTTTAAATCTATAAATTTAAATTTATCTTTGTATTGTTCGTATTTAAACCACCAATCTGAATCCCTATCGTAGCATTCTTGGATAGCTAATTGCTCTATTTTTTTCTCCCATACTGGATTAATAGCACCAGTTTTAGTTAAAACATTATCAAACCAAAATGGCTCGATCGCTAATTCTTTGATTGACTCTATTAATTCTTCTTTAGATTTAGTTAAAAGAGCGTACGTCATCTATTAACACCTTGATATCGAGATAAATATTTATCTTTAACTATCATATTCTATCTTATTTTTATTCACTAATATTGTTTATTTTAATTGCATATAACTCTTGATTTTTTCGATTATTTCCTATTTATTGATAGCGGTTTTAAAAGAAAACACCTATAAAGCGCTCGAATCCAACTGAACCGCCGATCGCAATCGACAAACTGCAGCTGCAGTAATGATAAAGTTGTCTAATTTAGGACAACGAGCCGCCGAGGCGGGTCTGCGTAGCGGCGCGGGAGTAGAAGCGACTGTCACAAATTTTCTTCTTGGAATCAGCAGGAGATATAGAGCCAACCTAACAAAGCTGAAGCTAGGAATGAACCGCGTTTTTGGAGTCCGAACTCGATCGCCATGTATGAAGACAACAGGAGTAGGTTTAATAAATAATCGTGTTGTTTAAAACTAGCTATATGATTTGATAATATTAATATGCACGAATTTCGCTCTAAGCTCCAAAAACAAATGTCAAGAAAAGTCTCAACTGAACCAATCAAAAGACTGAATATAGAGCTGCCATTAAGCGAGTACAAAGCTCTAGAAGCATATTGTCAATCCCGCCAAGAAACCAAGCGGCAAGTAATTCGCTCGTTCATACGCAGATTGAATAGTCGAACCGACAAAAAATTAGGTTGAGGGTACTAAAAAATGTCAAAAGGAATCTGGATTATTACCGAAGATACCCCAGCCAAAGGTGGAAAAGATGGGTCAATAGATATTGGACCTGATTTTAGTCAGCCATCACAAGAAAGCCAAAACGGAAAACAGAGAACTCACATCAAAGCAGAAGATTTGAAGCGAAACATGAGCGAGTTCTTGGAAGTTGTGGAAGAAGCATTCGATCGAACTGACAAACCCAAATCAAAGATCGAGCTTGACGAACTAGAACTGTCAGTTGAGATTAATGGGTCTGGACAAGTAAGCCTTTTCGGAACGGGCGGTCAAGCTGGAGCTAAAGGAGGAATCAAACTCAAATTCAAGCGCAAACAATAAGATAAATGGCGAAGAATTGGGCGATCTGCATTGGAATCGATCGCTATTACTACTTACAAGATTTAGAGTACGCGCAGCGAGATGCTGAGTGTATGCGGGATTATTTTTTAGAAGAAGTGTCCTTCGAGGAAGTTTACTTATTTTCAGATAATTCCCCCCCGCTCGTGGTTGCAGAAAAGTCATTCGATTCCAAACCGACCTATGGAATATTGAGGAATTTTCTGAGGAGACGCTTTAAAGACAAGTTTATGGGAGCTGGGGATAATTTTTGGTTTTTTTTCAGCGGTCACGGTTTGCGTCATAAAGAGAAAGATTATTTGATGCTTCGTGATTCCGACCCCGATCCAGAAGGAGTAGAAGATACAGCTATTTCTCTGAGCTATGTGAACCAGCGTTTGCGGCGATGCGGTGCAGATAATGTGATATTGATATTTGATGCCTGTCGCAATGAAGGCGCAAGACAAGGTTTAGGTGTGGGGGAAGAAAAACAGAAAGGGGTAATCACTATTGCTTCGTGTAGCCCTTCGGAAAAATCTTATGAGATTAAAGATTTAAAACAAGGTTCTTTTACTTATGCCCTCCTAGAAGCGCTACGGATTCAGGGAGAGGGAAATTGTGCCACTGTGGAGCGGCTCGATCGACGTCTCCGCTATCGAGTCTCTGAAATTAATCTTCAATATAAAAAACCTCGACAAACTCCTTATATAATCCCCGAACCAGCCAGTAAAATACATCTGATTTTATTGCCAGAACAGGCGACGTTAGCGGATATTCAAGAATTGAAAAATGATGCTTATAGAGCAGAAGTGCGTCAAAATTGGGAATTAGCCAAACAGCTATGGATTAGGGTCAATATAGCAGCCAGGGGCACAGATCAAGATGCGATCGAAGCCATTCAAAGATTTCCATCATGGAAAGCTTCCCCTACTGCACCATCTTCACCAGAGACACTACAGACTACCACACCTTCTCAACCTAAATCTGTCATTGCCACTTCCGCAGAACAAGAGAGAATAGTTACCCCATCACTTCCAGTGTTTGACTTTGATGTAGTAACTGTAAATGCCTCTGGTAAAGAAGTTAAGCGAGATAAAAGTAAAGCCCGATATTTTAAAGAAGACTTAGGCAATGGTGTCACCCTAGATCTGGTTGCTATTCCTGGGGGCAAATTTCTGATGGGAACGGAAGATGAGGAAATAGAAAGGCTAGTTAAAAAATTTGACTGGGATTGGTATAGACTTGAAAAACCGCAGCACTCTGTTACTGTTAAAGCTTTCTTTATGGGCAAATTTCCAGTCACTCAAGCACAGTGGAGAGCAGTTGCTAATCTTCCTAAAGTCGATCGGGACCTAGAGTCAGATCCGTCTAACTTCAAAGGTAATAACCGTCCTGTAGAGCAAGTTTCCTGGTACGACGCAGTTGAGTTTTGTAAGCGCTTGTCGAAAGCAACAGAGAGAGAATACAGACTACCCAGCGAAGCAGAGTGGGAATACGCGTGTCGAGCTGGGACTACTACTCCTTTTCATTTTGGCGAAACGATTACCAGCGAGCTAGCCAATTATGATGGCACGATAACTTATGCTGATGAACCTGAAGGTCAGAACCAAAAACAAACAACTGATGTAGGCAAGTTTCCCCCCAATGCCTTTGGGTTATACGATATGCACGGAAATGTTTTTGAATGGTGTGCCGATGCTTGGCACGACAACTATGAAGGAGCGCCAAACGATGGGAGTGCTTGGACAGAAGGAGGGGAAAGTGATACTGGTGTACTGCGCGGCGGTTCCTGGGGTGTCTATCCTTCTTTCTGCCGTTCTGCGTACCGCGTCTACGACCTTATCGCGGGGCGCGTCTTCATCAGCGACGATGTCGGTTTTCGGGTTGTCTGTGTTGGCGGCAGGACACAATAACCCTTTACTCTCTTCCCCTCTTTCCCTTTGCTTTTTTCCGCCGTCAGGCGGATCGATTTTCAAGCAAAACATTAAGTTTAATTAACTGAATGAAAGAATTATCGATCGTACAAAAAGCGTACGATCTGATTAAATGGTACGTACCTATTTTGAATCGCTTGCCCAAGAGTCATAAGTTTGCTTTAGGAGACAGAATAACCAATAAGCTGTACGATTTATTAGAGGGGTTAATTGAAGCTAAATATGCGAAGAAAAAACGGTTCTCCCGAACTTTACTTGCAAAACTGATAGTAATTGCGAGTATGGCTCCGCAGGAGCTATACTCGCCCCCCAGTGTTGACTAAACGGTTT